>JBNJEA010000202.1:0-4443 GCA_051745395.1 Thermodesulfobacteriota bacterium | reverse complement strand
TGAGCCAGGAGGAGCTTATGCAGAATCCCGAGATACGGGAAAAGATAGAAGAGATGGCCAGGGATCACTGGGAGAAATGGCTTGATACAAGCCTGCCGGCCCTTGATGACATGACCCCGCGCCAGGCGGCAAAGGACCCTGTGGGAAGGGACAAGCTCGAGGGGCTTCTTTTAAGTTTTGAGGCCTCTGCGAACAGAGAACGGGGAAAGGAAGATCTTTCAGGAGAGTTTGCGCCTGACATCAAAAAGCTGAGAAAGGAACTGGGTATGGATGATGGATAGTTTAACATATTTGTTAAGTCAAGTAGATACGTATTGAGTATATAACCTGATCCTCATGGGATTTGTAACCAGTTTTCTATCCTGAGATTTTGGATTCCGGCAAATTCTTTTTCATTGTTGGTAACAAGGATCAGGTCCCGGGAGAGGGCGTGTGCGGCGATAAGGAAATCAAGCGGACCCGTTGATTTTCCCTGTTTTTCCAGGCGGGAACGGATTGTACCGTAGGCTTTTGCAACCTCTGCATCATAAGGCAGGATTTCAAACGGCAGCAGAAATTCATCCAGGCGGGCCTGATTTTTTGAGGGGCTGCTGCTTTTTGCCGCTCCATACTGAAGCTCGGAAACCGTAATCGCGGAGACTGCAATATCGCCGGGTTGAAATTGCCTGCATTTATCAAGAATTTCACGCGGGCGCTGATTCATGATGTAAATGCAGATATTGGTATCAATCAAATAATTCATCCAGTTGCTCCCGGCTTTGTTCCTGTTCCGGCTGATTGCGACCTGTCATGAAAGGCTGATCATATTTCATCAGGTTTTTTTCCCATCTGTCCCATATGGAGCCTTTTTTGGGAATCAGGAGGACCCCTTCCGGCACTTTTTTTATATAAACCTCTGTGCCTTCAAGCCTGTAAGCTTTAGGCAGCCGGACAGCCTGACTCCGTCCATTTACAAAAATTTTGGCGGTATCCATAGTACCTCCTGCCGGAATTTATTTAAATGTTTTCGTTTTCGTGATTTATATTAGTATATACCATTTGGTATAAATGTCAAGCGGCTTCAGATCAAAGGGATTCATAATTCCGTTGGCGAGATATTGTCACCGCACGGCATTGCGGCTGGTCGATGATTTTAAATGCGGGGAGGGCGGTGTAAGGCGAAATGCAAAACCAAGTTGACACTTATAAAGCTTCGTGGCAAAAATGAATAAAAAAAACAGCATGAAGGATTTATAATATATGAAACAGGCTCAGGTTTTGCAGGTTTTAAGGGAGTATAAAAATAACAACGCCGAAAAATACGGTGTTCAAAAAATTGGTTTATTCGGTTCAGCTGCCAGAGGGGCTATAGACGAGGCCAGTGATCTTGACATTGTTGTGAGGCTTCGGGAACAGGACCTGTTTAGTTTAATAGGAATCAAACAAGAACTTGAAGATCGTTTGCATACGAAAGTCGACGTTGTCAGTTATAGGGCAAAAATGAATTCATTTTTAAAAGAGCGGATTGATCGGGAAGCCGTATATGTATGACATGTCACTTCCTGCATCCATAACAGACCGCATCAAGTCGGCCGTTGAAATGAATATGAGAAATAGGCCTGCGGCAGATGGTGCAGGGCGGGGGATCGATTGCCCGGGTGGCGGGGTTGTAGGTCAGAAAGAATTGACGGTGTTGTTTGCCGATGGAAAGGCGGCAGGCGACTTTTTTGGCCGGCGTCCGGATGTGGATGGCCGCGGCGGGCTGCAGGCGCACCCGGATGCTGTATTTCTTCAGTAAGTCTTCTTTTTTGCTGGCAAGTTCGTCGGGGATCGCATCGATCTTTGCCTGACGGTCGCTTCGGGCGCTTTCAGACAGGCCGGGTTTTTCCAGGCTTTTTTTCATCTCCGCTTCCAGGCTGCTGTAATACTCCTCCAGGTTGGCAATATCGCGTTGAAACCGCCGGTTCATGTTGGCGCGAAACGACGCAAGCCGGTCTTCCAAAAGCCCCCGGGCGGTTTGTTCAATTGGTTCGGCCAGCGGGAGGATTTTACGCTTTATATCCGTGTCGGGCCGGGTAAAAACGGTGCGGAATCTGCTGGTATCGAATGGCTCGGCCATGGCCGGTACGAGTCCGCCGGTGTTGGCGTTAAAAACCATGGTCGAAAGCCCTTCTTTCTGCTCGTCGCTTTGGGCGGTGTAGCGGCAGGAGACCAGGATATATTCGGCGGTTACTTCGGCAACGGTTTCTATGGCGGCCGCTGCGCCGTAAAACGTCAGTTGGTCTTCGAGAAGCCGGTCAAAACCGCCGTTTTTGATGTAGTCAAATTCCAGGCGGCAGCCGGTGATGGGGATGGTATCCAGGGTTTGGCCGATCATGCGCTCCAAAACCGGGGCGCCGTAGGTCACGGTATAATGATTGTCCCGGTCTTCGGCGTTTTCGCCGTCTTCCGAAATCCGGATATGCTCGGGCACATCCAGCAGGGTGCGCAATGGTTCCGGCACCAGGGCTTCTATGGCTGCGTTGTCGTTTTCCACGGCTGCATCGTGGTACTGCAGAAATCGCCGGGCAAATTCCAGGGGTTCGGCTTGGGTGTCCGTATCAGGCCTCATAATTTTCCCCAAAGAGTTTTTCATCCAGGGATTTTGTTTTTTCATAGCCCGTTTTGTATCGTTTCAAACGGGTGCCGAGCTTGTGAAAGGCTTCCTTACGTTCGTTTTCGGAAGACTCATTGACCCAGATGTCATAGATCATGTCCGTAAAATCCTGTTCCCCGCGCATGCGGCCCATGATCATGTCGATTTCGCCGACCACCATTTCAAACATGTTGATCTTGCGATCCAGGATATCCAGGATGTAATCTTCCAGGGTGTCGGCGGCACAAAGGTTGTAGATCAGCACTTCCCGGGTCTGCCCGATGCGGTGGATGCGGCCGATGCGCTGCTCGATGCGCATCGGGTTCCACGGCAGGTCATAATTGATCATCCGCCGGCAGAATTGCAGGTTGCGGCCTTCGCCGCCGAGTTCGGTGGTCAGCAGGACCTTGTTGTTATCTTTAAAAGCCTCGATTTCGCGGTCTTTTCGGGCGTTGGGCATCTGGCCGTGAAACAGGCTGTGGCCGATGCCGTGCCAGGCCAGCACGTCGGCGAGGTGGTCCAGAGTGGCGCGATACTTGACAAACACGATGATTTTTTCATCCGCGGCGTTGATCAGGTTGAGCACCATTTTGTTTTTGCCGGTATCGCCCATGGACCGGGTCAGGTTGCGGATTGCTTGAATTTCATCTTGTTGTTCGTCGGTAAGTTCCTGTTTGCCGGCCAATTCGGATAAGGTCTTTTCCACCGCGGCGGGCGAGGAGCCGGCTTCGGCCAGAAGATGCTGCAATATGATCCGGTTGCGGGTACCTCTGGATGCCTGGGCATTGATGTCGCGCACCAGTTCCGATACCCGTTTGTAGAGCTCGGTTTCCGAAGATACGGGATCGATGCGGACGGTTTCGGCAAAGCGGGGCGGAATGTGGATATTGGCCACGGCCCGGGTATTGCGGATCATGACCTGGTCGAGAAGCCCCTTTAGCCGGGTGCGGTTTCTCGGATCTGTTGCATCGCCGCGGGTCATAAACTCCGCCTTGAAGGCGGATGCGGTTTTGAGCTGTCCCGGCTTTAGCAGGGTGATCAGGTTGTAGAGCTCCATGAGGTTGTTTTCCACCGGCGTGGCGGTCAGCATCAATAAAAACCGCTTTTTGATGGCATTGAGCAGCTTCCAGTTCAGGGTGCTTTTGTTTTTGAAGTGATGGGCCTCGTCTGCGATGACCATGTCCCAGTCCCGTTCGGAGACCGTGGCAAAGTTCTTTTTGGATTTGGCGATATTGATCGAGGCCACGATATACGGCTGCTGCCAGAAGTCATCGCCTGCGCCGCGCAAGGTCCGATCGTCGGTTGATACGAATGGCAGGCCGAATTTGGACCGCAGTTCTTCCTGCCACTGGCTGACGAGCGGGGTAGGGGCAAGAATTAAGGCATTGCGGATCATCCGGCGCATGATGTATTCCTTGAGCACCATGCAGGCCTCGATGGTTTTGCCCATGCCGACTTCGTCGGCCAGCAGGGCCCGGCCCCGAAACCGTTTTAAGACCTTTCGGGCGGTTTCTTCCTGGTAGGCAAGAAAATCAATGCCGGAAAGGGTATTGAAACACAGCAGATGATCGAATGTTTCCTGAAACCGGAGCTGTATGGCGTCCATGACCAGTTCATAGTGCTGCTCGGAGGCTGCAACGGCTTTTTCAAAGGCCCCGGCGATGCCGTTTTCCCCGATTTCGAGGGTAACGGGGATTTCGGGTGTGGACGGCTTTGCGGTGGTTTTTTCGGTTGCGGTGGAGGCTTCTGGTTGTGCCGGCTTCCTTGCTGCCCCATTCGGTGATTGTTCCGGCTTGACGGAATCATTGGTCGTGCCGGCAGGCCCGGCG
>JBNJEA010000064.1:0-16669 GCA_051745395.1 Thermodesulfobacteriota bacterium | reverse complement strand
TCCCCCGGGCATCCGGGAAAACGGGGGACAGTACACCCACGCGGCAACCTGGGCTGTATGGGCCTTTGCCGAACTGGGCCAGGGAGACCGCAGTCAGGCGCTTTTCAGGATGTTAAACCCCGTCTGCCACGGGGATACCCCGGAAAAAATGGCCCGGTACCGGGTGGAGCCCTATGTCATCGCCGCAGATGTCTACAGCATACCACCCCATAACGGGCGGGGCGGATGGACCTGGTATACCGGATCGGCAAGCTGGATGTACCGCCTCGGCCTGGAGGCGATTCTGGGATTTCGCCGTGCAGGAAATGTTCTTCGCATCTCACCGTGCATCCCCGGGGACTGGCCCGGATTTACCATAACCTACCGTTATGGCGCCTCGGTTTATCATATTCAGGTCCAAAACCCCAAAGGCGTCAACACCGGGATCGAGCAGGTTCTGCTCGAAGGCGAAGTCCTTAGCGGGACAGACATTCCCCTTTCAGATGAAAAGCGGCGATACGATGTTGTGGTGCGTATGGGGTAATGCCGACAAGTTGTTTTCATTTGCCGCTTTCCAGGTCTTATATGACCATTGGGTAATATTTGACCTTTCCATTCGGACGCAAATGATGTCCCGAAAAGTTTCTTTTCAGGGAATTATCAATAAAAATCAATATAATATGTGAATCTGTCCTGGGAGACAGCGCCCTGGCACAACAATTGAAATACTATAAAATAGTGAGCAAATGACTCGCCGGAAACCGTTTCCGGGAACTAAAGAAAAGCAGCAAAAAAAGGCAGGGCAAATAATGGGTTGTGATTGGCCGCTGCTGCTTGAAATCATTGGACAAGGGGAGGGGACATGAAGTTTTTCAGGAAGCTTTTTTTGATTCTGGCATTGTTGGGTGCAATCAGCATCGGGGCGCTCGGATGCGGCAATGACAATGGAATGGAAGAGACCGGCGAGGAGGCAACAGAAACCATGGAGGAAGCCGGTGAAGAAGCGGGCGAAGCAGTGGAAGATGCCGGTGACAAAGCAGAGGAAGCCACGGAGTGATTAGAATTTTGGCCTTTGCCAGTTTTTCAGTTACGTAAGGAGAAGGGAAAATACATGGAAATGATCGGAAAATTCCATAAAACGGACATAGACGGGGTGTCAATCGCCTGGAGCGAGATGGGCTCGGGCCCGCCGCTTGTGCTCATTCACGGCTTCCAGGACACACATCGCGTCTGGGCAGAGGTTGCGCAACTGCTTGCCGATGATTTTCGAGTAATGATGATCGATCTTCCCGGCAGTGGTCTTTCGGACAGACCGGACGCACCGTATACGCTGGCCTGGTATGCCCGCATGGTAATTGAATGGATGGATGCCGTGGACCTCACACACGCTCACATCTGCGGACATTCTTTCGGCGGCGGCATTGCCCAGTGGATGCTCCTTGAGGGCAAAAACCGGATAGACCGGCTGGCGCTTTTGGCGCCGGGCGGCTTGGGACGAGAAGTCGGCATGTGGCTCAAGTATGTGACCTTCCCGGTACTGGGCCCCCTGCTGACACCGCTCGTTGTTCGACGCATCATTCCAATACTGATGCGTTTTTCGCCCGGAATTTTTGGAAACAGGGCCCCCGATGAAATTAAGCACGCCGTTGAAATGATGGACATTCCCGGCACGCATCGGGCATTTCAGCAATCGGTTGCCGGCGTCATTAATCTTTATGGCCAGTATATGCAGACAAAACAACGCGCCTGTGAGATTCAAGACCTGCCGCCCATAGCCCTTTTCTGGGGGGAAAATGATCCCATCCTGCCGATGAAGCAGGGACGCTCCATGATGGCGCATTCTACCGGAATTACCCTTACCACGTACCCGGAGTGCGGACATTTTCCTCAGCTCGACATTTCGTCCACGTTTGCCGGGGACCTGAAAAAATACCTCCTCGACCCGCATCGGCCCGCCGCGCGATTTTGTCCAGAGAAACTTTGAGATTACCCGATCGGCCTGTTTTCCGGTCCGGTTGACGGTTCGTTCCTTGTAAGCCCCGCCGGGATTATAGCGGGGCTTTTCACCGGTGGGTGGACCATTGATTCCTCGCTTACTCTCCTTGATTTTCGAGCCAAACGCCGTCTTCTTTTTTGCTGCGCGCGGATAGTACCGCGTTTATGCCCTCGGCTTTTTCAACAGTGTAAATATGGATGCCGTGGGGCTGGCGCAAAAGGCTTTTGATCCCCAGCAGGACACTGAAAAGATCGGATTTTAAGTGATTGTCCAGCTTCTGGCGGTTTTCCCATTCTTCGAAGACATAAAGTGTGTTTTTATCCGTCATGTCGGCTGCCACCGCATAACCGAGACACCCTGCTTCTTTTTCCATGGGGATCATCAGCGACAAAAGCGTTTGCATCACCTCTTTTTGTTTTTCCGCCAAAACTTGAATGCTTATTCGGACGATGATCATGGCAGCCTCTTTTCGGCAAAAGCCGATATTCGAGTTTGATCTGTGATTGTCGGATGGTTGATACTTTCTGCTTTACAGCCTACACAATCCGTGCCGGAATTTTTGTGTTCACGATTTTAGCGATAATGGACCGGTTTAATGAAGATATTTGGCGCAACTGGCGGAAAGGGTTTCGGCGGAAAAGGAAAATGTCGCTGGCCATATATGACCACTGATCATATATGGCCAGCCTTCGGTTGAAATGTTTTTTGATTGTGATGGGTTTTATGGATACTTTACAGAAAGAATGGATGCATTGTCCAAACCAACCCGTTTGCGGAAAGGATACCGTGTCATGGGAAAAAACAAAATACCGGCAGTGCCTTTCGGAACCACCGGCCAAACAGTCACCCGTGTGGGTTTAGGCGGCGAAGGGGTTTTGAGAACTACCGGAAAAATCGAAGCCGCCCATCGGGTCATTCGTTCGGCTGTCGCCGAGGGCATCACCTATTATGACAGCGCTCGTGTTTATTCGGACAGCGAGGTTTATTACGGCGGGATATGGAAGCCCGATCCGCAGGAAAGACACCGTATTTTTCAAACCAGCAAGTCCGCAAGCCGGGACAAAAACGGGGCGCGAAAAGACCTCGAAGAAACCCTGCAGCGGCTTCACGTCGATTATCTGGATCTCTGGCAGATCCATGACGTTCGAACCGTTGCGGAATTGTCGGCGATATCCGGCCCCGGGGGAGCGCTTGAAGCCTTTCTGGAGGCCAAAGAAGAAGGCAAAATACGTTGGATCGGGGTTACCGGGCACCATGACCCCGACGTTTTGGCCCGGGCGGTTCAAGAATGGCCCGTGGATTCGGTCATGATGCCGGTCAATCCCGTCGAGGAGGTGCTGGGCGGTTTTCTGACCAAAACGCTTCCGGCGGCGCTGGATAAAAAAATCGCTGTTATCGGCATGAAAATTTTGGGGGCCGGGCATTACATCGCGCCGCATCTCGGGGTGACCCCTGAATTGCTGCTGCGTTATGCCTTAAGTAAACCGATAACCGTTGCCATCGTCGGCTGTTCAAACGAGTCCGAAGTGCAAACCCTTGCCGCCGCCGCTCGCAGTCAACAGCCGCTTGACAAGTCAGAAATGCGAAAGCTTTTGACGCCCTTTACGGAAGATGCCCGGCAAATAGCGTTTTACCGCGGCGTTGTGTAGCGCCGGAAGGAAAACCGGGGCGCATGTTTCCCGCTGCCCCGGTTTTTATGTAATCGGAAGATGGACTCTACAAATACCGGCGATCTTTTGTTCTGCTACCGCAAAAACGGATTGCCCTGTTTTTCCTGCGCGATGGTGGTGGTCGGGCCGTGGCCGGTATAGACCTTGGTGTCATCGCCGAGGGCAAACAGCTTGTTCTTGATGCTGGCGATTAAGGTGTTGAAATCGCCGCCGGGAAAATCGGTCCGGCCGATGGAGCCGGCAAACAGGGCGTCGCCGACAAAGACCATACCGTCGGAATGAAAGGATATGCCGCCGGGCGAGTGGCCGGGCGTGTGGATTACCTTCAGGGTGATATCGCCGAAAGTGAGCGCGTCGCCTTCATCCACGGTGCGGTCTGGGGGCGGCGAGTTTTCCGCGCTCAATCCGAATGCGGATGCCGCGGTGTTTAAGGAATCCAGCATCGGGGCGTCATCGGCATGGATGATCAGTTCGGCGCCGGTGGCCTTTTTCATCCGGTTGTTGCCCCCCACGTGATCGAAATGCCCGTGGGTGTTTAGGATGTATTTCACGGTGAGTTTTTCCTCGGCCAGCGCCATCAGCACCCGGTCGGGTTCGTCGCCCGGATCGATGACGGCCGCTTCTTTGGTCCGGTCACAGCCGAGAATGTAGCAGTTGGCCATAATCGGGCCCAGGGCAAGTACTTTTAATATCAAGATCGATCTCCTGTTTGGTTTTTGTTTTGCCTGTATCCGCCGGAAGCTTCCGTGCAGCCGGTTTACCGGTCGGTGCGTTTTTTGGCCGCCTCGGCGATTTCAACAATGGAGGCCACCTTTTCTTTCGGTTTTTCGGCCACCAAGTGGTTGTAAACCGCCTCGGGCAGATTGGCCTTCAGGTATTGATCCACATCGAAGATTTCCCACCAGCAGTCAAAGATTTTGCCGCAGGGCAGGCTGTCTTCGCCGCTGATCAAGCAGTATTTAAAGGCGATCATGCTGCCCAGCCGCGGGCAGCGCCGTTGCAGGTTGTCCTTTTCATGATCGATCATGTAACGTTTTTCCTTTTTGATCGATTTTTAATTTTTAATGCGATGATACGGGTTTAAAAGCTTTTGAAATGCTGCGGCTTCGGGTATTTTTCGTAAACCGCCTCCGCGCTTTTGAGTTCCTCGTTCGATAATTCCACGTCGGTGATATTGCCGGTAAAATAAGCGTCATAGGCGCCGAGGTCCAGCAGGCCGTGGCCGCTCCAGTTAAACAGGATCACCTTTTCCTTGCCCTCTTCCTTGGCCTTTTTGGCTTCATCCACGACACAGGCAAGGGCATGGGTGGTTTCGGGCGCCGGTATGATGCCCTCGGTGCGCGCCAAAAGCATGCCGGCATCATAGGCGCGGCTCTGGACCACGGAGCGGGCCTCGCAAATCCCTTCGTCCACCAACTGGCTGACCGTGGGGGCCATGCCGTGGTAGCGCAGGCCGCCGGCATGCACGGGCGGCGGCACGAAATCGTGGCCCAGGCTGTACATGGGCAGCATGGGCGTGTATTTGGCCGTATCGCCGTGATCGTAGACAAACGGTGCTCGGGTCAGCGTCGGGCATCCCGCGGGTTCAACGGGCAGGATGTCGATTTGCTTGCCGTGGATTTTGTCGTAGACAAACGGGTAGGCCAGGCCGGCGAAATTGCTGCCGCCGCCGGCGCAGCCGATGACCACGTCCGGGTAGTGGCCGACCTTGTCCAGTTGCTTTTTGGCCTCCAGGCCGATAATGGTCTGGTGCATCATCACGTGGTTTAAGACGCTGCCCAGCGAATAGCGGGTCTGGCCGGTTTCATCGCCCACGGCGGCCTCGATGGCCTCGCTGATGGCAATGCCGAGCGTGCCCGGGGTGTCCGGGTTTTTTGCCAGCGCCTCCCGGCCGGCCTTGGTGTCGTGGCTCGGACTCGGCACGCACTGACCGCCCCACATGGCCATCATGGTTTTGCGGTAGGGTTTCTGGTCGAAGCTGATGCGCACCATAAACACCTTGCAATTGATGCCGAACTGCCCGCAGGCAAAGGAAAGGGCGCTGCCCCACTGGCCGGCGCCGGTTTCGGTGGTCATGTTTTTGATGCCGAAGGCCTTGTTGTAATAGGCCTGGGGTACGGCGGTGTTGGGCTTGTGGCTGCCCGGGGGGCTGACCGACTCGTTTTTGAAATAGATTTTCGCCGGTGTGCCCAAAGCTTTTTCGAGGTTATACGCACGTACCAGGGGGGCCGGTCGCCAGATGGAAAGCACGTCGAGCACCTCGTCGGGGATATCGATCCATCGCTCGGTGCTGACTTCCTGTTCGATTAAGTTCATGGGAAACACCGGTGCCAGTTGATCCGGGGAAACGGGATTGCCGTCCGGACCCAGCGGCGGGTTCATCTTGATGTCAGCCAGTATATTATACCATTGCCGGGGGATTTCGTCCGGGTTCAGAAAGATCTGTCTGTTTTTCATGAAAGACTCCTTGTTGTCGATTGATCGGTCGCCTGGCAATCCAATTGATTCGCTATTGTTTCTTTTCGGCCCCGCCGGGCGCGGACATATCGGCCATATCGGCCACGGGCGCCCCGTCGCCGATGAAGCGCTGGTAGACACTGTCTAAAATCCCGTTGATAAAGCCGCCGGATTTTTCCGTGCCGAATTTCTTGCCCACGTCAATGGCTTCGTTGATCGCCACCTTGGGGGGGATATCGTCTCTGAAGAGCAGTTCGTAAACGGACAACCGGATGATGTTGCGGTCCACAAACGACATCCGGCTGAGCTTCCAGTTGCTCGAAGTCCCCACAATCCGTTCGTCAATGTCTTGCCGGTGTTCGACAACGCCGTTGACCAGGGTCAAAAAGTACGGCCGGGCTTTTTCGGGCGGATCGATCAATCGGCAGATCTCTTCAATGAGCGGCTCGGTTTCCTCTTCGAGCATGTCGATGCAAAACAGCGCCTGAAGCGCCAGTTCTCTTGATTTGCGGCGATTTTTCATTACACCTTGTTAAATACTTAATTCATGATATCGAAAAGGTTGGCCATCTCAACGGCGGCAATCGCCGTGTCCCAACCTTTGTTGCCGGCCTTGGTGCCCGCGCGTTCAATGGCCTGTTCAATGGTATCGGTGGTGATGACGCCGAAAATCACCGGCACGCCCGTGTCCATGCCGGCTGCGGCCACGCCCTTCGACACTTCGGCGCTGACGTACTCAAAATGCGGGGTTGAACCGCGGATGACCGCACCGAGGCAGAGCACGGCATGATGCTGCTTTTTTTCGGCCACCTTTTTGGCCACCAGCGGGATTTCAAAGGAGCCGGGCACCTTGACGACCTCGATGTCGCCGTCGGCGGCACCGCTGCGGGTTAAGGCATCGATGGCCCCGGCCAGCAGTTTTTCGGAGATAAAGTCGTTGAACCGGCTGACGACAATGGCAAAGCGCTTGCCCTCGGCAATCAGGTTGGCTTCGATAAATTTAGGCATGCTTTTTCCTCTGGGTTTTGGTTTCCTCGGTTGGGTCGATGCTTAGGTAATGGCCCATTTTCAAGGCCTTGCACTCCAGGTAGCAGCGGTTGAAATCGTTGGGTTCGGTCTTGATGGGGATTTGTTCCACCACGCTCAGTCCGTAGCCGTCGAGGCCGACGATTTTTTTCGGGTTGTTGGTGATCAGCCGCATTTTTTTGACGCCGAGATCGGCCAGCACCTGGGCGCCGATGCCGTAGTCGCGAAGATCGGCTTTAAATCCGAGCTTTTCGTTGGCCTCCACCGTGTCGTAGCCCTCGTCCTGGAGCCCGTAGGCCTTGAGCTTGTTGACCAGCCCGATGCCCCGGCCCTCCTGGCGGACATAAAGCAGCACGCCGCTGCCTTCTTCTTCCATCATCATCATGGCCCGCCGCAGTTGCTCGCCGCAGTCGCATCGCATGGAGCCGAAAATATCACCGGTGAGGCATTCCGAGTGCACGCGCACCAGCGTCGGCTGTTCGGGGTCGATATCGCCCTTGACCAGGGCGATGTGCTGGAAGTCATCCACGTCGTTTTCATAGACAATGGCTTTGAATTCGCCGGCAAATACGGTGGGAATGGTGGTTTCGACCACGTTTCTGACAAAGGACTCGTTGCGCATCCGGTATTCGATCAAATCGGCGATGGTGCAGATACCGATGCCGTGTTCTTCGCTGAATTGCTCCAGCGAGGGCATCCGGGCCATGGTGCCGTCATCGTTCATGATTTCGCAGATGACGGCGGCCGGTTTCAGACCGGCCAGCCGGGCGAGATCCACCGATCCTTCCGTCTGTCCGGTCCGGACAATGACACCGCCGCGCCGGGCCCGCAGCGGAAAGACGTGGCCGGGGCGCGCCAGATCCTCGGCCCTGGCGTTGTCGGCAATGGCGGTCTGTATGGTGGTGGCCCGGTCCGCGGCCGAAATTCCGGTGGTCACCCCTTTCTTGGCCTCGATGGAAACGGTGAAGCCGGTTTCGAACTGCGAGGTGTTGTGCCGGACCATCATGGGCAGCTCCAGGGTCTCGACCCGATCCGGGGTCAGCGACAGGCAGACCAGGCCCCGGCCGTATTTGGCCATGAAGTTGATCGCCTCCGGGGTCACGGCCTCGGCGGCCATGGTCAGATCGCCCTCGTTTTCCCGGTCCTCGTCGTCTACGAGTATAACCATCCGGCCGGCGCGGATTTCCGCGATGGCCTGTTCAATTGATAAATGTCCCATTGTTTTGTCTCCGTATATGAAAAAAACTATAAAAATCCGGTTTTGGCCAGCAGATCCATGTCGATATCGGATGCCGGGGGATCGCTTCCGGCGTTGCCGGGCCGGAAAAGAAATTTTTCCACGTATTTTCCGATCAGATCGGTTTCGATATTGACCGAATCGCCCGAAGATTTCAATCCCAGGGTGGTGATTTCGGCTGTGTGCGGGATAATGCTGACCTCGAAGTCCGAGTCGCCGCAACTGTTGATGGTCAGGCTGATGCCGTCGACGGCCACGGAGCCCTTGTGGATCATGTAGCGGGTCAGGGCTTTTTTCGCCGAAAAGCCGATCACTAAGACCTCGCCTATGTTTTTTATGGATGTAATCCGCGCCGTGCCGTCAATGTGGCCGGATACGATGTGGCCGTCCAGGCGGTCGGCCGGCCGCAGGGCCCGTTCGAGGTTGACGCGGTGGCCCGGTGCAAGGTCGCCGATGGTGGTCTGCCGCAAGGATTCCGGCGACACGTCGGCGGCAAAGTGCGCGCCGCTGACTTCCACGGCGGTCAGACATGCCCCGTTGACGGCAATACTGTCGCCGATTTTCGTGCCGGAAAGTGCATAGTCGGCGCGGATTTCCACCCGCCGTCCCGAGCCGGCCGGCCGGGCGCCGGAAATGGTGCCGAGTCCCTCTATGATGCCTGTAAACATGATGTCATCATCGGCTTTATTGAGAAAAGTCCCTGCGGTTTTTTTAGGATTCGGATTCGGATACAATATCGCCTTCGACCAGCAGGTCGTCGCCGAAATACCGGACTTCCATGTTGGTCACGCCGATGGCCGCTGCCATTTTTTCCGGCCCCGGGCCGCTGCACATGGCAATGCCGCTGCCGCCCAGAATTTTGGGGGCATAGAAAAAATTGATCCGGTCGACCAAGCCGGCGGTAAGCATGGCCGCGGTCACCCGGCTGCCGCCTTCGACGAGCAGGCTGCAAATTTCCATTTGCCCGAGTTGATCCATAAGGCCGGCAAGGTCGATGCGATCGTTTTTGACCGGGGCCTCCATGACGCGGACGCCTTTTGCCAGCAGACGCTGCCGTTTGTCCGGATCAACCGGATTTCCTGTAATTACAATTGTATCGGACTCACTGCCGGGGGCCAGTACCTTGGCATCTTCGAAAATCGTAAGCCGGGTGTCAAGAACAATTCGGACCGGGTCAACCCCTTTTTTGTCTTCCAGCCGGGTGGTCAGGCTGGGATTGTCGGATTTGACCGTATCCACGCCGACCATGATGCCGTCGACGGCGTGCCGGAGTTCATGGACACGGGTGCGGGCGGCCGGGCCGGTGACCCACTTGGAATCGCCGGTTTTTGTGGCGATCTGTCCGTCGAGGGTGGCGGCGCATTTTAAAATCACATAGGGCCGGCCCGTCTGGGTATGCTTGATGAAAAAGGCGTTTAATCGCCATGCTTCAGCTTCGTAGATGCCGGTGGTGACCTCGATGCCGGCATCCCGCAGGTATGCGATACCGCCGCCGGTGACATGGGGGTTGGGATCGGCCATGGCCACCACCACCCGGGCGATGCCGGCCGAAACAATGGCCCGGGTGCAGGGCGGGGTTTTGCCTTCGTGATTGCAGGGCTCCAGGGTGACATAAAGGGTAGCGCCCCGGGCGTTTTGCCCGGCGTCATCGATGGCATTGATTTCGGCGTGGGGGCCGCCGGCGGCTTCGTGCCATCCCTGGCCCACCACCCAGTTGTCTTTGACAATCACGGCGCCGACCATGGGATTGGGCGAGGTATAGCCCCGACCCCGGGCCGCTAAGTCCAGCGCCATCTGCATGAAATTGTGATCGGTGTCCTGCATGGTAGAATGCCGTGCCGGGGGTTTAAACAATAATGGTTCCGCAAAACGGCTCAGCCTATACGGAACCATACAAAATAAGTATCAAAAAGCCAGGGGCAAGGTGATTTTTTGTTATGTTTCCCGCTTATCGAGCAGCGTTTTGAGTTCGGTGACAAAATCATCGACATCCTTGAAGTCCTGGTAAACGGAGGCAAATCGTACATAGGCGACCTTGTCGAGTTCATGGAGCCTGGCCATGATTTTTTCCCCGATAATCTGCGACGAGATTTCTTTCTCCTCGGATTCCCGCAGGTCCCTTTCGAGCTCCTCGATAAAGGATTCGATGACGTTCATGCTGATTTCGCGCTTCTCGCATGCCTTTTTCAGGCCCGAGCGGACCTTGTCGCGGCTGAAAACCTCCCGCCGCCGGTCTTTTTTAATGATCATCAGCGGAATGTCTTCAATGTATTCATAGGTGGTAAACCGCCGCTGACAGGCCAGGCATTCCCGGCGCCTTCGGATGGCGTTGCCTTCCTTGCTCAGCCTGGAATCGATTACCTTGTTGTCATTTTCCCCGCAAAAAGGGCATTTCATCAATCCTCCCCCTTTCCATATGGGTTTGAAACCTGCCGGACGCAAATGTCGGCCTCGTCGAGAAGGTGCTGCGAAAGCTCGTCGGCATAGCCGGATGAATAGTAGATCCGGCCGATACCGGCGTTGATGAGCATCTTGGTGCAGATCGAGCAGGGAAGATTGGTGCAGTAAAGCATGCCGCCCTGGATGCTGACGCCGTGGTAGGCCGCCTGAATAATGGCGTTTTGCTCGGCGTGAATGCCCCGGCACAGTTCATGGCGCTGGCCCGAGGCGACGTTTAAGCTCTCCCGCAGGCAGCCGGTTTCCATGCAATGGGCAATGCCCGCCGGGGCGCCGTTGTAGCCGGTGGCCAGTATCCGCCGGTCTTTGACGACGACCGCCCCCACCGACCGGCGAAGGCATGTCGAGCGCCGCGCCACTAAGTCGGCGATGGCCATGAAGTATTGATCCCAGTCGGGGCGGGTATCGGTTGCGGTCATTGCGTCGTGTTCCGGTTGGCTTTGTCGGTTTTCCGGCCCTTTTGCCGGTGTCTTGAATTTACGCGGTGTCCGCAAACAGCGGAAAGCCCTGGCACATTTCGGTCACCTGTTTGCGGATGCCGGCGATCCGGTCCTCGTCATCCGGGTTTTTGAGCACATCGATCATCAGGCCCCCGATTGTGGCCATTTCCTTTTCGGTCATGCCGCGGGTGGTCACCGCCGCGGAGCCGATGCGGATGCCGCTGGTGACAAACGGGCTTTCGGTATCAAAGGGCACGGTATTTTTGTTGACCGTGATGCCGGCCTTTTCCAGGACCGCTTCGGCCTTTTTGCCGGTAATGTTTAAGTTCCGCAGGTCCGCGAGCATCATGTGGTTGTCCGTGCCCCCGGAAATCAGGGAAACGCCGTTGGCCATGAGGTAGTCGGCCAGCGTCTGGGCGTTTTGGATCACCCGGTCCTGGTATTTGTGAAAGCTTTCGGCCTTGGCCAGCTTAAAGGCCACGGCCTTGGCAGCGATGACGTGCATCAGCGGCCCGCCCTGGATGCCGGGAAAGATTTCCTTGTTGAGCTTTTTGCTCAGGTCCGACTTGCCCAGGATCAATCCGCCGCGGGGCCCGCGCAGGGTCTTGTGCGTGGTGGAGGTGACCACGTCGGCATGGGGCACGGGAGAGGGGTGTCTGCCGGTGGCCACCAGGCCGGCGATGTGGGCCATGTCGACGACGAAATAGGCCCCCACGGACCGGGCGATTTTGGAAAAGGCCTCGAAATCGATGATCCGGGGATAGGCGCTGGCCCCGGCGATGATCATGCTGGGCCGGTGTTTTTCGGCCAGCCGGGCCACCTGTTCGTAGTCGATGCGGCCGGTGTCTTTTTCAACGCCGTAGTGGACAAAGTTGAAAAACCGGCCGGAAAAACTCGCCGCCGCCCCGTGGGTCAAATGCCCCCCGTGGGACAAATCCATGCCGATTATGGTGTCGCCCGGGTGTAACAGGGCGAAAAATACGGCCATGTTGGCCTGGGAGCCGGAGTGGGGTTGGACGTTGGCGTATTCGGCGCCGAAGAGCTCTTTGGCCCGTTCAATGGCTTTGATTTCGGCCACGTCAACGTATTCACAGCCGCCGTAATAGCGTTTTTCCGGGTAGCCTTCGGCGTATTTGTTGGTCAGCACGCTGGCCTGGGCGGCCATCACCGAGGGGCTGACAATGTTTTCCGAGGCGATGAGTTCCAGGGTGTTGACCTGGCGGTCGTATTCCCGGCCGATAGCATCGGCGATCTCCGGGTCGACTTTTTCCACCAGGCTCAAATCGAGTACCATGTCTTTTGCGGATTGAGTCATAATAAAATGAATTCTCTTTCGGTATCGTTAATATTTTCGGAAATCGGCGTGGCCGTTAACAGAATTTGTCCAGCCGCTGCTGGTGACGGCCGCCCTCAAAAGGGGTCCGGAGCCAGGTGTCGACGATTTGTTCGGCCAGGGCGGTGCCGATTACACGGCCGCCCATGACCAGTATATTGGCATCGTTGTGCCGGCGGCTCATGATCGCGGAAAACAAATCGTTGCACAATGCCGCCCGGATCGCCGGGTAGCGGTTGGCCACCATGGACATGCCGATGCCGGTGCCGCAGATTAAAATCCCGCGTTCATATGTGCCGTCGGCAATTTTCTGCGCGATGCGGTTGCCGAAATCCGGATAATCCACGGATTTTTCACTGTCGGTGCCGAAATCTTCAAAGGCGGTGCCGGCTTCGGTCAGGTGGGCTTTGACGGCTTGTTTCATCTGGTAGCCGGCATGATCGCATCCGATAACAATGGGTGTTGAGGTCGTCATGGCGGGCGCTACGCGTTTGATTTCTGGTTGATGTAGTTGATGGCGTCGTCGACGGTGACCAGTTTTTCCGCATCTTCATCGGGTACGTCGATGTCGAATTCTTCTTCCATGGTCATGATCAGCTCCACAATGGCCAGTGAATCGGCGCCCAGGTCGTCGATCAGCGATGCCTTGCCGACCACGTCGTCGGTGTCGACTTCCAGTTTTTCCGCAATCAGTTTCTTGACTTTCTCTTCGATGGTCATATCCGCTACTCCTTCGCGCTTAGGTGTACATTCCGCCGTTTACATGGATGACCTGGCCGGTGATATAGCGCGCGGCATCGGAGGCCAGAAACAGCGCCACTGATGCGACCTCTTCCGGGGTGCCGGCACGGCCCATGGGAATTTGTGAAAGGATTTCCGCTTTTTTGGATTCCGGCAGGTGCGTGGTCATATCCGTTTCAATATAGCCGGGGGCAATGGCGTTGACCGTGATATGACGCGAGGCCAGTTCCCTGGCGGCCGATTTGGTCAACCCCACGATACCGGCCTTGGAAGCCGCATAATTGGCCTGGCCGGGGTTGCCTGCAATGCCGGCCACCGATGTCATGTTGATGATCCGACCGCTTTTCTGGCGCATCATTGTCCGGCTTGCCATGCGGGTGCAGAAAAACGTCCCCTTCAGGTTGACATCCATGACCGCGTCCCAGTCCTGGGTTTTCATGCGGGGCAAAAGGCCGTCTTTTGCAATGCCGGCATTGTTGACCAATACGTCGATCCGGCCCGTCTCTTCGGTGACGTTTTTGAAAAACGCCGTCATTTCGGACTCGGACGTTACGTCGGCCCGCATGCCCTTTGCCTGCCCGCCGGCCTGTAAAACGGCGTCTTCGGTTGCCGCCGCATCCGGGCCGGCGCTGGCATAATTAAAGAACACGAGGGTTTCAGTGCCGGCAAAAGCCCGACAAATGGCGCGGCCAATACCTTTTGTGCCGCCGGTGACAACGATTGTCCTTTGGGAGCCGTCATTCATGCAAGATATTTCGGAAAAAATTGCCGGAATTCGCCCGCCGTCTGTGGCCGCCGTTCGGGTGGCCCAAAAATACGGACCCGCCCCGTTTCGGTTTGCCGTAACGCCGCCGGAAAACGTATTCGTCGCTCACTTTGTGGCAAAGATATTATTCAGCCGGCTCTATAACCGTGCGTCCCTTGTACGCCCCGCATTCCCGGCATGCATGATGCTGCATAACGGGTTCGCCGCACTGGGCGCAGGTGGTTAAGGTCGGCCCCTGGGTTTTTTTGTGGGTCCGGCGCTTGTCCCGTTTTGATTTGGATACCTTGTGCTTGGGTACAGCCATGGTCTATATCTCCTAACTTTCTGAAATTTCGTTTAATATTTTTATGTTGGTGATAAAAATACCATTGATTCTAGTATGTTAAATTGTATATGATGTCAAGGGATTTCAGGCGGGAATTTTTATCGGGGCTTGATTTTCGTCAAACAGTGGGGTAAATTTATAAATTTTGCATTTCACGCATCGGATGTCCGGCTGCGTTTACCCACATATCATAGGGGATAACGAAAAATATGGATACCATTGTCACCCGTTTTCCACCGAGCCCCACCGGCTTTCTGCATATCGGCGGCGCCCGGACAGCGCTGTTTAACTGGCTTTATAGCCGCCACAACGCAGGACGGTTTGTCCTTCGCATTGAAGACACCGACGTGGAGCGTTCGACCCGCGAATCGGTGGATGCCATTTTCGAGGCCCTGCAATGGCTCGGCATCGACTGGGACGAGGGGCCCTATTACCAGTCCGAGCGCTTTGCCGTATACCGGCAATCTGTCGAGCGCTTGATTGAAACCGGGCAGGCGTATTACTGCACCTGCTCGGCCGAGCGTTTGGAGCAGATGCGCGAAGCAGCCAAAAAACGGGGCGAGAACCCGAGATACGACGGCACCTGCCGAAACCGGGGGCTTTCGGCCGCCGAGGACGCCGTGGTCCGTTTCAAGTCCCCGCAGATCGGCAATACCGTGGTCGAGGATACAATCCGGGGCAACATCGTGTTTTCCAATGCCGAAATCGATGATTTCATCATCTGCCGGAGCGACGGCACACCCATGTACAACCTGGCCGTGGTGGTAGACGACATTGCCATGGAAATCAATACCATCATCCGCGGCGACGATCACATCAGCAACACCCCCAAGCAGGTCCTGCTCTACCGGGCCCTCGATGCCCCGGTGCCCGTTTTCGGTCACGTGCCCATGGTGCTCGGCGGCGATAAGACGCGTTTGAGCAAGCGCCACGGCGCCATGTCGGTCACCGCCTACCGGGATATGGGCTATCTGCCCGATGCCCTGCTCAATTACCTGGTCCGGCTCGGCTGGTCGTACGGCGACCAGGAGTTTTTCACCCGCGACGAGCTGATTGAAAAATTTACCCTGCAACATATCGGCAAGTCGGCCGGGGTATTTAACCCGGAAAAGCTGCTGGCCCTAAATGCCGAACATATCCGAAACAGCCCGGAAGAAAAGATAGCCCCCCATTTGCTCCCCTTTTTAAGGCAAAAAGGCATCCACGCCGAGGCCGGCCCCTTTTTATACGCCGTGATCGCCACGTTGCAGCCGCGGAGCAAAACCCTGGTGGAGATGGCCGACGGGGCCGAATTTTATTTCAAGGCCCCGGACGGCTACGATGAAAAAGGCGCCAAAAAGTTTTTCAAGCCCGAGCTGGTTGGCCCCCTGAACCGCCTGACCGATGCCCTGGCCGAAGCCGGGGCCTTTGACGAAACCGCTTTGGAGCCGATCTTTAAGCAGGTCATGGCAGATACCGGCCTGGGGTTCGGCAAGCTTGCCCAGCCGCTGCGCCTGGCCGTTACCGGCAAAACGGTGAGCCCGGGCATCTTTGAAATGCTGGAGGTGCTGGGCCGGGACGAAACCGTTTCGCGCCTGCGGCGGGCCATCGCCCGTATCGAAGCCGGTGCCGCGCCGGAAGGGTAGCCGGAAGGGGTAAAAATTGGCTTGACAGTCCGGCGTTTTCTGCTAACTTTAAGGGCGTTGCTGAGGGTTGGTCTAGTGGCAAGACGACGGGTTCTGGCCCCGTTAACACAGGTTCGAATCCTGTACCCTCAGCCAAAAATCATCAATGGGTTATGTGCCTCGGTGCATAACCCATTTTTTTGTCCTTTTATTTTGTAGCATCATAGTACCACCATATTTTTCCGGAGAAGCCACTAAACTGCTTGTGGAAATGGTGAAAATTGTCAGAATAAAGGTGCAGATTTGGCAAGAGGCCGCACTTTTGCATGCGTTGGCAAGGGGCGCCAACCGCTTCATCCCCACAATATTGCCGGTGAAGATGATGACTTCTACCCTTTACGGGCAGAAGTCGTCAACTGACCAAAAAGGCGAACTGCCCCGCCCGTGTAAACGGTGGGGTTTATTTTTGCATCGACAAAACCCGCTGCCCATGGGCTAGCGGGTTTTTTTATGGGTGCGGAACCGATCCGTGCGGATTATTCTGGCAGGAGGGAAAATGGCGATAAGTATTGCGGTGATCATCATGCTCGGGTTGTCGTCGGACTACCTGTTCAGGAATTTTCAATTTCCTGAACAGG
>JBNJEA010000201.1:0-4504 GCA_051745395.1 Thermodesulfobacteriota bacterium | reverse complement strand
GAAGATGAAGATCTGCCGGCGCTGTCCGATACCATGTCCCGGGAAACCTGCATGGTGATCCGCGGCAAGCTCGAGCACGAACTGGCCCAGATGGGCGAGGAAGAAGCCGCCGAGCTGCTGGCCGAATTCAATATCGCAGCCTCGGCCACCGACCGGGTGATCCGAAAGTCCTATGAAATCCTCGGCCTGATCTCGTTTTTTACCGTGGGCGAAGACGAGGTCCGGGCCTGGACCATCCCCCACCACACCACCGCCTTAGACGCCGCCGAAGTCATCCACAGCGACATCAAAAAAGGCTTTATCCGGGCCGAAGTCATTTCCTATAACGATCTGATCGCCGCCGGCTCCATGGCCGCGGCCAAAAAACACGCCACCCTCCGCCTGGAGGGCAAGACCTATATCGTCTTAGACGGTGATATTATTAATTTCCGGTTTAACGTTTAGGCGGTATTTACATTCACCGATATTCGCCGGTAAAAGACCTTCTATGTAACTTCGGGGGTAAGGTTTGAGGTGTAAGGTTTGAGGTGCAAGGTCTGAGGTGCAAGGTCTGAGGTGCAAGGTCTGAGGTGCAAGGTAAAAAACGCCGGTGCATTCGTCCTGCTGTACAGACAGAAGAAGTTATTTGCAGGCTTGGTTCTCCCGGGCTGAACCCGGGAGGAAAACACTTCTTCTAAGGGGCTTTGAACGGCAGGGCATAGGGGATTGTCCAGCTCACTGTGGGCTTGGACAACCCCCTATGCCCTGCCTGCCTCCCTCTACCCTCCGGGCTTCTAAGTAACTCCCCCCACCCAATCCCTCCCCCAGTTCCTGGGGGAGGAGTGAAAAAACGGGCTCCGCCACTAAAAAATTTGGGGGAGGGGTGAAGGGGGGCGTTATTGATCGGCTCGGTCTCTCGGGTGAAAGCCGGGAGGGGATTACTTCCAAGGAAGTGCCTTTTTCCGTTTCAACAAAATTGTACTCTGCTGCCCTGACGGGCGGGCGGCGTGGAAAAGTGGGTTTCCGAGCGGAAATTGCGCCTCTTTTCGGCGCCTGGAGCGAAGAAACTCCTTTTTCGCGCCGCCCGTCAGCCAAGGCGCCCACAGGACTTGCTTTCTGCAAAAATGCCGCGGCGGCGGAATAGAAAGCTTTAAACGGAATTACTGGAAAAGACGTTAACCTGTTGAAAACGTATCTGTTTTATACTATTATTAAGCTCAACTTAAAAACGCTCGGCAGATTGCAATTCGGTGTAAAGGAAGGCAAACAATGGAGACGGAAAGACTGCGGATTTCCACCGGTGTCAGTGAATTAGACCCCTTGCTCGGCGGGCTTTTAATCGGCGACAACGTGGTGGTATACGATGACGCCGGCAGCCTGGCGTCCGTGTTTTGCCTGAACTTTCTCCAAACCTCGCTTTCCCAGGACAAATCCTTTATCTATGTCAGCTTTGACCGCTCGCCCCGCAACCTGCTGGAAAAAATGGGACCGCTGGCCGAAAGCGACAATTTGACCATCCTGGACTGCTTTACCTTCGGCAAGGGCAAAGGCGCCGATATCTTCGTCGGGTTCTACAAAGACGGCCAGCAGCAGCAGTGGCCCTGCCGCATCACCCAGGTCACCGAGCCGCAGAACCCGGATAAAGTCATGGACTATTTCCTGAAAGCCCATGCCGACATGACCGGTGACGTAAGATTTTGCTTTGAAAGCCTGACCGGAATGCAGGAGCTGTGGGCGGGGGAGGAGCAGATCAGCCGGTTTTATTCCCATACCTGCCCGCGCCTTTACGAGCTCAACACCATCGGCTACTGGCTCATGGAAAAAAACGCCCATTCCAAACGATTGAAAGCCGCCATCAATCAGATCGCCCAAGTGGCCATCGAATTGTCGTTAAAGCGGGGCAAAACGTCGCTGGCGATTTTAAAAGCCGAAAACCGGGAAATCGAGAGCATCAACACCCCGCATCACTACTGGACCAACGGGCTAAACGTCACCTTCAACGCTGAAAAACACCAGACCGGACCCCTTGACCTGGGCCACCGCATCCGGGAACTGCGCACCAAACGCGGACTTTCCCAGACCGAACTGGCCAAGCTCGTCGGCGTGACGCCGTCGAGCATTTCCCAGGTGGAAAGCAACCAGATCTATCCTTCCCTGCCCGCGCTGATCAAGATGGCGGAAATCATGTCCATTGAGATGAGCGCATTTTTCGAAACCCGCCGCGACATCGGGCGCCGGATGATATTTCCCGAAAACGAGGCCACGACCATCGACCTGCCGGACATGCCCAAGGGGGCGGTTTCCGCGCGGCTGCTTACCCCCATTGACGTGGAGGCCAGGGCCGAGCCCTATATCATTGAAATCCACCCGCGGTGCACCTTGCCCTCGCATTTTTTCATCCACAAGGGGGAAGAAATCGGCTACATGCTCGCCGGAAAGCTTCAATTAAAGGTCGGGACGGGCACCTATACCGTGCGTGCCGGCGATGTCGTCTACCTCACCAAGGAAATGCCGGCGCAATGGAAAAATACCGGCTCCAATTCCGCCCGCATGCTGTGGATGAAACTGCAGTAGCAATGGATTTACCAACGCGTTGTGCCGGCATTACAACGCCGACTCGGCCACCGTGAACACCACGGGCCGCTCCAGGCCATCGATTTCGATCCGGGCGGTTTCCCCGGTGACGAGTTGTTCGGACAACCGGGACAGAAAATCGGCTAGTTTCGTGTCCTGATTGTCGTGGAAATCGATATCGGCGTCGGCTTCCACGGAAAAATCGTTGTTGATCAGGGAAAACTTGACATGTTTCATTGGATTGACCCTCCCCCTCATTTGCAGATCCAAAAATTGTTATTGATACTTATTTTAATCTGATTTTTTAAGTATTAAAAATAATATCAATAACTTATTTAACTTAAATATTATAAAAACCGATATGTTTGTCAAGCAAATTTTCGTGCGTTTCCGGTGCAAAAAGCTTTTCCTCGAACAGCCGCTAAAAACTTTTGACTGCTTACTTTGGTGTTTTTGCAGGAAGGAACTTTCGGGGACCAATTTCCTAACCACAGAGGGCACAGAGAAAACATTATTTATAAGAAGCCTTCTCTGTGACCTCTGTGTCCTCTGTGGTTTATATCCCTTTCGAGCTTCCAACGAGTTCCTTGGAAGAAGCGGTGTACGGCGCGTTGCGCCGCAGACGGGAATAACGGGGGAAAATGCGAAATGAAAAAGAAAATGAAACGAGACAGGCCTAAAAACGTACTGGCGGCCGCCTATTCGTTGCGGCTGGCGGCCACTTCTTCCTTGAGCAGGCAGCAGGCGATTTTATAGGCAGGCAAGCCGTCGGTGCGGTATTCGATGTTGCCGCTCTGGACGAGCTTGTTGATCACGCAGCCTTCGGCGATTTGCAGACCAAAAAGGTCGGATTCATTGATCTTGCCGGTGGGCACCAGGCGAGCGGCCTCGATTTCAAAGCTGTGCAGGGGGTAGTCCTCGCACAGCGGGCACCGGTAAACCCGGCCGTTTGGGAAGATAAAATAGTTGTCCGCCACGTTGCCGGCGCATTCAAAGGCCTCGCCGGCGTCGAGAAACACCTTGGGGTAGGTGACGGTGATGCCGTTTTCGGCCACTTGCGAAGCCACGGGGGGCACGCGGGTTTCCCACTCCTTTCTCGACAACTGAAGGGACTGGCTGCCGGCTTTTGCCGACCGGCCCCGGATGCCGATGACCTGGATGAAAAACCGGTCCACGCCCAGATCGGTCAACAGCGGCACCATCTGGGGCAATTCGGCCAGGTTCTGCCGGCTGACCGTGTAGATAAGGCTGGTGGCAAAGCCCTTTTCCACCGCGGCCCGGATGCCGGCCACGCACCGGTCATAACACCCCGCCCCCCGGATGGCATCGTTGGTCGCCGCGGTCGCCCCGTCCAGGCTGAAACTGAAATAATCGACATCCGACGGCGTGACCCGGTCTAAAATGTCATGAAACAAGTAGCCATTGGTATCCACGGTGATCGAGGCATAGCCCATCTGCCGGGCCGCCTTGACGGCGCCGGCCAAATCCGGATGCATGGTGGGCTCGCCGCCGAGCAGGATGAGGTTGGTCGGCTTTTCCGGCTCGTACAACAACTTGAGCCATTCGGTAATCGTTGCAAGGGAAAGGGTTTGGTCGCCGTGCTGTTTCACATTGATGTAGCAATGGCTGCACCGGAGGTTGCAGCGGGTCAGGATATGGAAAAAGACGTTGGTGCTGCGCCGGGAAAAAGAAACGGTTTTCTTCATGGGTATCAGCGGTATCCGTGCGCCGGCGACGGCCCCGGCCGATCAGGTATCAGCCCCGCCATTGCCGCAAATCTTCGATGGTCTGTTTGGCCTTGATCAATTCGTCGTTGGTCGCCCGGAGGCGGATGGACATGTACTCGGCAAATATCCGGTATAACAGCAGCAAAAAATCGATCCGTTCGTCGCGCTCATCCGATGTCGAAAGGCGTCCCTTTGCCGAGGTGTCCACGCAGAGGCAGGTGGTT
>JBNJEA010000063.1:0-16880 GCA_051745395.1 Thermodesulfobacteriota bacterium | reverse complement strand
GACGGCGAGCACTGCGGCCACCAGGTCCTTTGAAATGCCCTCTTCTTCCAGCAAATGGGCCATGCGGTTTTGTAAAAACTCATATGCCGCATCAATGGACTGGCGGGCCTTTTCGGTGTCAGGATCGCCGAAATTGGCCATTCCCGAGAAGATGCATTCGCTAAGTGAAACGGCAAACCCGTTCTGCCGCGCGATCTGAATCAGGCCGATGCCCTGGCGCCTGAGCGCATAGGGGTCCGAGGCCCCGGTGGGGATCAAACCGATGTAGAAACAGCCGCACAGGGTATCGAGCTTTTCGGCGATGCTCAACACGGCACCGGTCGTGGTGCCGGGAAGCGGTCCGCCGGAATAGGTCGGCCGGTAGTGCTCCTCTATCGCCCGGGCCACGGGTCCGGCCTCGCCGGCCACCCGGGCATATATCCGGCCCATCACCCCCTGGAGCTTGGGGAATTCGTCGACCACCTGACTGACCAGATCCGCCTTGCACAGCCATGCCGCCCGGTCGATGTGCCGCCTTTCGGTTTCACCCAGTGACAGGCGGTCAGCGATGATGGCAGCCAGCTTCCGGACCCGCTCGACCTTGTCGTACACCGAGCCGAGTTCCGCCTGGAATACGACGGACTTTAACTTTTCGACACAGGCGTCCAGGGAGACCTTTACATCGTTGTTGTAGAAAAAGCGGGCATCTTCCAAACGGGCCTTTAACACCCGTTCGTTGCCTGCGGCCACCACGGCCATGTCTCGGGCGCAGTTGTTGCTGACCGCAACAAAATACGGCATCATTTCATTGGCATCGTCAACAACGGCGAAATACCGCTGGTGCTCCCGCATGGCGGTCACCAGGATTTCCCGGGGCAGCTGCAGAAATTTTTCATCAAAACCGCCCCGCACCACTTCCGGGTATTCCACGAGGTGGGTGACAATCTTGACCAGTTCGTCGTCGGGCAGGATATGGCCGGATACCGCCTCGACGGCCCGCTGCATGCCGCTCTGCATCATGGACTGCCGTTCGTCGATATCGGCGATCACCCAGGCGCGGCGCAGGGCATCGAGGTATTGGTCTGGATGGTCGAGTTTGATCCGCCCGGGCTGCAAAAACCGGTGGCCAAAAGTTTGGCGGCCACTTTTGACATCGCCCACCGGAAAGCCGATCACCTTTTTGCCGTAAAGGGCCACCACGGAATGAACGGGGCGGGCGAATGCGATCCGCAGATCGCCCCATCGCATGGTTTTGGCAAACGGCAGGCCGAGGATCACCTCCGGCAGCACCTGTTTTAATACCGTGGATGTCGCCTGGCCGCGATCGGTTTTTTCAACAAAAAGATACCGCCCCTTTTCCGTGTCCTTGATTTGGAGCCGGTTGACGGAGACGCCGGCTTTTTCCGCAAATTTTTCCGCCGCCTTGGTGGGCTTTGCATTTTCATCAAAGGCCACCCGCTCCGGCGGGCCCATCATTTCAGTGGTCACAGCGGTCTGCCGGTCGGCGACGTCTTCGACCATGAGCGCCAGGCGCCGCGGGGTGCCGTAAACAGCAGCCGCCCCGTGCCCGATCCGCGCCCCGTCGAGTTTTTCCATCAAACGCGACCGCAAGGCGGTCAGGGCCGGCTCGATATAGCCGGCCGGAATTTCCTCGGTTCCAATTTCAATCAGCAAACGATCCATGAAAACACCTGTTATTCAATACAGTTTAGGAGTAATGTTTTCTGCTATATGGAAAGCTCCAGTTCTCTATTCCTGTCATCAAATAAGATTGCCATGCAAGGCCAGCGCATAAACCAAAAAGGACATCGCCTCGCCCGTCATGCCTGCGGAGGCAGGCATGACAGACGCAGCAAATTGCTTTTTTATTGATTCTTGGCAACTCATGATGCCTTGATTAAACATTCAAAATCACTAACTGGAATATTCCGGAAAAACCATAAAATCTTATCGCCGCTTTGTCCGTACCCGCTAGGCCGTCTCCTTTACCATCGGATACCCCAGCATTTCGCGCTGCCGGATATATTGCTCCGCGCAGGCCCGGGCCAAATTGCGGATACGGGCGATATAGCCGGTGCGCTCGGTGACGCTGATGGCGCCCCGGGCATCGAGCAGGTTAAACACGTGGGAACACTTCAGGCAGTATTCATAGGCGGGCAGCACAAACCCCTCGGCCGCGATCCTCGTCGATTCCGCCTCGAACTGGTCGAACCAGTCATGCAATCTCGACACGTCGGCGATTTCAAAATTATAGGTACTCTGTTCGACTTCCTGCTGGTGGTGCACATCCCCGTAGGTCAACTGCGGGTTCCACTGCAGGTCAAAGACGTTGTCCACGCCCTGCAGATACATGCAAATCCGCTCCAGCCCATAGGTCAGTTCCACGGAAACCGGATGGACCTCTATGCTGCCGGCCATCTGGAAATAGGTGAACTGGGTGATTTCCATGCCGTCTAACCACACCTCCCAGCCCAGCCCGGAGGCCCCGAGAGTCGGCGATTCCCAGTCGTCTTCAACAAACCGGATGTCGTGATCCATGGCGTCGATGCCCAGCGCCTTCAGGCTCTGCAAAAACTGGGTCTGCACGTTTTTGGGCGACGGCTTGAGCAGGACCTGGAACTGATAATAGTGCTGGAGCCGGTAGGGGTTGTCTCCGTAGCGGCCGTCAGTGGGCCGCCGGGACGGCTGGGTATAGGCCACGTGCCAGGGTTCGGGCCCCAGGGCCTTTAGCAGCGTGGCCGGATGAAACGTGCCGGCCCCGACTTCCAGATCATAGGGCTGGACCAGCACGCAGCCCTTGCGGGCCCAGAAACGCTGCAGCGATAAAATCACATCCTGGAAATACATTGTTTCACACCTATAGCTTCACGTTATCATTGTTAAAACACAAAAAGGGACTTCCTTGGAAGTAACTCCCCTCCCGGGTTTCACCCGGGAGACCGAGCCTATAAATAACTCTGGAAGAGCAGGCACTGAGGCACTAAGGCACTGAGTTTTTTTAAACCTTATACCTTAAACCATAGACCTTGAACCTCGAGTTACTTAGAAGTATTCCCCTCGCGGGTTTCACCCGGGGAGACCGAGCCGACCCGTAACTCTTAGGCCGGGTTAATTTGTTAAGGCTTTACATTTTTTTACCTTATACCTTAAACTCAATACCTTACACCCAAAACCTTACACCTTACACCTGCTCCCCTGCCCCCTTCTTATTCCAACCCCTTCATATCCACGCCCACCTCCAACACCGCCGCCTGCTCATGGGCATCGGCAATCTTTTGCCAGGCCGCCTTGACCGCGGCCATCGCATCGACGTCGCCGAAGGCCCAGATGCAGCCGCCGCCGCCGGCGCCGGTAAACCGGGCGCCGCAATTGTGCTGTCGGGCGGCCGCCACGAATTTCTCGCCGGTGTCATCGAGGACCTGGGGGGTCAACTCCCGCCGGATATCAGTTTCCCGGTTCATGGCAGAAACAGCGGACGGCAAGTCGCCGCGGGCAAACGCATCGATATATTCCGCGGTGATATTGGCAATATCGATCCAGGGCCGCCGGTGGGTGCCGTCAATGAAACGGCGAATCCAGATGCCGTTGACGTCCTTGGATTCATGGGGTACGCCGCAGTAGGCCACCACCATGCGATCATTGAAAAAACCGGCATCGTAGGGCTCCAGCAGCGTCTGCCGGGCATATAAGGCCGGCCCGGCCCGGCCCTTCCAGTACCAGGCATTGACGCCGCCGTAAACGGCGGCCAGGTGGTCCTGCAGGCCGCAGGGCACACCGGCGATGCTTTCTTCTATGGCGTGGGCAAGGAGGGGGATTTGATCAAATGTCACGGGCCTTTGCCCGGTTTTTTCCAACAGCTTTGAATAAGCGGCGACAAGGGAAACCGCAGCCGCAGACGATCCGCCCAGGGCGCTTTTCGGTGGCGAAGCGGACTCAATTTGAATATGGATGCCATCGATGCGAAAATAGGCTGCGATGGCAAACATCAGGCCCATTGGGTGGTCAAAGGACGCATCATCTAAGGCAAATTCGGCGCTTTCAAACCCCCGGGAGGAAATTTTTATCATGCCGGGGGTGTGGGCATGGAGAAAGACCCGGGTGCGCATGTCGATGGCGGCGTTGAAGGTGGCCGGCGCCAGGTACAGCAGCGGGTAGTAGATGCTGCTGATGTCCAGGGTTCCGCCGAGATCGATGCGGCACGGCGCCGAGGCGGTAAAGGATCGGGTTTCGAGCATTTGTCTGAGGTCTTGGTCCATTTCACTCTTTCCGCATCTGGTTTAAAAACACCAAGCTCCGCGGCACCCGCCCCAGATGATACGGCACGAACGATTCCATGGCGCGCAGGGCCTCCCGGGTAGATTTCGGAGTCAATCGGAGACGCTCCACTGCCGGAATGTCATAATCCCGCATCCAGGCCAACTGTTTGATGCTGCCCTTGGACATGGCCAGCCGGTATCGATTTTCACCTGGCGAACAGCCATGGCATACTATTCCGCCCTTTTCAAGCTCTAAAATAACGGCGTTGCCCGGCATCCGATCCAGGGATCGGCCGCAGAGCTGGCAGTTTTTCAGCTCCGGCGAAAACCCGGTCAGGCGGATAAAACGCACCTGGAAAATGATGCTGACCACTTCCGCGGCCTGCAAATCCTTATCTATTGCATTCAAACAGTAATGCAGCAGGTCGTAGATCAGCGGCTGCGGTTTTAAATCCTCCAGCCAGCCATGGGTCAGCTCTGTCCAATACGCGGCGTAGGCGGTTTTTGCGACATTGCCGCGAATATTGGCAAACGGCGACTGCATCGCCGCTTCCTGTAAAATCGGCATGCCGGCGTTTCTCACCGTCCAGCAGACCACCTCGAGTTCGGAAAACGGCTCAAGGAGCCCGGAAAAACGCTTCCGGCTTTTCTTGGCGTTTTTGGCCATCACCGAAACCTTGCCCCGCAGCCGGGTCAGAAACGATATGATGAGGTCATAGTCGCCGTGATCGATCCGGCGCAGCAAAATCGCCGAAGTTGTAAAGCCCGGCATGGTCTAAAGTCCAAGGAGCAGGGATGCGAGCTGAAAATAAAAATAAACACTTAAAATATCGATGGCCGTGGTGACAAACGGGCCGGTGGCAACGGCCGGATCGACATCGATGCGCGCAAAAAGCATCGGCAGAAGCGAGCCGACAATGGCGGCCACCGACATCGAGGACAAAACCCCCATGCAGACGGCCACGGTCAGCCCGGAGGTGCCGTATTGAAACTGGGCCAACGCGCCGATCAGCAGTCCGTAAAAGGCCCCGAGAATCAGGCCCACGGCAACTTCCTTTAAAACCACACGCCACAGGTCCTGAATTAAGATCCGGCCGGTGGCCAGACCGCGGACCACGATGGTCGACGACTGGATGCCCACGTTTCCGCCCATCCCCATGATCACTGGAATAAAAGCGGCAAGATAGGACACTTTCCGCAAACTTTCCTCGAAATGCCCGATAACGAAAAACGCGACAATTCCGCCCACGCAACTGGCAAACAGCCACGGCACCCGGATGCGGGTGCTGCTGAAAACGGACTTGGTCTCCACGAACTCCTCGCCGACACCGGCCATTTTCAAAATGTCTTCTGTGGCTTCCTCCCGGAAAATATCGATGACGTCATCGACGGTGACCAGCCCGACCATCCGGTTGTCGTGATCGATGACCGGTACGGCCAAAAAATTATACCGGGCCACGATTTTGGCCACTTCCTCCTGGTCCATATCGGTGGTCACCGAAATCACGTCGCTTTGCATAAAGTCCTTCAGCGGCGTGGACGGCGGCACCAGCACCAGTTGGCGAAGCGAGCAGACACCGACGAGCCGTTCCTCGTCATCAATGACATAGATATAAAACGGCATCTCGATGTCTTTGTACTCCTTGGACTGCAGGGTGGAAATGACCTCGCCGGCGGTCATGTAATCCTTTAAGGCGATAAAATCCGGGATCATGATGCCGCCGGCGGTATCGTCGGGATACCGCAGCAGCCCCTCCACGTCTTCGCCGCCGGTTTTGCGGATTTTCGCCAGCACCGTGTCGGCGTCTTCCTGCGGCAGCAGCTTGATAAAGGCGGCCGCATCGTCGGTGGGCATCTGTTCCAGAATCCGGGCAATTTCATCGAGGCTTAGGTCCTCGATGATCGACTGGACAATGTCATTGTCGAGCTCGGTTAAAACAACGCCCTGCTGTTCGCGGTTCTGGATTAAACGAAAGAGCCTGCGCTGCTGGGAAACGGAAAGCGATGGGAATATGGTGGACAGATCGGCGGCATGAACCTTGCTGACGATTTTTTCCAATCGCGTATAGGCGCCCCGCCGCAACAACCGCTTGATGGTTTCAATGAGAATGTAGTGCCTGTCGTTTGCCATTATCGGTCCCCGTCATCCTGCGGCAGCACCAGGTTTACCGACCGACCCGGTTCCCCCGGCACATTGACGGGTTGACCGTTTAAGCGGAGGCGGACTCCATCGGCATCGCTGATTAAAAGGTTAAAGCGTCGGGTGGCTTCAAGCTGAACCTCGTCATTGGGCTCAAGCCGGTATTTTGTATACTTTTTGCTGTCAATCTGGACATTGATCGTGGTTTCGGCAACCGCGTCAATGGTTAAAGACAGTTTTTCCTTTGTTTGGGTCTCAACCGCCCGGGGCGCCGGCCGGGAAACACCGTCTTTGCCGCCGGTTTCCGGAGCGGCGGCGGGCTTGTCAGCAGATTTGTTTTCCTGTGGCCCCTGTCCGGAAAATACTGCCCCGATTCCGTTTTGCAACGCGTAAAATCCGTAAAGCGATCCGCATACAATGACGAGCAGCACGGAGAGCGCAAGCAGCATCCGGGATACGGATTGTTTCCCTGATGTCAGTATATCGGCTTCGGCCCGGGCAGCCTGCTGATAGGCGGCGCGGTTGAGATTGTAGCGCTCAATCACATCATCGGGATCCACGCCGACCTGCTTGGCATATGCCCGCAGTATCCCTTTTACATAGACCTCGCTGGGCAGCCGGTCATGGTCTTCGGCCTCAATGAGGGTCAGTTGCCACAGGTTAACACAGATGCGTTCGGCCACCGTATGCAGGGCAATGCCCTGATGTTCCCGGATGGCTTTCAGGTACCGGCCAAAAGAAACGGCACGAGATTGCCCTTGAAATGCTCTATGTTCCACCGCACGACCCCAACCCATCTCGCGAGATAACCTGTCTGACACCAAAGCGGGTGCAAGGCGGCTGCTATCGGATGATTTTGATATGGGCCTCTTCCCGAAGGGATTGCACCCAGTTCTCGAATTTTCGATTCACCGCCTGATCGTAGAGTTCCTTCTCGATTTCAGCCGATACGTCCTCAAACGATTGCCCCTGGCTTGTGATGACGTCTTCGAGGTAAAATATCTGGAAGCCGCGCTCGGTTTCAATCACATCGGAAAACTGCCCGGCTTCAAGGTTTTCGATGACCGGCCGCACTTTGTCGGACAGGTCTTTTACTGCAAAATTGCCAAGCTCACCGCCGTCTTCCGCATTGGGCCCATCGGAGTGCGTTCGGGCCATTTCATTGAAATCGGCCCCGTTTTCCAGCTTGTCCAAAACCGCTTCCATTTCTTCGCGCACCTTTTCCCGGTCCTGCCTGTCGCCGTATTGCGGATACGGCATGAAAATATTGCGCAACCGGTACCGGGTTTTGCCGCCGTATTTTTCCCGATGGTTTTCATAATACTGCCGGACATCGGAGTCGGTAATCACGATACTCGACTTGACTTTCCGGTTGACCAGCCTGTTGCGCTGGATCTGGTTTTTGATTTCCTTCCGGTAGGATTCCATGGTCAAGCCGCGCATCTGCAGCGCCTGCCGGATGTCTTCATCCGTGTAACGATTCATCTGCTTGACCTGCTCGATGGCCGCATCGACTTCCTGTGCCCCGACCTGGATACCGGCTTCCTGAATCTGCTGGTCGGCCAGGGCCTGATCGATCATGTCATCGAGAATGCGGCTGCGCGCATCATAGAGTTTTTCTTCCTCTTCTTCGGTCGAAAGGTCTTCCGACCGGATCTTTTCGGCAGCGGGCTCAAACCGTTCATTTAGCTCGGACAGACGAATGATGTCGTCATTGACGATGGCCACGATCCGATCAACCACCTCGGCCGCCGGGACACCACCGGGAAACACCATGGTAAAACCGCCGGCAAACAGCAGCAGCCAGAAGATAAAATGATACTGATACCGGCAACAATTTTTCAATCGGCTTTGCATTTTTTCGACTTCCACTTCCTGATTTGATCTTAATTAATAAAATCGTTAATTATTAACACAACTTGCGATATCCATCAAGACCTTTTTGACTTGATTCATCAATCCATTGATGTTGGCTTTGTTTAACGAGACAATCAGCGTCTGCTCCGGTGTAAACCGGTAACGTGCCGGTTCGGCCTCGATTAATTCCATGATGCCGTACGGATTTGCCTGGTGCGTTTCGGAAAAGGCCAAAGACAGGGTTTGCTGGGCCAAGTCTATCCGCTTGACACCGGCCTTGGAGGCCAGGATCCGGAGCATGATTTTCAAAAGCAAGTTGATCATCTCCTGGGGCGGTTTGCCGTAGCGATCGATCAGCTCCTCCCGGAAATCGGCCACTTCCTTTAATTCACCCATCTTGGCCAGGCGCCGGTAGGCCGAAAGACGCTGGTCGAGATCCGGCATATAGTGCTCCGGGATGTAGACGGACACCGGGATGTTGATTTCCGGCTCCAGCGGTTCGGTGACCGTCTCTCCCTTGAGGCGGCAAACGGCTTCTTCCATTAATTTTAAAAACATGTCGTAGCCCACCGCCGCAATGTGGCCGGACTGGGAAACGCCCAGCGCCGCGCCGCCGCCCCGGATTTTTAAGTCGTTTAACGCGATCTGAAATCCCGCACCCAGATCACTGTGATCCATCAATACCTTGAGCCGTTTCTGGGCATCCCGGGTCAGCGCGGCCTCGCTCGGTACGATCAGGTAGGCGTAAGCCTGTTCCTCCGCCCGGCCCACGCGGCCGCGGAGTTGGTATATCTGGGACAGGCCGAACCGGTCGGCCCGGTTGATGATGATCGTGTTGGCATTCGGGATATCCAGGCCCGATTCCACAATGGTGGTGGTCACCAGCATGTCGATTTCCCGGTTAACAAAACGGTACATGACCTGCTCGAGTTCGTCTTCGGCCAGTCGGCCGTGGGCCACGCCGAGGCGCACGCCGGGTACCAGTTCTTTCAAGTACTTGGCCATGTTCCATATGGTATTGATGTTGTTGTGGACGAAAAAAATCTGGCCGCTGCGATCCATTTCCCGGGCGATGGCCTCGGATATCACCGCCCCGTCAAATTCGCTGATGTAAGACACGATGGGCTGCCGCAATTCCGGCGGCGTGGAGATAACACTGATATCGCGCACGCCGAGCATGGACATGTGAAGGGTGCGCGGAATCGGCGTGGCCGTCATGGACAGCACGTCCACGGTCGCCCGCATCTGCTTGAGCTTTTCCTTGTGGCGGACCCCGAAGCGCTGTTCTTCATCGATAATGATCAATCCCGGGTCCTTGAAGGAAATGTCTTTCTGCAGCAGGCGGTGGGTGCCGATGACAATATCGGAACGGCCGGACTTGATGTTTTCCACGATCCCGCGCTGTTCTTTCTTGCTTCGAAACCGGTTGATGCACTCCACGAAGACCGGATAGCCGGAAAACCGTTCGGAAAACGTCCGGAAATGCTGTTCGGCCAGCAGAGTGGTGGGCACCAGCACGGCCACCTGCTTGCCGTCGTTGACGGCCTTAAACGCCGCCCGAAGGGCCACCTCAGTTTTTCCGTAACCGACATCGCCGCAGATCAACCGGTCCATGGGCTGTGTGGCCTCCATGTCCGCGGTGACATCCTCGATGGCCTTTAGCTGATCCTCGGTTTCATCATAGGGAAAGCCGGCCTCAAAATCCTTGTAATAGCTGTCCTCGGTGCTGTAGGAATACCCCGAGGCCACCTTCCGCTTGGCATAGAGATCCAGCAGATCCCCGGCGATTTTTTCAACGCTTTTTCTGGCTTTCTCCTTGGTCTTTTGCCAATTGGTGCCGCCGAGCTTGTCAATCACCGGGGCCACTCCGTCGACACCCATGTATTTCTGGACCATGTCCATCCGGTCCACCGGCAAATAGAGCTTGTCCGCATCCCGGTATTCAATCACCAGAAAATCATTGGTGATGTTTTCAATGGTCAGCTTTTCAAGACCCCGGTACTGACCGATGCCGTGGGACATGTGGACGATGAGATCGCCGGTGTTTAGATCCGCAAAATCCAGCAGACCCGTCTGGACGGCTTGCCGGTTTTCCCGCCGGCTGCGCTGGCGGATTTTGCGGCCGAAAATTTCGCGCTCGGTGATAATGGCGATACGCTCGTCGTGCCATACGAAACCGGCGGACAATCGGCCCTGCACCAGCAGGGGACCCCGCGGTCGACAGGGAGTTTCGGCAAAAGAGGGCACCGGATCCGGATGGATGTTGTAAGGCGCAAGCAGGGCGAGCAGCCGATCGGCCTGGTTCCGGGTGCGGCAGACCAGCGCTGTGAGATACCCCTGCGCCGTATAATTGGCAATCCAGTCCACCAGCGGCTGGAGGGCCTGTTCGTCTTTTTTGCGCCCCTTGATTTCGGCACTGATATCGGCGTTGTCCTCAACGGCCATGGGCACCCGGAAGACCGCTTCATTGGCAGGGACGTCAACGCCGACCATGGTGAAATCCACCCGGTCGATTTTTCGAATTTTGGATTGAACGGTTTCCCAGGATTGATAAATCGCTTCCGGCGGCACGCACATCCGGTTGTCATCGCAGGCGGAAATATAGTTTCTGGCGGCTAAGGCCTCTTTTTTCAGCGCCTCTTTTTCCAACTCGGCCGGATCGGTTTGGACCAGGACGACATCTTTGGGCATATAGTCAAAGACCGTGTCCATCTCGGGATAAATCAGGGGCAGCAGGCTTTCAATACCTGCAAACACCCCTTCATTGCGGATTTTCTCCACAAACTCGGTCACCGCCGCCGGGGTCAGGCCCGATTGTTGGCGCTGTGCCCGGGCCCGGTCAATGACCGGGTCGAGCCACTGCTTTTTCAGGATGGCCTCCTTGGCGGGAAGAATCACCGCCTCGTCGAGATCGGCGGTTTTGCGCTGGTTAACCGGGGAAAACATGCGGATGGAATCGACCGTATCCCCGAACATCTCGATACGGACCGGATCGTCGTACATGGGGCAATACACGTCGATAATACCGCCTCGCACACTGTATTCCCCCGGCTCCTCCACGATCGAGGCATTGACGTAGCCGCCGGCGTGCAGGGTTGCGATGAGATGATCCCGGTCGGTCTCCTCGTTGACCATCAATAATTCCGTGTAATCGCAAAGCACCTGCCGGGGGATGATGCGCTGGAGCAAGGTTTCCACGGGCACCACCACAATGGCCGGTGCGTTGCCGCCGACAGCGAGCTGATATAAAATCCGGATTCGCCGGGCGGCGGTTTCATTGTGATAGGCGATGCGTTTAAACGGCAATATATTATAGGGGGGAAAAAAATGAATCGGAGGGCTTTGCCCGTCGGCAAAGAATGCCAGGTCCTGGACAAAGGCCTCGCCGGCGGCCGTGCCGGGCGCAACAATAAACAAGGGCCGTTTCAGGCGACGGCCCAGCCGGGATATCATATAAGCCCGTTCCGCCCCGGACGCACCCGTGCATTGCACGCTGGCGGCCGGTTCGGACCCGAGGCCCTCGATGACATCATCGGTGATGCTTTCATTGCATTTGACAGCTGGATCGGAAAGATTCATCATAAATAAAGACGAAAACGTTTGATGTTTTTTATGGTTTACCACTGCATGCCGTAATCCCGGTGCGATGCGTGTGTATTTCCTTTACACGATTTCAATGCCCGCGTAAACCCCCAGCGCCCGGGCGGTTAACAACAAAAAAACCGCTTGACGGCACCGGGTGTTAATGTTACTGACATCGCGACTATTCGCCGACGTAGCTCAGCTGGTAGAGCAGCTCACTCGTAATGAGCAGGCCAGCGGTTCGAGTCCGCTCGTCGGCTCCATTTATAAAAGGTTTCAGGTAGTTACACCCTGAAACCTTTTTTATTGCTTAAAAAAAATATCAAAAACCCATTGATATTATATAAAATATTTTTATTCTTAAAAATACTGTCGGATTGATCACAATATAAAAATTCCCGGGCAAAAATCAATCTCCGGGGCCGAAAAACCGCAGCAGCAAAGATAACCCCCGGTAAAGATGCCTGTTTGACCGAACGCAAAAAAATGACCGGCGACGGGAAAAACGTCCACTGCATTCATAACATCTTGACATATTATCCAGATCGGTTTATTCATTATAAATATTAAGGATTTCTTTCTTGCAATCCGGGTCCGGATGGTCTAAAAACCTCCACGATACAAAAAACCTTTTGCTCAGACCGTAAAGGCGATCCGATGACAGCAGACAAGCAGCCGGACGATATGCAATTAAAAACAGAAATCGACTCCATTGCCAGCCGGATCGACCATATCATCCACACGGTCCAGCAATATTATCCGATACAGGACAATCCTTCTGATACACAACATCGACCGGATCCGAGCGATCCGCACAATAGGCAACCCCATCATCAACCGCCTGAGCAGGAGGCATAATGGCACTGACAAAAAATAAAATTGTTGAACAGGTCAATGACCTCGGTTTTACCAAGAAGAAATCCGTTGACATTGTGGAGTCACTGCTGGAAATAATCAAGCGGAGCCTGGAAAATGATGAAGATGTGCTCGTTTCCGGTTTCGGCAAATTCTGTATTAAGGACAAATCCACCAGACGCGGCAGGAATCCGGCCACCGGCGACGACCTGATTCTCGATGCGCGAAAAGTCGTTACCTTCAAATGCTCCGGAAAATTGCGGGAACGCATCAACAAGGGCGAATAGAAGCGAAGCGGTACACACCCGCTTATCCACGCCTGCCTCATGAGCAACGATTGCGAAAAGAACCTTCGAGCATCGGAGGTTCTTCTTTTATATTCCCTCCCGGCAGTTCACGTTTCAATGCCGTAAAACTTGATTTTACTCAATAACGACGGATGACTGATTTCCAGGAGCCGGGCCGCATGCGTCCGGTTTCCGGCGGTGGCCTCCAGGGCCTTGCGGATCAGAACCCGCTCCAGCGTCTCTTTGCCCGCCTTTATGGAAAAGCCGGAAAACGCGTCATAAATATCATCGGAAACCCCATCCGGATCTTGCTGCAGTGCCGGAAAATGCTGCGGCTGCAGCACCGCATCCTCGGCCAGTACCACCGCACGCTCAATCATGTTTTCCAGTTCCCGGACATTGCCAGGCCAGCGATGCTTGAACAACAGCGCCATGGCCTCCGAAGATATACCGGTCACGGGTTTATCCAGCTTTTTGCTGTAGCGATCAATAAAATAACGGCACAGCAGGGCGATGTCTTCGGTTCTTTCGATCAGTGGCGGCAAATGGATGGGCATCACGTTAAGCCGGTAAAACAGATCCTCCCGAAAGGTCCCGGCTTTTGCCTCGGCTGCGAGATTTTTCGAGGTGGCGACAATGATGCGGACATCGATCTGCTTGCCCTGAGAGGCCCCGACCGGACGAATCTCGCGGTCCTGCAGTACGCGCAGCAGCTTTACCTGCAGCGAAAGGGGCAGATCCCCGATTTCATCCAAAAAGATGGTCCCGCCGGCAGCGGCTTCAAACAGCCCCCCGTAATCGCGGCCCGCGCCGGTAAAGGCGCCTTTTTTATAACCGAAAAGCTCGCTTTCCAGCAAGTTGGCGGGAATGCCGGCACAGTTGACCGGGACGATGCTTTTTTGCGCCCGCTTGCTGCTCATGTGAATACCCCGGGCCACCAACTCCTTGCCGGTACCGCTTTCCCCCGTTATCAATACGGTGGTGTCATACTGGGCCACCTTTTCCGCCACCTTGAAAATCGTTTGCATGGCGCTGCTCTTGGCCACCATCCCGCCGAAGGACTCGCTTTGCTCGATTTCGCGGAGACGCTGTTTCAACGCGCTGTTTTCGGATTTCAGCTTTTCCCTTTCCCGGGCCTTTTCCAGCGTCAGCAGAACCTCGTCGGGCTTGAACGGTTTGGAGATATAATCATATGCCCCGAGCTTCATTGCCGCCACCGCGGTATCAATGGTGCCATACGCCGACATCATGATGACTTCCGTGGCCGCAAGGTGATCGCCGGCTTGTTTCATAAACGTCATGCCGTCCATTTCCGGCATCTTGATATCACAGAAAATATAGGCAAAAGACTCTTCGGCGACCTTTTCCAGGGCCTGCCGGCCGTCTTCGGCGGTATCGACCCGGTAGCCGGCATCCGACAGCAAGGCCGCCATCATGTGGCGCATGTTGGCCTCATCGTCCACAATTAAAATCCGGGGAGGATCCTTTTTAAAATGTTCATCATCCATGGTCAAATCCATTGCTCAATTCAGCGCGCCGTATCCATATCTGACATCAGGGGTCCCCAAAGAATCATCGGTGACCGGGCACAGCTTCGTTCTCCTTCATCCCGCCGGCAGCCGCAGGCAGCCGCAACACCATGGCCGTGCCGGTACCCGGGGTGCTTTCCGCCGTAATAGTGCCCCCGAACTGTTCGATGATCATGTAACAGACCGAAAGGCCCAGCCCGGTCCCCTTGCCGGTATCCTTGGTGGTAAAAAAAGGGTCAAAAATTTTATCAATATTGTCCTGGTGAATGCCCATTCCGTTATCAACCACTCGAAGTTCGAGCATCGTCTCTTTTTCCGGAAGACACCCCGGAGACTGCCGGCCGGATTCAAAGCGGCTGTCGGCGACAAGATCGGTGGTGATCCGTATCTGTCCGGATGCCGGATTGTCTGACATGGCAATGGAATCTGCCGCGTTGATCAACAAGTTTACCAGCACCTGATGCAGCTGATTATAATCGGCATACACCATATCCGTTTCCGCATTGAAATCATAATGCAAATCGATTTCTTCCGTCAACGGCTGGGCCGAAAGCATCCGGCCTACCTCGGAGACGAGTTCGTGCACCGATACACGGGTATAAGCAAGCGGGGCGGATCTGGAAAAATCCAGCAACTGCCGGATGATGGTATTGATGCGGTTGATCTCGGTCTCCGCCCGCTCGATATAATCCATCGAGGCGGCATCGTCGGGGGCAATTGCCCGATTTTTGATCAATCCGAGATAGCCCAGAATCACACCGATGGGATTGCCGATTTCATGCGCCAACCCGGCCGACAGGCGACCGATGGAAGCCAGTTTTTCCGCCCGGATCATTTCCTGCTGCGCATTTTTAAGTTCCCGATTGGCATTTTCAATGGATTGCAGCGACTCCTGGAGTTTATGCTGATCGTCTTCAATGCGCTGCATCATCCGGTTTAACGCCGTGGAAAGCCGAGAAAACTCGTCATGATGCTTTTCCGGGAACAAATCAAACCGACCGGTCGGCTCAAACGTCTCCGTGAGCTTGATAAACCGCTGTATGGGGCGGGTCATCAAACGGGACAAACGAAAGACGCCGATCAAAAAAATCACGAAAAAATTAAGCGCCAGATAACTGAATGCCACTTTATGAGACAGACGCAGCAGTTGATAAACGGGAGAAAGCGACATCACCGCGACACCGGAGGCCTGAGCGTTTGGAAGCGGGGCGGCCACAACAAGATACCGGTGCTGCCGCCAGAAAACCCCCCAACTGTCTCCGGTAAAACGAGACAAGGATTGACCGGAAGCTGCCACCCGCCTTTTCAGGTACGAAACCACCGGGGCACACCCGGCAGGCAATTGGCCGTAAACCCTGGTTTTAAAGCCCTCGGGGTTATAGAAAACCGCATAATCGATAAAGGGGAAAACGGTGGCGGCCTGGGGGGCGGACGGAGGCAGAGCCGCTGCTGCGGCGTGATTTTGCCGGTCAATTGTATCGGCTGCCTGACGGAGCCACAAACGCCCATTGTCGATTCGGTCCCGGATCAATTGCTTTTCAATGACCTGAACCAAAACGAAGTCCGTCAAACCGATGGCAAGCAGCAACAGCAATGCAATGTTGACCGCGATGTTTGCTTTCAGGCTCTTGAATTTCAAATAAAAGCCACTTTACCCGAAAAGGGGAGTCATTTCAAATCCGACAAAAATTACAATCATATATATGAATTGTTATCAAGTCATTCTTAGGACTTTTGGCGGTCGTAATCAATGATAAACTCAAAGCACCGGAAAAAACCATCCCCCAAACACAAAAACCCCGTTATCGGATCAGCGGCGATATGGGTCGCCGGGATCGGACAACGGGGTTTTATATGAAAAAATTTCGGCGGCGTCCTACTCTCCCACACAGTTTCCCGTGCAGTACCATCGGCGCTAAGGGACTTAACTGCCGTGTTCGGGATGGGAACGGGTGTCTCCCCCTTGCCATTGCCGCCGAAAAAGGGTGTAATGTAGCCTCATCAAAACGTTCAGCCCAAAAAAGAAATTGTGGCTAAGCCGCACGGCCGATTAGTACTGGTAAGCTAAAACACATTGCTGTGCGTACACACCCAGCCTATCTACCTTGTCATCTCCAAGGGGCCTTCAGGTCGTATGTTTCCATACGATCGGGATATCTAATCTTGGGGTGGGCTTCCCGCTTAGATGCTTTCAGCGGTTATCCCGTCCGAACATGGCTACCCAGCGGTGCCGCTGGCGCGACAACTGGATCACCAGTGGTTCGTCCATTCCGGTCCTCTCGTACTGGGAACAGCACCCCTCAAATATCCTGCGCCCGCGAAAGATAGGGACCAAACTGTCTCACGACGTTTTAAACCCAGCTCACGTACCACTTTAATTGGCGAACAGCCAAAC
>JBNJEA010000200.1:0-4614 GCA_051745395.1 Thermodesulfobacteriota bacterium | reverse complement strand
GCCGCCATCCGGGGTTTGAAAACCGCATCCCGCGGCGAGGTCCCGATTATCGGGGTCGTTATGTCCCCGTTTTCCCTGCCGGTGATGCAGATGGGCTTTGAGGCCTATATGGCGCTTTTGTATGAACGGCCGGGTCTTTTCTGGCAGTTGATGCACATCAATCAAAAGTTTTGTGTCGAGTGGGCCAACGCGCAGCTCGATGCCGGCGCCACGGTGATTTGTTATTTCGACCCGCTTTTGTCGCCAAATATTGTGGAACGAGCCACGGCCGTAAGGACCGGGTTTGTGGTGGCCCGCAAAACCATGGCGCAGATCAAGGGCCCGACGGCCACGCACCTGGCATCGGGGTGCGGGCTGCCGGTTATCGACGAGGTGGCCGCCACCGGTACGGCCGTGGTGGCCGCCAGTGTCAACGAGGACCTGGAAGCCGTCAAATCAGCCTGTTTCGGCAGGCTATCGGTGCTCGGCAACCTAAACGGCATAGAAATGCGGCACTGGCGGGCCGATGAAGCCGCTTTTCATGTGCGGCAGGCCATTGCCAAAGCCGGGGCCGGCGGCGGCTTCATTTTGGCGGACAATCACGGCGAGATCCCTTTTCAGGTGCCCGACAGGGTCCTGTTGCGCATCTCCGAAACGGTCTGCCGCCATGGGCGCTATCCACTGCCCAGTTCCATAATCTTCCAAGCCAACGCAGGATAATATCGGCCATGTCCAACAATCCACGTGTTTTTCGAAACAAGCCGCCGGACCCGGAAATTGTCATTGTGGTCTGCTCCTATTTCTTGGCCGAGGCCAGGGCTGCGGTTGCCGAATTGGGCGAAAGCCATGTGCAATGTGTGTCCTTTCCGGCCCGCTGCGGCCGTCCATCGGTGACATGGGATGAACTCCGGTCCGTGGTCGGCGATGCCGGCAAGACTGCCGGCAAGATCGTTTTCGGCGGTTGCTGTATCAATGACTTGCAATCGGTGCCGCCGGATTTTGCCCCCTGCCGGATGCAGCAGGAAAGCGCCTGTTTTGAAAAAATTGCCGGAAAGACCTTTGTGCAAACCCAGTTAAAAGACGGCGCCTTTCTGGCCACGCCCGGCTGGCTGGCCCACTGGCGGCACTGGTGCGATGAAAACGGCTTTGATGCGGCCACGGCGCAGCAATTTTTCAAGGAATCCATTACCGGCATTGTTTTGCTCGATACCGGAACGGATGAAAGCGCAAAACAGAATCTGTCCGATTTTGCCGCCTTTGCGGATCGCCCGGCCGTGACCATGCCGGTGGGCATTGACATTTTCAAGCTGTATCTGCATCGGTCGATTCTGCTGGAAAAACAGGAATCGTCGCGCAGCAAATGGAAAAACGATGAACGCAGGTATTTGCAGGAGCGGGCGGATTTCGCCATGGCCCTGGATCTGCTCAGCGAACTGCCCCGGGCCACCTCGGAGCAAAAGGCGGTGGAGAAATCGCTTTCGCTGTTTAACACCCTTTTTGCCCCGGAAGAGATCTATTATCTGGAATACCCGGACAACGGAGCCGCCCGGGTGCGGACTTTGATCGAAGACCGCGGAAAAGCCGGGCAAAAAGACGTCGGGGAAGAAATTGCCGGGCTATTGCGGCAAAACAAGTGGGTCCGGCACGAAAATGGGTTCGTGTTGCGGATCAATTCCCGGTCGGGCCGGTTGCGGGGGGTGTTTTTGCAAAACATCGCCTTTCCGGAATATATGGAGCGCTACCTCTATATTGCACCGATTATCGGGGATGTCTGCGGCCTGGCCATTGACAACGCCTGGAGCTACCAGAAACTCAAGGAAAACGAAAACCGCCTGCGGGACCTGGCGACCACCGACAGCCTGACCCGCATTTCCAACCGGGGGCATTTCATGGAACGGGCCGAAAAGGAGCTTGCCCGGGCGCTTCGCTACGGCTGCGATTTTTCCATGGTGACGCTGGATATCGATCATTTCAAACAGTTCAACGATACGTATGGCCATCCCTTCGGCGATTACGTGCTCAAGGAAATCGCCGCCCTGTGTGCCGGCCAGTTGCGGAAAAATGATCTGATCGGACGGATCGGCGGCGAGGAATTTGCCATGGTTTTAGTGGAAACCGACGGGGCCAAGGCCGTAAAAGCCGCCGAGCGCATCCGCCGCCGGATCGCCGGTGTGGTCTTCGAAAGCCCTGCCGGCGCGGTCGGCTGCACGGCGAGCATGGGGGTGACCGCCTTTGAACCCGGCAGACCGGAAACGCTGGAAACGATTATCAAGCGTGCCGACGATGCCCTGTACCGGGCCAAAACCCAGGGCAGAAACCGGGTGGTCGATGCTTTTGCGCTGGAGAGATCTCTGGCGGTGTAAGATTTTATGGGAATCCGGAAAACACGGATTTGTTTATTTCAAGCAATACGGATTTCGGGAAGTTCTGTTTGGTTTGAGTTTTACGGAGAAGGTTTGATGCCACCAGGATCGGAAAAATGAATTCAAAGACAAGTGCTGCCGCATCATCAAAATCGGAACGGCCGACCTCTGTTGCGGATGTATCGAAAGACGAGAACTATTTCCCCATCTCCCCGGATACCCTGAACCCGGATGCGCTCACGGATTTTCAGGTGTATCTGCGGCGAAACGGCCGCTATGTGCTCTTTACCCGGGAGCGGCAATACTTCTCCGAAAGTCTCAAACAGCGCCTTGTCGACAATGACATCCACACCGTCTACATCCCCTATCATCAGCAGGCCGGTTATGAATCCTATCTGTTTGACAACCTGGAATGGATCTTAAAAGACCCGCAAATACCGGTAGAGGTCCGCTCCCGGGTGTTTCTCGATACCACGGCCAAGCAGGTCAACGCCATTTTTGAAAACAATCTGCCGGCCCTGAATGAACAATTGCTGGCAAGCGTGCAGCACGTGGTCGGCGCCAGTCTTTCCTTTTTGTCCTCGCCCCGGGCCATGGAAAACATCGGCCGTTTTATATCCCACGATTACGAGACCTTTACCCACAGCGTCCATGTGTTTACCTATACCATGATGTTGATGCGCGCCCTGTCGGAAAACGACGATGCCTGCAGCGAGCAGGCCATGGTGGATGTCGGGGTGGGGGCCCTGCTGCATGACATCGGCAAGATGCGCATTCCCGGGAGCATTTTGAACAAACCGGGGGCATTAAATGCCGAAGAGTGGGAAATGATCAAGGGGCATCCGGTCCAGGGCATGCGCATGTGCACCAACGTCTGCCTGCCCCAGGCGAGTTTGAACTGTATTGTATTTCACCATGAAAAATATGACGGAAGCGGTTATCCCGCGGGCATGGCCGGCGGGGAAATCCCGCTGCCGGTCCGCATCATTACCTGCTGCGACGTCTATGATGCCCTGACGTCCAACCGCGCCTATGCCTCGGCGCGCAGCGCATTTGATGCGTTGAAAATCATGAGCGAGGAAATGAAAGGCGCTTTTGATCCGGCGGTTTTCAAAAGTTTCATCAAGATTTTGGGCAATACGGCGGAATAAGTCCTCGTCACTTATACCTAAATTGAGCGTTTCAGATTTTTAAAAAAATGATTTTGTAAAGGATTATAGCAATTTATATTTAAAAATCTGAAACCCTCCGGGATTTCCAATTTTGCCGCATCTACTGCGTCAGATGCAGCCTCCCATAGTCCACTATAGCTCGTCTGCATCTTCCTTGTATCTGCGGCAAACTTGAAAATCGCTCAATTTAGGTTATAATGAATTATACCAATTTATTCTCGCGCAAAGCCGCCAAGAGCGCCGAGAATGGCTTGAAAACTTTGCGTCTTTGCGTCTTGGCGCGAAAATTGGCTGTTGCTGGAGTAAATCGGATAACCGGATTTCGTTAAAGTGCAAAAAGGCGATTCCTTGGAAGTAATCCCCTCCCGGGTTTTGCCCGGCAGACCGAGCCTATAAATAACTTCTTCTGCCCATATAGCGGGACGAATGCACTGGCGTTTTTTACCTTACACCTCAAACCTCGACAGTCCAAAGTTCTGTCATTCCTGCGAAGGCAGGAATCTATAACCCACGGATTATTCTGGATTCCCGCCTTCGCGGGAATGACTTCGAGAGACAATGCGGTTTCTTTTTAAAATCAATAACTTAAACAAAACTTTTGACTGTCAAGCTCAAACCTCAAACCTTACACCTCAAACCTCAAACCTTACACCTCAAACCCCAGACCCCAGACCTCAAACCTCGAGTTCCTAAGAAGCCGTCAATACCTTCTGGACCTTGTCCGCCAGCGCCCTGATCGAAAAGGGTTTCTGGAGAAAGGCGATGCCGTCGTCTAAAATGCCGTGATGGACGATGACATTGTCGGTATAGCCGGACATGTAGAGCACCTTGATGTCGGGATGATGCGCCGCCACCCGCTGGAATACCTCCGGGCCCTTCATGCCCGGCATCACCACGTCGGTCAGCAGCAGGGCAATCGGTTCCGGGTGCTCTTTTGCCATGGCAATGACGTCGTCGACATTTTCCGCAGCCAGCACCCGGTAGCCGAGCTTTTCCAGCATGGCCGTGGCCAGCCTGCGCACCGGCGCCTCATCTTCTGCCACGAGTACGGTGGCCGAGCCGGTGACCGGGGCGCTTTCGGCCTCGGTTTTTTCCGGCTG
>JBNJEA010000062.1:0-17171 GCA_051745395.1 Thermodesulfobacteriota bacterium | reverse complement strand
TACGTGTGGGCATAATCGGCTTCGACCCGTTCCACCAGGTAGCTGTTGTGTAAGTCTTGGATAATCGCCTCGACCATTTCCTCGCATCCGGGAGCGATATGCACGGCGATTACGCCGTCTTTCGCGTCGAGGGTCTCGACCACCGCAATGCCTTCGTAGGCCTCGAATATAAATTTAAAAAAACAGATCGCTTTTTTCTCGATTCGAAAGCAACGGCGGATGGTGGATGTTAAAAATTCCGGATGCGTCATAATTTGTACAACATAGCATTATAATTTTTTTCCTTTCAATGGTAAAAATAGCGATGATTCCGACATATGCAAGGCAAAAACAAATTTGTCATTGTTTGCGAAGCGGCGATACGCTATATCCCTTTACCATGGAAAAAGCATGGATTGTTCAAACGCCTGACCCGCCAGTGGTGCGCACGCTATCGCGCCGTATCGGCTGCCACCCGGTTACCGCAACGGTGCTGGCAAATCGCGGGTTTGACGGCCAATCCGACATGTCCGCCTTTCTCCATCCCGCCCTGGGACACATCCATTCCTTCGATGCCCTAAAGGACATGGACAAGGCCGTGGACCGGATTGCCCGGGCCATCGCCGGCGAGGAAAAAATCCTGGTTTTCGGCGACTACGACGTCGACGGCGTCACCGCCACCACCATCTTATACCAGTTTTTACAGCAGGCCGGCGCCGATGTGGACTGCTACATCCCGCACCGGACGGAGGAAGGCTACGGCCTGAAAACCGAGCATATCGAAACGGTCGCCATTGCCCGCCAAATCGACTTAATCATTACCACCGACTGCGGCGCCGGCAGCTGCGAGGCCGTCCGGGCGGCCCGGGCCGCGGGCATCGGCGTGGTCATCACCGACCATCATGACATCGACGAGCTGCCGGAAGCCGATGCCGTGGTCAATCCCAAGCGAAGCGACTGCCGGGCCGGACTGGAACACCTGGCCGGCGTGGGCGTGGCGTTCTACCTGCTGATCTGCCTGCGAAAGGCCCTGCGCGAACGCGGCGTCTGGCCCGATGGCGGCGAACCCAATCTCAAGGCCGTCTGCGACCTGGTGGCCCTGGGCACCGTGGCCGATATCGTGCCCTTGATCCGCGAAAACCGCGTCATTGTCAAAACGGGACTTGCGGTCTTAAACGAATCCGCCCGGCCCGGCATCAGGGCCTTACTGGAAGTCTGCGGCCTGCAGAAGCCCCGCATCGACACCGACGATCTGGCCTTTCGCCTGGCGCCGCGCTTAAACGCCGCCGGCCGGATGGACCATGCCATGCAGGCCGTCCGGCTGCTGACCACCCGGGACCCGGCCGAGGCCGCCTCCATCGCCGAGGCCGTCAATGCCTTAAACGCCCGGCGCCAGACCGTGGAAAACCAGATCATGCAGGGCATCAAGCTGTTTCTCGAAAACGAGCCGGAAATGCTTACGGGCAAAAGCCTGGTATTGGCAAGCGAGCAATGGCACCAGGGCGTGCTCGGCATTGTCGCCTCCCGGCTGGTGGAAACCTATTTCCGGCCGGTGATACTGTTTACAATCGAAAACGGCGTCGGGGTCGGCTCGGCCCGAAGCATTCCCGGCATTGATCTATATGACAGCCTGCATGCCTGCCATCCGTATTTGGAAACCTACGGCGGCCACGCCATGGCCGCCGGCCTGCGGGTGAAATGCGACCAAATCGATCCATTGCGCCGGGCCCTGGATGCGCGGATTTGTCAAAACTATTGCGAAACGGTATTTGAACCGCAGCTCAAGATCGATTGCGAACTCAATTTTGATATGATATCCGAGTCCTTAGTCGATGAAATCGAATCGCTGCAGCCGTTCGGCGCCGACAACCCGGAGCCGCTGTTTTTTGCAAACGACGTGCAGGTGCTGTTTTCAAAAATCGTCGGCCGCTTCCATCGCCGTATGATCGTCTGCCAGCCGGGATCGAAAACCGACAAACGATTTGTGGCCATGTGCTTTAACATCGACCCGCAACAAAGTCAGCCGAACCGGTTTTTCCGGATGGCGTTTCGCCTTCGCTGGAACTATTACAACGGCAGCAAAACCATTCAGCTCATCGTGGAAGAAACCCAAGCGGATTGATTTTCACGACAACGAGTTTTCACTTGAAAAACCTGCATTTTAAAATTAAGATGCACAAAAAAAACGCTTACCAATACCCGAGGCAAAAGGGAACCGGCCATGTCCAAAAGATTTCGTCCAAGCAACCGCGGCGAGTCCCACTTGATATCGCGCATTGAATCCTCAAAAGAACACGAACGCCGCCGTGCCATCACCGCGGTCGGCGATGTCATCGACACACTGAGCAATGCCGTGTCCAATAAACTCGTGGAACTCGAATTCGTGGAGACCAACAATAAAAACGCCCTCCAGGAACAGCTTGCCTATTGCCTGGAACAACTCAACAAGGCCGATGAATTCGACATCGACTTCCAGATCGCCCCGTTTCGAAACGTCGTGGCCAACCCCCACGTGGTGAGCCTTTACGTCACCGCGTTCGTGATCGAGCAAGTGATTAAACACAAAGATATTATTGATATTTACGGTTCGGATGAAGAAATCTACGCCGCCATTCACCGCCAGGTGGAAAAATACCTAAACCCGTAATAACCGATGCCGCGCCTGGTCAACCCCCGTTTGATCCATGCCCCCACTGGCGACCCCGGACTGTTTTTGCCGTTTTTCCATCAAAAACGCGCCCTGCTCTTCGATCTCGGAGACCTCGGGGGGCTTTCGCCCAAAGATCTGCTCAAGATTTCCCATGTATTTGTCTCCCACACCCACATGGACCACTTCATCGGATTCGATCAATTGCTGCGGATTCTGCTCGGCAGAGAAAAAGAACTGCAGCTGTTCGGGCCGCAACCCATTATCGAAAACATCCGGGGCAAGCTGGCCGGCTATACCTGGAACCTGGTGGAAAATTACAGCGCCCCGCTGGCCCTGACCGTCACCGAAATCGGCGACGACCGGTCAACGACATGCCGGTTTGAATGCCGGAACCGTTTTGTCCCCGCCGGCAGCAAAACCGCCCCGGCCGGCTTGCCCACCCTGCTTTCCGAACCGGGTTTTTCGGTGGAGACTGCCGTTTTAGACCACGACATTGCCTGCCTGGCCTTTGCCGTCAAGGAACGCTTCCATATCAATATCCGGAAAGATGTTTTGGCGGAGATGGGATTGCCGGCCGGTCCGTGGCTGTATGATTTCAAACAGGCGCTGTTTGAAAAAAAACCGCCGGATACCCCCATCGAGGTACCGGCGGCCAAAACCGCAACACCCGAACGGTTTGCCCTCGGCGAACTGACCGAAAAACTCGCCATTATCACCGAGGGCCAGAAAATCGCCTACATTACGGATGCCGCCTGCACGGATGCCAATATTTCGAAAATGGTGCGACTGGCCGCAGAGGCAGACCACCTCTTCATTGAAGCGGCTTTCCTTGAAAAAGACCGCTCGATTGCGGCAGCCAAGCGGCACCTGACCGCATACCAGGCCGGGCAAATCGCGGCTTTGGCCGGGGCGAAACGCTTTACCCTGTTTCATTTTTCGCCCCGCTATAGCGGCCAGTCCGGCCCCTTTGACGCCGAGGCCCGCTCGGCGTATGAAGAAACGATTCAAATGGGACAAACAAGATAAAAACCGTTTACTAACCCGAACGTTATGAAGACAGCGACGCCGTTGCCTCCACGTCATCTAACGCGCCCTGGCGCATGATCATCAGGGCCAGCTTGTGAACGGATTTGCGCTTTTCCTCGGCGGTGCGGCCCGGATAGTTTCGAAAGGTCAGCACCACCCCGGCCAGCGAGGCGAAAAAAGCCTGGGCGTTTAATCGCAATTGCTTGGAGCCCTCGGTTTGCTTGACCACGTTTTCGAACATGTTTAAAAAATACCGCTGGACACTGTTGAATTTTTTCAGCGCCTGAGGATTTAATTCCCCCCGTATCATAAAATGCACCATCATCTGAAACGTCGCTTCGTTGTCGATTAAGTAATCGACTACCGCGATGGCGAGTTCTTCGATATTGCTGCCGTTTTCAAGACGCTGCTGCAGCCGTTTTTCAATGATGTTGATATCCTGGATCAAAGCCTCGACGAAAAGATCGTCGCGGCTCGGAAAATATCGATAAATCGAAGCCGCCGAAACGCCGGCTTTCAGCGCGATATCGCGCATCCCGATTTCATGGAAGGATTTTTCCTCGAACAGCTCCATGGCCGCTTTGATGATCAGTTGCTTGCGGACCTCCCGCTCGTCTTCCCGTAACTGTTCGAATGTTGATTTGTCGGTCATGCTGGGCTCCTTAGTATATCGAAAAACAGTATCTATGTTACGCAGGGATTTGAGCTGTTTTTACCATAGTTTCGCAACATAAACAATGTTTTTTTGCATTGTAGAATCCGCTTGTTGTCTTTGCCAATTCAAAACGACTGCCATTTAGCGGTTTCTTCTGACTTGCCATACGCCTCCGGCCGGACTGCTTTTCAAGGCCGTTGCCACATTTTATTCGTCGGCATATTTTTCGTTGATTTCAGCAAATTCGTTGATATGGGCCAAAAAAATATCCACCAGATTCGGATCAAACCGGTAGCCGCGCTGGGACCGGAACAGTTCGGTCACCTGGTGTAACGCCCATTTTTCCTTGTAAATGCGCCAGTGGGTCAAAGAATCAAACACATCGGCCAGCCCCAGGATCCGGCCGAATATGTGGATGTCTTCGCCTTTCAAACCCCTGGGATAGCCGGTACCGTCCCAGTGTTCGTGGTGCTGCAGGGCGACAACAGCGGCGGCGGCCATAATCCGCCGGTTGGAATTTTTGAAAATGTCATGGCCAATGCTGGTATGGGACTTGATTTTTTCAAATTCGTCCCGGGTCAACCGGCCGGGTTTAAACAGGATGCTGTCGGGAATGGCCACCTTGCCCACATCATGCATCGGCGCCACCTGGTAAAGCAGCTCGGCATCGTCCCGGCTCAGGCCCGCCTTTAGCGCCAGCAAGTAGGAAAACATGGCCACCCGCCTGACATGGCTGCCCACCTCCCGGGACCGGTTTTCCACCACCTCGCCGACGGTCAGCAGCAGTTCCTTGTGGGACTCGACGATTTCCCGGTTTAAATAAATATTGTCAAATGCAACGGCCACGTTGCTGGCAAATATCCGGACCAAATCCCGGTCCAGCTTGCTCAGACTGCGGTGGCTTTTCAAAAACAACAGATTCTCGTCCCCGGTGTTCGAAGCAAAGTAGCCGACATAGACATCGTCGATGAACAGGCTCCGCTTTTCGGTCAAAGCCCGGTTTAGATACGCATAGATATCTTCGGAAAAACGACTGTCCAGACGGGCGTCCGCCGCATTTTCGAATTTTCCCGTGCCGGCGAGAATCCAGAAATCGCCGTTGTCCTTTAAGGCGCTGAAGCCCGATGCGTTGACATAAACGGAATCCTCATCGAGCCGGAGAATGGAGATCAACTGGGTCAACACCCCCTGGGCAAAGCTTTTCAACGACTGGATTTCAAAGAGCTTGCCGGATGACTGGATAATCTGCTCGAGCCCCACCCGGTTTTTCTCTATGATGCGCAGATCCCGATAGGAACGCAGCGCCGAGGTAATGGTGGTAAACAGTTTCTGGACGGTCAGCTCGGTTTTTTCCTTGTACTCGTTGATGTCGTAGTTGATGATGACGTCTTTTTCCGGCGCCTTTCCCGGCTGGCCGGTACGCAGGACAATCCGGACGAATCGGTTTTCCAGCTCCCGCCGGATCTGTCGGGCCAGCTGCAAACCGGCATCATCGGTTTCCATCACCACGTCGAGCAGGATAATGGCGGTGTCCGGGTGCTTTTCAAGCAGCGCACGGGCTTCGGCCGCGGAATAGGCGCTTAAAAACGCAAGCGGATATCCGTCAAACTCATAATCGCTCAGCACCATCCGGGTAACATTGTGCACCTCGGCCTCATCGTCTGCGATGATGATTTTCCACGATTTACCGGGAGCCGGACGGCTTGGATCGGACTCCGCCTTGAGCTGACCCTGATGCGGTTTCATTGTAACGGTCCATTTTTTTTGTTAATGGCAAAGTCGTCTTTTTACGACAGCATCCGATTGCGGCAACATCCGAAATGATTTCGTATAAAACGAAACCCGTGTTTTTTGGTTATCTGGAATAATCCTGTGGTGGTTTTGGGAAGTAATTTCGGGCCTCTGTAAAACCCGAACCCACCCTAAAAAGCAGTTCCTCCCGGTTGTCATGCCTGCGGAGGCAGGCATCCAGTTTTCCAGACAGACAGAAAACCCCTGAATGCCTGCCTCCGCAGGCATGACAGACGAGGCAACATCTTTTTTTGGGTATTCACAGACCTTTCCAAAATTCTTATTGCTTGAAATGAGCAAATAACTGGACTTTTCCGGATAACCATATAAAAAAATAAGTCGGCGACTCGTCACTTACTGGCGTAAAATGAATTTAAATTCTACCACCGGCTTTCCACAATTTGCAACCCCCTCTTTCAAAAGAAAAAAACACACTTTAAAATCAGAAATTTATCCGGAACAACACCGTCGCCTCACCAGTTGACCGGCAGCCGGACCAGATGGCCGGCCTTGTTGCGAAACAGCAGATACCCGTTGCGACGACCGTATAAATAGATGTTGTTTGTAATGGCGACGTCTTTTTTGCAGTAGGCCACGATGTCATCGATCCGGCCTTGCTTCCACCACTTCAAGGCCTGCAAACCGTCAGCGGTTTTTTCCTCGCCCAGGCTTTCCCGGGCCAGATGATCCAGGGACAGGCGGTAGCCGAGATGGCCATGCACCGACTCCAGGATATCGAGTGTCGGCAGCGCCGCCGGGGAAAAATCGACATACCCGCCCAAAACCCCGTAATCAAACCGCTTGATATTAAACCCCACGATGAGCTCCAGGCGCTGCATATCCGCCACCAGCGCGGAAATGTCGGTGTCGTAATAGACCCGGTAATCATCGGCGCCGGCCAGATACAGCACCGCACAACTCACCCCCATCAAATGCGACCGGTGCCAGCCGCCGACTTCCTCTGCCGACCGCCGGGTTTCGATATCAAGCACCCCGTAGTCCGGCAGCGGCGTCGAAGACTTGACAGTCGAAGGTTTGCTTTGCCCGGACTGTGTCAAAACGGCGGCATCCGACGGGTTGACTTCACCGGCGTCACGGGCGGTCAGCCGTTTGAGGATAAATGCCGCCGACAACTTGTCGATGGGCCGGTTGCCCGAGCCGCATTTCGGCGAATGGACGCACGACGGACAACCGGATTCGCACTCGCAGGCGGCAATGGTGTGCAGCGTTTCTTCGAGCAGCGCCTCGGCCCTGTCAAAGGCGCTGCGGCAAAGCCCGATGCCGCCGGGAAAGGCATCATATACAAAAACGGCGGCACTGCCCACCTGCGGGTGGAAGGGAATGGAAATCCCGCCCAGGTCGTTTCGGTCGCTTAACACAAACAGCGGGCAGATTCCGATGGCGGCGTGCTCGACCGCATGGATGCCGCCCATGAAATGCATCTGAGCCGCCTCGCTTTCCGCCTGGATGGCTGCGGGGATCGTAAACCAGATCCCTTCGGTTTCAAATATTTGCGGCGGCAAATCCAGGGGTAAGATATTGATGCGTTTCTTGTCCCGGATCTGCATTTTTTCGTAGCCGGTGATCTGGTCGGTGACCTTGAGCCGGCCGAAACAGATGCGGGTCGCCCCGACGGTTTTTTCGGCATAAACGGCTAAAATCTCGGTTTCCTTGTTGGCCCGCACCCGGGTATAATACGGGGGATTGGCCCGACGGGCGGTCACGGTCCGGGTTTCGGGATCGAGTTTGTCCACCCGATAGGTCTGGCCGTGGTGTAAGTAAATCGCCCCGGGGTGGGTTTCGCGAAAGGCGCGGAACCCGTCGGCTTCCCCGAGATGCTGCCCGCTCGGCCCGTCGATGATGGTAAACCGGCTGCCTGAACCCCGCAGTTCCACGTGGCGATGGGGGGATTTGCGCGCGGCATAATACATCTGCCCGTCGGCGCTGCAAAGCAGTTCGCCTTTTGCGACAAGCTCGTCGAGACAGGAGCGGACCATCGGTCGATTATAGGCCGCATCCGCGGCGTTAACGGGGTGTTCGGCGGCCGCGCACACCAAGTGCCGGGACAAAATCTCCGGATTGTCCGGGTTGACCATGGCCGATTCCGGCGGCCGGTGAATAAACTCCTCTGCGTGCCGGAGGATGTATTGATCCAGGGCGTCTTCGCCGCCGATTAGCACCACCGCCGAATCCCGGCCGGCGCGCCCCACCCGGCCGCCGCGCTGGCGCGTGGCCATCACGGTGCCCGGGTAGCCGACCAGCAGACACAAATCAAGATCCCCGATATCGATACCAAGCTCCAGGGCGCTGGTGGCAATGACGGCCAGCAGCTCGCCGGAAAGGAGCTGCCCTTCAATTTCACGACGTTCCTCCGGCAAAAACCCCGCCCGGTAGGCACTGATTTTCTCGGAAAACGGCCCCTTTCCGCTGCCCGCCCACATGGCGATCAGCTCTGTCATTTTCCGGGACTGGCAATAGACGATGCTGCGCAGCTGGCGGAACAAAGCGGCCTTTAACAGTTGAATGGCCGTATGCGGCGGGCTGTCCGCGGGATTGATAAACACCAGGTGCCGGCGGCCTTCCGGGGCGCCCGAGGCCGTGATGGGATGGACCGTAAGCCCGGTTAAGGTCTCGGCAAGCTCGGCGGGATTGGCAATGGTGGCCGAGCTGAAGATAAAAACCGGCGCCGCCCCGTATTCGGCGCACACCCGCAGAAACCGCCGCAGGACCTGGGCCATGTGCGAGCCCAGCACCCCCCTGTAGGTATGGACCTCGTCGACGACCACGTACTTGAGGTTGGCAAAAAAGGCCGCCCACTTGTCGTGATGGGGCAGAAAGCCGAGATGGATCATCTCCGGGTTGGTCATGATCACGTTGGGCGGGTTTTCCCGGATTTTTTTCCGCCGCCAGGCAGACGTGTCGCCATCATAGATGGCCGCCGTGGGGGCGTGCCCGCGACAGGCCCCGGCGGTTTCGTTAAACGCCCGCAGCTGGTCCTGGGCCAGGGCCTTTAAGGGAAACAGATACATCGCCCGGGTCTCCGGCTCGCGGATGATCTGCTCGAGCACGGGCAGGTTGTAAATCAATGTTTTGCCGCTCGATGTCGGCGTGGCCACCACCACATTTCTGCCGGCGGAAACAGCCGATATCGCCGCCTGCTGGTGGCTGTATAACGCCTCGATGCCCAGTTCCCGCAAGATCTCGGCCATCGGCTCCGATCCCGCAAAACCGGCGTCTGCATAGACCGGTGCCCGGCTTTCCATGACCGCGTGATGGACCACCAGGTGGCCGAGGCGTTTTGATGTGCGAAGCGATTCGACGTATTCGTTGATCGAGCCAGCAACGGGCATTTCGGGTGAGGACATACCGGCGGTCATTCGGCAGTGCGGTTTTGTCGGCAAATCTGAAACACCAGGTCCTCGAGCACGGCCTGGGGGGATTGACCGGTGGTTTTCAACCGCATATCCGCATCGGCCAGCGCGATCATGGCGTCTTGAAGCGTCTGGGCACAAAACCGCTCGGATTGCAGAAACTGCTGATAAACCGGGTACGGATTTTTTGGATTTTTGGCAATCAGCAGGTCCGTGCCCGGTTTTCCCGCCTTTTTGCCGCCCTTTTTCTTTTCCCCGCCTGCAGCTTCGCCTTGATTGAGCGCACGGACGTGTTCGGCCATGGCGGTATCATATTCGACAATGGCCGGCATGACCCGGTTTTTGAAGCCGTCAAAGGACATACGCGGCTGCCAGCCGGTATTGGCATTGAAACGGCTGTTGACAAAATCCTTGACCAGCAGCAGCTTGCGCACCTGGTTGGTCATGGCGGCGAGCAACTGCATGGCATGATAGCCGGAGGCCAGCAGTGAAGCCAGATAATACAAGGCGTTGTCGGCGCGGCGCTCGGCAATGGCGCCGGTAAAGGAATAGATGGGATCCTCGCGGCTTTTGTCCAGCACCGCGTCCACCGCATCCGCTGTGATCCGGGGGCTTTGGCCCACATAGTGAATCAGCTTCTCCAGGTTGCCGGCAAAGGCACGCGGATCAAAGCCGGTCAATTCAAAGACCCGTTCAAAAACCTTGTTGTCCGCGGTTTTTCCGTGGGCGGCCATGGTTTTGCCCATCAACTGGGACAGCACCCGCCGCTGCTCGTCCCGGTCGGCCTTGCGGGCCCCGGTGGGCACGGTGCAATTGACGGCCGTGCCGCAGGCACTGATCGCCTTGTAAAGCCCGGTGCGCCGGTCTGCCGTATCCGCGGTGATGATCAGGTGATGGTTTTTGGGAAAACCGTGCTCGATGGCGGTTTTCAGCACACCGGCGGCATCTGCGGAACCCGTAGGAAAAAGGCCTTCGTCCCGGCAATGGGCGGCGATTTCGGCAACCCACCCCATATCGGAAAACGCTTCGGCATCCACGCCCAGGGTGGCGGCCACATCGCCGCACAACACGTCTTCTGCCTGGCACTGCCGCCGGCCCAGCAGCTCCACAAACAAGCGGGCCGCCTTTTTGAGATCCCCCTGCTCGTAGGCGGATTTGACCTTTTCCAGGTGACGGGTCGGGTGGAAACCGCCGGCAAACAGGCCCGGGTCTTTTAAGCGCACCACCTTTCGGGCGCCAAAAAACGACAGGGTATTGATCCGTTCCACGGCATCGTAGACGCCCTCGCCTTCGGTGGGATCCACGGTTTCGAAATAAATGTCTCGGGATTGCACCTCCGGCAGCAGGGCATCGAGCAGGGCACCCAGAACCTCGTCAATGAGAAAGCCCTCGCCGTAGACCAAATATATCGGATCAAACCCCTTTTCCCGGCCGGACTGGATATGATCGGCAATGGCCTTATAAGCAATTTCTGTCATGGATCTTTTAACCCTACACCTTAACCTTACACCTTAACCTTACACCTTATACCTTCTTCCCTCCCGACGCCCCATCACAATCAACACCCCCAAAGCGACCACTGCCAGGCTGACCCCGATGGTCTGGGAAATCGACACCTGCTCGAAAACAAACCCGCCCCGATAATCGCCCCGGAAGCTTTCGATAAACGACCGGATGATGCCGTAGCTCATGACATAGATCCAGAAAAGCTGGCCGGCAAAGCGTTTGCGCTTGCGGAAGGCAAACAACACCAGAAAGACAAACAGATTGCCGGCGGCGGAATAGAGTTGGGTGGGATGAAGCGGGGCATGCAGCGGTGCCAGAGACTCCGGAGCATGAAACGTAACGGCCCACGGCAGACCGCAGGCCTGACCATAGCAGCACCCGGCAAAAAAGCAACCGAGCCGGCCGAAAAAATGCCCCAGCGGAATGGCCATGGCGGCGATATCGGCCGTTTTTCCCAGGGGAAGCTTGTAGCGTTTGACAAAAACAACCGCCACTACCACGGCACCGATAAAACCGCCGTAAAACACCAGCCCCCCGTTCCAGATTTTAAAAACATCGAGCGGGGCCCCGAGAAAATAATCGACGTTTGTTGCCACGTAAAACAGGCGGGAACCGACAATGGCGGCCATGACGATGAAAAAACACAGGTCCATGATCCGGTCCGGATCCATTCCCACGCGCGCGGCTTCATGGCGGGCAAAAAAAATTCCCACCACCACCCCGAGGGCGACAAAAAAGCCGTAGGTATAAAGCGTTAACGGCCCGAACTCAAATAATACCGGAAACATCGATCTCTCCTTGCTGCCCCTTTCACGCCGGCACCTTTTTAAACAAGATGTAGTAGCCGAAAATCACCATCCCCACGGTAATGGCGCTGTCTGCGACATTAAACGCCGGCCAGTGATAGGTCCCCACGTAAACATCGATAAAGTCGATTACCTTGCCGAAGCGAAGGCGATCGATCAGGTTGCCCACGGCACCGCTGAAAATCAGGGCCAATCCCACGGTCAGCATGCGGTACCGGGCCGGGGTCCGGTAATGCAGGTAAAAAATCAAACCAATGGCGACAATGGCGAGGGCGACAAACAGCAGGGCGCGAAACATGCCGCTTTCCGAGGCAAACAGTCCGAAGGCGCCGCCGGGGTTTTGCACATGCACGATATTGAAACAGCCGGGGATGACCACGATTTGCGAATGAAGCGCTACTGTACGCAAAATCCAGTACTTGGTGATCTGGTCAAAAATCAGTACAAGCGCGGTCACGGCTGCAAAAATCAGGTGTTGGATTCGATCGGCCATACGGTATTTACGCCACCGTTTCCAGAACGCTTCGGCAACGGCTGCAAACGGTCGGATGGTCTTCATCGTCGCCCACGCTGGTGTCATGGACCCAGCAGCGTTCACATTTGTGCCCGGCAGACGGCGCCACGCGCACTTTCAAATCCTCTAAGGCCGTATCGAAAAAATCGGCATCCGCTGCCGTCTCCGGGACCACCTCGGCCTGGGAGACGATGAAAAACGACCGCAGCTCCGAGGCATACGCCGACAGCAGCTGATACAGATCACCGGCAGCCGAGAGAATGACGGCCGCGTCCAGGGAGTGGCCGATCACCTTTTCCGCCCGTGCGGTTTCCAGCACCCGGGTGACCTCGCCGCGGACCTTGAGCAGCATGTCCCATTTTTCCGCAAGCGCCGGGGCCTGGTAATCCGGATGGACCGCCGGCAGGCGGGTCAGGTGAATGCTTGGCTCGTCCGGCGTCACCGGCAGAAACGACCAGATTTCTTCGGCCGTAAACGGCAAAATCGGCGCCATGATCCGGGCAACAGCCAGCAGGGTCTCATGCATTACGGTCTGGGCGCTGCGGCGGATTGTCGAGTCATTGGACGAGGTATACAGGCGGTCTTTTAAGATATCGAGATAGACCGAGGACAAATCGATGGTGCAGTAGTTGTAGAGCCCGTGATAGATCACGTGCAGGTCATAGCTGTCGTAGGCGTCGTTGCAGCGCTGGATTAAACCCTGCAGGCGGTGGAGCATGAACCGGTCCATGTCGGTTAGATCCTCCACGGCCAAAGCGTCTGTTTCCGGGTTGAAATCATAGAGGTTGCCCAGCATGAACCGGCAGGTGTTTCGGATGCGCCGGTAGGCGTCACTGAGCTGTTTCAAAATGTTTTCCGAAATCCGGACATCGTCCTTGTAGTCCGAGGCCGCCACCCACAGGCGCAAAATTTCAGCGCCGAAGCGGTCGATCACTTTGTTGGGCGCAATCACGTTGCCCATGGATTTCGACATCTTCTTGCCCGCGCCGTCGACCACGAACCCGTGGGTGAGCACCGAGCGGTACGGCGCGGCCTGCTTTAGCCCTACTGCGGTTAAAAGCGAACTGTGAAACCACCCCCGGTGCTGGTCCGAGCCCTCGAGGTACAAATCAGCCGGCCAGGTCAGGTTCTGCCGGGCGTCTAAAACAGCGGCGTGGCTGACCCCGGAGTCAAACCAGACATCCAGAATGTCGGTTTCCTTTTCAAACTCGGATTTGCCGCACGACGGGCAGACGGTGTTTTCGGGGAGAAAAAAGTCGGCTTCCTTTTCAAACCAGACATCGGCGCCGTATTGACGGAAAATGCGGTAAATGTTGTCCACGATCTCCCGGTTGATCACCAGCGCGTCACAGGCCTTGCAGTAAAATACCGTAATCGGAACCCCCCATGAACGCTGGCGGGACACGCACCAGTCCGGCCGGTTTTCGATCATGCTGTAAATCCGTTCCCGGCCCCATGCCGGAATCCACTTGACCGTGTCGATGGCCGAAAGCGCCTGCTGCCGCAGCCCGTTTTTATCCATGGAAATAAACCACTGGGGCGTGGCCCGGAAAATCACCGGCTTTTTGCACCGCCAGCAGTGCGGGTATGAATGGGTCATGGTATCTTCGGCCATCAGCACTTGATCGGCCCGTAGCTGCTCGATAATGGCCGGATCGGCCTTGAAAACGAACTGGCCGGCAAACCGGCCCACATCATCGGTAAAACACCCGTTCTGGTCGAGGGGGGAATAGGCGTCCAGGTTGTAGGAAAGCCCGACCTCGTAGTCCTCGCGCCCGTGGCCGGGGGCGGTGTGCACGCAGCCCGTTCCCGCATCCAGCGTAACGTGTTCGCCCAGGACAATCAGGGACTGGCGGTCATAGAGGGGATGGCGGCAATGCCGGTTTTCCAGGGACCGGGGATCGATATCTGCCATCACGGTAAAATCGCCGATGCCGAAGGCTTCCATGCAGTCTTTTACCCGTTCTTTCGCCAGAATCAGCACCCCGTTTTCCGGGGTTTCCACCGCCACGTAGGCCAACTCCGGGTGCACGGCCACGGCCAGGTTGGCCGGCAGGGTCCAGGGCGTGGTCGTCCAGATCACCAGGGACACGGATTTTCCCGCCAGCGCGGAATCGATCGTTTCCGGGGTCTCGGCGAAGGGAAAACGGACGTAAATCGACGGCGAGGACTCATCCGCGTATTCGATTTCAGCTTCCGCCAGCGCGGTATTGCAGCTGCAGCACCAGTAGATCGGTTTCTTGCTGCGCACGAGATCGCCCTTTAAGGCAAATTCGCCGCACTGCCTGGCGATAATGGCTTCATAGCCGTAATTCATGGTCAGGTACGGATCGTTCCACTGGCCCATGACCCCGAGGCGCTTGAACTCGTCTCGCTGGATATCGATGAATTTTTCGGCATAGGCGCGGCATTCCTGCCGGATCTGGACCCGGGACATGTCTTTTTTCTTTGATCCGAGCTTTTTGTCCACGTTGTGCTCGATGGGCAGGCCGTGACAGTCCCAGCCGGGCACGTATTCCGCATTGTAGCCCATCATCTGGCGGGAGCGGACCACGATGTCCTTTAATATCTTGTTCAACGCCGTGCCGATATGGATGTTGCCGTTGGCATAGGGCGGGCCGTCATGCAGGATGAACTTCGGCAGATCCCGGGATTTTTCCCGCAGCTTGGCGTAGAGGTCTTGGGCTTCCCATTTTTTCAACTGCTCCGGCTCCCGGGCGGCCAGGCTGGCCTTCATGGGAAAGCCGGTTTTCGGCAGGTTCAGCGTCTTCTTGTAATTCATCGGAAATGTCCTTTGAAACGGAAACGGTAAGATTCGTATACCCTTGCGGTGTAGCGCATTTTTATAAAGTTGTTCACTTTATGCCACCATTTAAAATGATGTCAAGGAATTTGACGGTCGGGGAAAACGGTTCAAGGGAGGTACGAGGGAGAAGGTATAAGGTTTAGGGTGCAAGGTGCAAGGTATAAGGTGTAAGGTTAAAGGTATAAGGCGTGGGGTTTAAGGTTAAAGGTTTGGGGTGTAAGGGGTAAGGTTTAAGGTGAGGTGCGGGAAAGGGGAAATACTTGACGATTGCTCCGGAATGTCTTACAGCTACACCCGTACGGCATCAATGGCCCCTTTTGCCGTGACCCCCAAACCGTAAACCTTTACTTGAACCTTGAACCTTTTTTCCCTAAACCTTAAACCCGAATCCTAAACCTTGAACCTTTAACCTTCTCCCTTTCTCCTATGCTCGCCCTTATCCAACGCGTCAAAGACAGCAGCGTCACCGTGGACGGTCAGACGATCAGCCGTATCGGCCCCGGTTTGCTGGTGCTGCTGGGCGTGGCCGATACAGACGTGGAATCCGATATCGCCTATGTAGCCGAAAAAGTGGTCAACCTCCGCATCTTTGAGGACGCCGAAGGGAAAATGAACCGCTCGCTGATCGATACCGGCGGGGAAATGCTGGTGGTCTCCCAGTTCACCCTGCTCGGAGACTGCAGAAAAGGCCGCCGCCCTTCCTTTGCCCATGCCGCCGGCCCGGAGAAGGCCGAATCGTTTTACATGCAATTTGCCGAAAAAGTCCGCAGTCTCGGCGTACCCGTGCAAACCGGCCAGTTCCGGGCCATGATGGATGTGACATTGACCAATGACGGCCCGGTCACCTTGACCGTGGAAAGCAAACCCAAGCATAAATTGAACGTTTCAGATTTTTAAAAACAGTATTTTGTAAACTCGACAGTCCAAAGTTCTGTCATTCCTGCGAAGGCAGGAATCTATAACCCACGGAATATTCTGGATTGCGGCTAAAGCCTTGAACTGAGACCCGCCTTCGCGGGAATGACTTCGAGAGACAATACGGTTTCTTCTTAAAATCAATAGCTTAAACAAAACTTTTGACTGTAAAGTTTGTAAAGGATTATACCAATTAGGCCAAGGCGAAATAGTCCCACCCTCCTGTTTGTCTGCCTTTTCGCATGCTGCGCATGGGCCGCCCCGGCGGCGGCCGACTGGGAGGGTATTGCCGGAAAAATCGGCCCCGAAGATGCCATCGCGGTCGCCGCCCCGGATGGCACCCCCCTGTTTGCCAAACACGCAACACGAAAACAGGTGCCGGCCTCCACGCTTAAAATCCTGACCGCGCTGGTGGCCTTTGATCAGCTGGGCCCCGACTACCGGTTTCCCACCCGCTTTTACCGGGATCCGGACAGCAACCTGATCATCAAGGGCTACGGAGATCCGATGCTGGTGTCCGAAGAAGTGGCCGCCATTGCCAAAACTTTGTCCGCCAAAATCGATTCCGTCGGCGACATCGTCATTGACGATACCCACTTCCAAAAACCCATTGCCATCCCCGGGCTCCGGTCGCAATCCCTGCAACCCTATGATGCCCCCAACGGCGCGCTTTGCGTCAACTTCAACACGGTGTTTTTCAAAACCGAAAACGGCGCCATCGTCAGCGCCGAATCCCAGACGCCGCTGCTGCCCGTTGCAAAAAAGCGCATCTCTTCGGCCGGAACCGACCAAGGCAGAATCCTGTTGTCCACGTCAAAATCGGAAATATCGCAGTATGCCGGGGAGCTGTTTGCCCACTTCCTGGAAAAATCCGGTGTTGCAGTCCGCGGCGAAATCCGGACCGGGAAAGTCGATCCGGATGCCGCAGAGCCGGTATACCGCCACCGGTCAAAGCACTCCCTGCGGGAGGTGGTACGGGGCCTGATGGAATATTCCAACAATTTCGTGGCCAACCAACTGCTTCTGGCCGCCGGCGCCCGCGCCTACGGCCCGCCGGCCACCCTTGAAAAAGGCGTGCGGGCAGCCGATACCTATGCCCAGGACGCACTCGGCATCGACCCGACCATCGTCGAGGGCTCGGGCATTTCCCGG
>JBNJEA010000061.1:0-17217 GCA_051745395.1 Thermodesulfobacteriota bacterium | reverse complement strand
GGTGCTGTCGCCGAAAATCTTGAAAAAATCGGCCAGCTCGTATAAATCGATTTCCCCGGGCATCTTTTCCTGCACCGTCCGCAGTATTTCATGGTGAATAATCTTGCTGCTGCATGTGTGGGCCGTCTGGTCAACCGATTGCATTATTGAATTTGTTTCCGACATATCCGGTCATTCGCGTAAAAAATTTTATAAGTGAACATATGAACAACTGTTAATATAATGGTACACGCCTCTCCTTCTGTCAATTATTTTTTCTGCTTATCCGGAAAGCTCCAGTAAAAGCAAATTTTCGCGCCAAGACGCAAAGACGCAAAGTTTTCAAGCCATTCTTGGCGCTCTTGGCGGCTTTGCGCGAGAATAAATAAAAAGTAACTCGACGACTTATCACTTACTGGAGCCAACCGGATAACCGGATATTTTTTTTCACGCCCGGCAGAAGCGGCAGGTTATCGGCGGGCGGGCGTTACCGGCGCCCCGGCCGGTTTCCGCCGAGGACGAGTTTTTTGAAAAATGCCGATATCCGGCGGCCGGCAAAACCGGAGGCGGCATATCCGATGGCGACCATCATGACATAGAGCATCCCCTGCGCGCCGGCGTCCATCCCATGTTCGACAACATAGGGCGTTGCGGCCACGGAGAAGATGACACCGATTAAAATCCGCCACGAGTCGGGCAGAAACAGGATATAAAACAATATGTAACCGGGCGTTATTTTTCGTTTGGCCAAAATCCCTCCTTTGTTTTTTTGAAACACGGTTATTTGATTTTCTCCGGTAAAACAGGAGTCGTCGACTTATTTTGCAATTTCTGGTTTTTGGTTATCCGGAATATTCCAGTTATGGTTTTGCGAAGTGAATCCGGCCATCCGTGAGACCCAAACCAAACAAAAAATAGCGATTCGTCCCGGTCGTCATGCCTGCGAACCTGTCCCGGACCCTTTCGGGAGGCAGGCATCCAGGGGTTTTCTGTCCGTCTGGAAAACTGGATGCCTGCCTTCGCAGGCATGACAGACGAAGCGATGCCCTTTTTTGGGTATCGAGAGACCTTCCGGAAATCCTTGTTGCTTGAAATGAACAAATAACTGGATTTTTCCGGATAACCAATTTCTGGTTTTTCCTTTATTCCGCCGTATTTTCCCGGACCTCCCGGAACTGGGCCCGGATTTGGCCCGCTGATATGGCCATCACAATGGATTGTACGGCCCCGATTTGCTCGTCGGTCAGCCCTTTTTCCCGGGCTACGCCCAAAAAATGGTCCATGCACGGGTAGCACCCCAGGGCAAACGAGGTCGCCAACTGGATCAGGGTCGTGGTTTTCGGATCGAGGATGTCATTTTCCGCGGTGGACTTGAAAAAGGCATCATAGGTCCGTTGCTGGTGTTCGGGTAGCATAAGCGTTTCCTTTCCGATAAAAAAACTGTACTTGATAGATGCGCGCGCCTTTTTTATGATGATGGGTCATGGTAAATCAAAATCGATCCGATGACAATTCCGACCCTTCATCCGCAGGCCCCGGATCCGACAAAGCCCCTGCTGCACACGGTCAACCGAAGGCAAAGTGCAAACGCTGCCGCAGTGCCGCCATTGTGCGGCTGCCCAGTCACAACACGGCTTTTTGCGGACCCTGTTTTTCCCAATTTTTTTTCAACGGGGTCCGGCGGGCGCTGAAAAAAATGCAAGCCGGCAAAGAGCCGGCGCTGGGCGTGGCAGTCAGCGGGGGCAAGGACTCCCTGGTGACCTGGGACGTGCTGCATCGCCTTGGCTATGATGTCCTGGGCATTCACCTGGATTTGGGTATACCGGATTTTTCCGAGGTTTCAAGGCAGGCGGTGGCCGCATTTGCCGAAAACCGGGGCCTTTGCTACCGGATTTATTCCCTCAAGGCGCTGACCGGCTACGATCTGCCGGACATGGCGGGCAAAACCCATTATGAGATCTGCGCCCTGTGCGGAACGTTCAAGCGGTATTACATCAACTACACGGCGGTTGAAAACGGCCTGGACGTCATCGCCACGGGACATAACCTCGACGACGAGGCCGGCCGGCTGCTCGGCAACATGCTGCGCCACCAGTGGCAGTACCTGGAAAAGTTCTACCCGTTTCTGCCGGCGGCACATCCGCGCCAGGCGGCCCGGATGAAACCTTTGTTCCGGATGGACGAGCACGAAATCAGGACCTATGCTGCCTGTTTTGATATCCATCCCGCCAATGACGAGTGCCCGATGAACAAGGGGGCCACCACCACCTATTACAAGCAGAGCTTAAACTGGCTGGAAAAAAAGATGCCCGGCACCAAGCGCGATTTTTTGTTTCAGTATCTCCGGGACAAATCCCCGCCGGATCTTGACAGTCCGGGCTCCTGTGCGGACTGCGGCCATCCCACCAATGCCGGAGTCTGCGGTGTATGCAAAATCAGGCGCCACCTGGTTACGTAAACCTTTTTTTCTATAAAAACCCAAGTGAAAATCCGCTCCGTGTAAAGGTGGAAAAATTTGCCATGGTTTCTGTAATATAGTATGCATAAACACAGTTCATGATCCTGCCATCGAAAAGACCCTCTGCTGATATGCGCACTCAGGGCCCCGCGCCCCTGGTTGACACGGCCCGATAGTGCGCTTACATTTTATATAAACATTTGTATTTGCGGAGGTTTTTATTTGGTTCTCGTTATCGGCGAAATCCTTGTGGATGTATTTCCGGAATATCAGCGCATCGGCGGCGCCCCGTTTAATTTTGCCTATCACTTACAACAGTTCGGCATACCGGTTTCTTTTATTTCCCGCATCGGCGACGATGCCCCAGGGCGTAAGATATGGACCACCCTGCAAAACAGCGGATTTGACACCGATTTGATCCAGGTGGACCCGCAAAAACCCACCGGGCGGGTCAATGTAGTCCCGGACGGCCGCGGCGGTCATCGATTCGATATCGAACCGGAGGTGGCCTATGATTTTATTGAACTGCCGGCCACGCCGGAGGCGCTCTGGCCGAATCAACCGCCGGAGCTGATCTATTTCGGGACCCTGGCCCAGCGTACCCAAACCGCGTTTTCGCGCTTTCAAAACTTTTTGTCCGGCCGATCTGCAAAAACCGAAGGCTTTTACGACATCAACCTCCGGCCCGACTGCTATACCAATGAAATCATCGAAAAATCCCTTCGCCAAACCGATATCCTGAAATTAAACCAGGATGAAATGGCTTTCATACAAGACATTTTCAACAGCAAACAGCCTTGCGAAGCCTTTCCCGCGTGGGTGATGGAAACGTTTGCCATTTCGCTGATCGCCCTGACAAAAGGCGATCAGGGCAGCGACATCTATACCCCGGCCGGTCATTTTTCCGCGGAGATCCCGCCGATAGACGACATGGTCGACACCGTGGGCGCCGGGGATGCCTACAGCGCCATTTTGGCCATCGGCTATCTCCAGAGATGGCCTCCGGCCCGCATCGTTTCCACCGCCACCGATTTTGCCGGCCGGATCTGCCATATCCAGGGCGCGGTACCCGAGGACGCCTCGTTTTACACTCCTTTTCTCAAACGCATGACAGGAGAAGAAAATGGCTGAAAATGGCCTTTATGTACAGATGTTTAGCATTCACGGACTGGTTCGTTTTGAAAACCCGGAACTCGGACGCGATGCCGACACAGGCGGACAGGTCCTCTACGTCACTGAACTGGCCAAGCACCTGGCCTGGCGCGACGACATCCGGCGCGTGGACCTGTTTACCCGGTTGGTCGATGACCCCAAGGTTTCCGATGACTACGCCCGGCCCATTGAAACCTATAACGACAAATGCCGGATTGTGCGCATCCAGTGCGGCGGGAAAAAATACCACCGAAAGGAATTGCTGTGGCCGTATATGGATGAATTCATCGACAAAACCATCAAATTCATCAACCGGGAAAAAGAGTACCCGGATATTTTTCACGGCCATTATCCGGATGCCGGCTACGTGGCCATGAATTTGTCCCATATTTTCGCAATGCCCTTTGTCTTCACCGGCCATTCGATGGGGATTCCGAAAAAACAGAAGTTGCTCAATGACGGAATGAAAGACTCTGAAATCGACAAAAAATACAAAATCAACACGCGCATCAGCGTGGAAGAACGAATTTTAAAGAGTGCGGACTTAATTGTTACCAGCACGAACCAGGAAATCGAAAAGCAGTACGGCCATTACATGAACGCCGATTTTCCGGATTATAAAGTCATTCCGCCCGGCATTGACGTGGACCGCTTTTATCCTTTCTACCACGACCGGCTGCCGGAAGAGGAAAAACCGGAAGTGGAAAAATATGCCCAGGCCAATTTGCTGCGGCAACTGGACCGGTTTTTGAGTTTTCCGGAAAAACCGCTCATACTGGCGCTTTCCCGGCCGGACAAACGGAAAAACATCACGGGCTTAATCAAGGCCTACGGCGAGGACCCGGAACTGCAGACCATTGCCAACCTCGCAGTTTTCGCCGGCATCCGCAAGGATATCGACCAGATGGAGGAGAACGAAAAAGATGTTCTGACCCGCATGCTGCTGGAAATGGACCGCTATGACCTCTATGGCAAGCTCGCGATTCCCAAAAAACATGACATCGAGTATGAAGTGCCGGAACTCTACCGGATCGCAGCGGACAAACACGGGGTGTTTGTCAATCCCGCCCTGACCGAGCCGTTCGGCCTGACGCTGCTCGAAGCCTCGGCAACCGGTCTTCCGCTCGTAGCGACAAACGACGGCGGCCCCCGGGATATTATCGGATACTGTGAAAACGGCATCCTTATCGATCCGACCCAAACCGAAGAGATCGCCGAGGCGCTGAAAACGCTGCTCACCGATGAACAATTATGGGAAACCTGTTCCAAAAACGGCATCATGAACGTCCGGAAATATTACACATGGGACAGCCATGCCGAAACCTACATCAATAACATCCGGCCCCTGACCGAGGCATTTAACAAGGAAAAAACACCCGAAAGCCGGCCATCGAAAACCGCCGTGGGACGGCGCCTGATCCAGGTGGACCGGTTTCTGGTCTCCGATATTGACAACACGTTGATCGACGGCGACAATCAATACATCGATACCTTGACGCAGTGGCTCAAAACTCACCGGGAAACGGTGGGATTCGGCGTGGCCACCGGTCGGCATGTACAATCGGCCGTCGACGTAATCGAAGCCCACAGCTTGCCCCATCCCGATATCATTATCGCCTCGGCGGGCACGGAAATTTATTACGGCAAAAAACTGCAATACGACTCGGGATGGGAGGCCCATATCGCCAATCGATGGGAGCCGGAAAAAATCCGGAATCTGTTGACCGAATTTTCTTTTTTAAAGCTGCAGGATGATACGGCCCAACGCAAATTCAAAATCAGCTATAGCATGAAACCCGGAAAAGATCGCTTATCCAAGATCCATGACAAGCTCTCCAAAAACAAATGCCGGTATACGCTGATTTATTCCGATGAACAGGTTTTAGATATTATCCCTTACCGGGCATCGAAAGGCAAAGCCGTCCGTTACCTGAGCTACAAATGGGAAACCGCACTTTCCAGGTTTCTGGTCTGCGGCGATACCTACAACGATGCGGAGATGCTGCGAGGCGAACCGTTAGGCGTGGTGGTAGGCAATCACAGCCGCGAAATGACGGAGCTAAAGGGCATCAAAAACATCTATTTCGCCGAAAAATCCGGTGCCGCGGGTATTCTGGAAGGCATCAAAAAATACCGGTTTCTCGACAACCGGATCGAAACCTAATCCCGCGCGGTGGGCAGGTTGTCCGGTGGACTTTTCCGGGCCGCCGCCATCAATGCCCCACAAGACGTTTTACCCGCTGCCGGATCTCATCGCGGACCTGGCGCATGAAATCCAGGGACTGGCCCGCGGGGTCGGCCAAGTCCCAGTCGATCACTTCAGCGCCCGGCACATAGGGGCAATGCTCACCGCACCCCATGGTGACAATGGTATCCGGCGGGGTTTTTTCAACAACCGAGGCAATGGTGCGGGGGTGCCGATAGGCCATGTCAAAGCCGAGTTCCGCCATTGCCGTTTCCATATCCATATTGATTTTTTCGGCTGGTTGGCTGCCCGCACTCATTGCCTCGACCTTGTCGCCGGCCAACGAGTTTGCAAAGGCGCTGGCCATCTGGCTGCGGCAGGCGTTTTCCCGGCAGGCGAACAGGATTTTTTTCCGGTTGAGCAACGGGGAAAACTGTTGCAGTGTATGGGCCACATCCTGCCGGATTTCGGGGTATTGTTCAATATCGCCCATGGACTCGATCCGGCGGTAGCCCAGCATGTCCGTGTAGGCCGCCCCAACGGCATCAAAAAAATAGCGGGCCGTCAGCGACATGCCGTCGAAGAGATTTTTGCCCCGGGTGGCGCCCACGGCAAACATCAGGCCCTTGCGGTGGGCCCGGCCGGGATCACTTAAACCGTGCTTGTATTTCCTGGCCCACAGGGCCTGGGTCCGATCGATCAACGCCTTGAGCTGAGCGGTGACATTGTAGAAATAAACCGGCGAGGCCAGCACGACCACATCGGCGCCCCGCAGCAGCGGATATACAGTGGCGGCCATGTCGTCGTTGCCGATGGCGCAATACCCTTTTTTCTCGCAAACCCCGCACCCTATGCATGCGGCGATATTTAACTTCGACGCATGCAGCTTTCGGGTGACCGCCCCTTCGTTTTCGGCGGCATTGAGAAAAGCATCGAGCAGGTAATTGGTATTGCCCTTCAAGCGCGGGCTGCCCTGTAGTCCGAGTATCAACATGAGTGGTCCTTATCCCGTCGGTTATTGACTGACATTCCCCTAAATTGAGCGTTTCAGATTTTTAAATATAAATTGCTATAATCCTTTACAAAATCATTTTTTTAAAATCTGAAACGCTCAATTTAGGATTCCGATATTGCCATCCGGGCCAGCGCCGCCACCGTGGTCTGCCACAACACGTCATCTGCAAAGATGTCTAACAGGGCCTCGTCCCGGGTTAATGCTTCCAACAGCGGCAAATGCTGTCGGGCGCCGATGCGGCCGGCGGTCCATGCGGCATAGCCTCTATGATACGAATCCGGAGATTGTAAAAACGGCTGCAGCTCGCCCGCAATGGCGCCCACTTCTGCCGGCCGTGCATGTGCCAGCCGGCCCAGGCCCCATAGTACGCCGCGCTGCAGGATCGGGTGCTCCAGGAAATTGGCCGCCGGGTGGATATAGGACAGCAGGATGGCGGCAAATTCATCGGCCAGCCGCTCGTTTTGCGCCATGATCGCGCCCATGGCTTCGGGCACGCCCCAGCCGATACCCCCGGATTCATCGTTTAACATCCACATCAACCGCCGCATGATCACCCGGGCCGATTCCAAATCGTTGCGGCCGTGCTCGGCCACCACCCGCCCGGCGGCGGCAATGGCACGCCAGCGCAGCAACGGTTCGGGATCACAGAAAAGCGAAATCAAGGCATTGATGACCTGCCGCGGCCGGTATTGGCTGATCATATCCGCAGCCGGTCCAAAGTCATCTGCCTGCAGCAGCCGGCGTACATCTTTTTTCAGTTGACGGCTGATAACCGGTCACCTCAAAGGTTTTGTATTTAACCTTTAAAACGTTATGATTTCGTAGCCGGCTTGCCGAAACGCTGCCATGCCCGGATGACCGTACATGTCGGCAAGCAGTGCAAGCCCCTGGGCCTCGGCCGATTCCCGGGTGCCCATCTGATGGGAACACGCCCGGCAGACCCCGGCGACAAGGCCTTGCTTTTTGACCTTCTCCCACTTTTCGTACATGTCGACCTCCCTGTTGGCCAGGCCGGGCAGCAGCTTGGTGGACGCGCCTTCCATGACAATTTTGACTTCGTTGTCTCTGGCATGCATATCCAGGGCATTGAGCAGCACATGCACAAAACACATGGGATCGCCGTTAAAAACAAACAACGCGTATTTTTGCATCCTTACTTTCCCCTCCCGGTTTCAGATCCCGTTTGTTCCCATGAAATACAGTCCTCCGGGCAGTTTTTAATGGCTTCGTCGACCTCGTCTTCCGGATAGACCGACAAATCGGCCACTACCACGTAGCCGGCATCGGTAAGGAAAAACACCGCAGGACATACCGATTCGCAAACCCCGCAGCGGCTGCAATCGGCAAGTTCCACGACCGGAACCTTCATTATACGGCCTCGTTGACGGCTTTTCCGATTTTTTGGCCGAATTCAAACGCCGACTTTTTCGTCTTTTCGTCGGGTACATAGGCCACGCGGAGGCCATCATCGATGATCTCCACCCCCATGGCCTCCAGTTCGCCCCGGATCTGGCCAACCGCCTCGCCGCTCCATCCATAGGAGCCAAAAGCGGTACCGATCTTGTTTTTGGGCCGCAGGCCCTTGATATAGGTCAACACGTCGGCCAGGGTGGGAAACATGGTGTTGTTGATCGTGGGCGAGCCGAACACCAGCGCCTTGGCATCCAGGACCTCGGTCATGATATCGCTGCGATGGGCGCTGCGGATGTGAATCGGCCGGGCAAAAACGCCCTGGTCGGCAATGCCTTCGGCAATAGCTTCGGCCAGTACCCGCGTGCTGTTCCACATGGTGTCATAGACCACAATGGCTTTTCTGCCGCTTTGCTGCTTGCTCCATTCCACATAGGCATTGATGATTTTGCCGGGGTCCTGCCGCCAGATAATACCGTGATCCGGGCAGATCATGTTGATCTCCAGCCCCATTTCCGTGACCTGGTCAACGAGCTTTACAATCAGGGGGGAATACAGCAGCAGGATATTGGCGAAATATTTTTTGGCATGCGCCATGATCGCATCGCCGACCACGTCGTCAAACATCTCGTATCCGGCGTAATGCTGGCCGAAAGCATCGCTGGAAAACAGGATTTTCTCTGACTTTTCGTAGGTAAACATGCTGTCGGGCCAGTGCAGCATGCGCGTTTCGAGAAACGTCAGGGAGCGCGCGCCAATGTTGAGTTCCTCGCCGTTTTCAACCGGGCGGTAATTCAAGTCCGCGGTAAAATGCCGGGACAGGTTCTTTTTGCCCATCTTGGAACAATAAACGGGTTTTTCCTCACCGATGTAGTGCATGACCCGGGGCAGACCACCGGAATGATCCATTTCCGTATGGTTGCTGATCACGCAATCGATCCGCTTCGGATCAATGACCTGGGAGATGTTTTCAAGCATCTGGTCGGTGAAATCCTTTTTTACCGTGTCGATGAGCACGACCGTTTCATCGACGATCAAAAACGCGTTGTAACTCGTGCCCTGCTCCGTGGAATACCCGTGAAAATCCCGGATATTGAAATCATTGACACCGACGTTATAGATCCCTTTTGCCACTTCGAATGGTTTCATGCTTTACCTCTGATTTTTCTTTATGAGTAAGCGGCCATGAGGTTGACAAAAACTTCATGCCGCATGTTTTTACTCTCCGGAAACTGGCTGCCGTAAAAAAACCGGTTTTACGCAACCCCGCAGGGGGCGATGTTGCGTAAAACCGGTCCGGTTTTTCAGCCTATGCCTGTTTTTCGAAATCTTCCTTGGCTGCCCCGCAAACCGGGCATTCCCAATCATCCGGAAGGTCTTCGAATTTGGTGCCCGGTTCAATGCCGTTGTCAGGGTCGCCCTGTTCCGGATCATAAACATAGCCGCAAATGGTGCATACATACTTGTCCATCAAATTGTCCTCCTTTGAGCGCAATTGTAAGTCTTCGATAATGAAGGTTTATTTGTTATGACAGGCACTGCAACTGGTCGGACCGGCTGCTTTGCCGGCACTTTCATTGTCTTTGTGACAGGCAATGCACTGCTCGTTCATGACCTGTTGCTTTTGTAATTCTCCCTTTCCCTGCAAATCGGCAATGGCGCCTTTTTCCCGTGGAAACTGATTGTGGCAGGCATTGCAGTCCTCAAGTGCCTTTTCGTGGCTTTGATGAGGAAAAGCCACATCGCCGATTACGCCGCCTTTGAGCGTCATCTGGTCTGCTGCCTTGTCCTGGGCGGCCGTAGCCGCTGCGGACAGGGCGAACAGGACCAACACGGCCCCCACGATCCAGCCGAACACCGGACCGACGGGCATGTTTGCATTGGTTTTCAATTGACTTTTCCTTCCTTCCCGTTCCGTTTTTCAGCCGTAACCGTCGTCGCTCACGATTCCAGTTTTGCCGCGATTTCGCGCCCGTAGTCCTGGGCCATTTTCATCCCGCCGCCCAGGGTGGTGGACTTCAACCGCAGGGGCGTATCGACCATGTCCATTTGAAAAATCGTCAGCATGGTGGAATAAATCCGCTCCAACGCCTCTCCGCTCCACCCGAATGCGCCGAAGGCCGCTCCGACCTTGTTTGCCAGATCGGCCTTTTCCGCCAAAAACAAAAAGGTTTTCATGGCTTGCAGCATATCACCGTGATAGGTGGCCGAACCCAATACATACGCGTCGTATCCGGAAAGCTCTTGTTCGGATTGAATCTTTTTGGCGTCTTTGACCTCTACATCAACGCCGGAAAACCGCAACCCTTCCGCAATCAGGCTGGCGATCTGCTCCGTTTCCCCCACCCGCGTGGCATACACGATCAAAGCTTTTGCCATGCCGGATTCCTCCTTTACTTTTTGGAGCCGATCCGGTCGTCAGTCCCTTTTTCGACGCAGTCCGGCGTGTAACAGGAATTGTCCAAAAATTCACACTTGGCCTTGCACGACGGACATTGCTCCGGCGGTGCATCGGCTTCAAAGGTATAGCCGCAGTTGCTGCATTTCCAAGATGCCATGGATCTCACCTCCTTGCTTTTTTCCTCGATTTCCAGTTTTGCCGCATCTACTGTGTCAGATGCAGCCTCGCATAGTCCACTATCGCTCGTCTGCTTCTTCCTTGTATCTGCGGCAAACTTGAAAATCGTTCCATTTCGGTGTAAATACAGCCGTCGATCAAAGGGTGTTTTTCCAATGCCCGTGCAGGTTGCAGTATTCACGTGCGGTCAATTGGGCGGCATCCACGCAGAAATAGGCTTCCGGGGCATCACCGGGGTTTAAAAACCGGGTGTAGCTGATGCCGTCTGCGATTAACTCGATCCACTGAATATAATGTTTTTCTTCCATCGGATGGGCGACCTCGCCCACTTTCACCGTAAAGCCGCCGTCGGCCTTTTCAATCACCGGCACGTGTTTTTCCTTTGCCGCATCCACGGTGTTTTCTTCGAGCAAAACCATCGGCTTTTCACAGCACACCAACGTGCCGAAACTGCCGTTGTAAACCTCCACGATATTGCCGCAAACCTCGCATTTATAAAGTTCAAGTCTTTCCGCCATACGAACCTCCTTTCGGGTGTTTTTCAATTGACACGATTATTCCTTCAGGGCCTTTAGCTCTTTGCTGAGCAGACGAATGTGGCCCATTTCTTCCTTTATGATGTTTTCTATCCGGTTTTTGCCGAATTTTTCGGGCACCAGCTCCTTCATGCCGAGATAGAGCACGATGGAATCCTTTTCCGCGGTAATGGCGGCCATCAGGATGTTTTTCATACTCGATGTGTCGATATCCTTGTCGAAAAAGACCCGGATATCGGCCAGGGCCTTGAGATAATTGGCCGCATCGCCTTCGGGATCGAAAACGGTTTGAACCTTTTCCTGCTTGGACAATTCTTCGCGCATTTGTTCAAAGGTTTTTCTGTGTTCGACTTCCATATCTGCCAGGCTGTTCAGCAGTTCCTTCTTGGATTCGTCGGGCACACTGGCGGCGGCGGTTTTGTAGAATTCCGCACCGTTTACCTCAATATCCTCGGCCATTTGAAACACATCGTCTGCGTTGAAATCGTAAGCTGCCATGTCTTCCTCCATAATGTTTCGTTCACGCACTGTCTATCACCTAAAAACAACTTAGGTATCAGTTCGTCGTATTCGTATTGTCGGCTCCGCACTTCGGGATCATGACCCTAAATATAATCCCGCTAATAATTTTCGCCAAGAAGTTCATAAAACGCCTTCGGGTGAGCACATGCCGGGCAACTATCCGGTGCATCGGCGCCTTCGTGCAGATAGCCGCAATTCAAGCACCGCCAGACCACGCTTTGATCACGGTTAAAGACACGCCCGTTTTCAATGTTGGCCGCCAGGTCCCGGTAGCGTTTTTCATGCTGCTTTTCGGCAACCGAAACATATTCAAAGACCTTGGCAACAGCCTCAAAGCCCTCCTGGCGGGCCACCTTGGCAAAACCGGGATACATGTCCGAATGTTCATAGAGTTCGCCGTCCGCGGCCGCCTTCAGGTTCTCCAGGGTGGTGCCCACCACGCCGGCCGGAAAGGATGCCGTCACCTCGGCCTCCCCGCCTTCCAGGAATTTGAAAAACCGCTTGGCGTGTTCTTTTTCCTGGTTGGCGGTTTCGGTAAAAATCGCCGCAATCTGCTCATAGCCATCCTTTTTGGCTTTGCTGGCAAAATAGGTATAACGGTTTCTTGCCTGGGATTCCCCGGCAAAGGCCGTCATCAAGTTCTTCTCGGTCTGGGTTCCTTTCAAATCCGCCATTACTACCTCCTCTATTGTTTTTTCCCGTTCGTCAATCCACATAAACCGATCGAATCCGCATGCGCCAAACCGGCGGACTACCATTTCCCTTTCCGGATATGGGCGTCCTTTTCGGATTCCGCGACTTTCTTGATTTTGTAAGCCGCATCCCGGACAATACCATAGAGAATGCCGCATCCAACGTCATCCCTTTCGGCATCGCCTTTTTCCGCCAAGGCGATCATGCGTTTTACAAGATGTAGAGTCGTTTTAATATTTTCATTGGATTGTTTCAATAGTTTCGTCCAATAAAACATGTATGTACGTGAAAGAATGAAAGAAGACATGTACCTACAAATTACACCCGACAGTACGAATGACATTTCAATATTTCATATACAAAACACATGCCAATGCTCGAAATCGGGAAGGGATCCCTGAACGGACCACTTTGCCAAGGCGTTTGCATACCAGAAAACGCCGGTTGGCCCTATAACTACAACGCCCTGTTTTTACAACGGATCAAAAACAAAAAGATTGGCAACGAAAACAATTCTGGTATACTTCGTGATGATCTCTATGATGCGCAAACAACCGCCGCAAGCCCGGGGCTGTATCAAATCCGTTCTGATACAGACCTGTTTCATTGTTTCATCTGCGACAGACCGACTGCTTCCAATACATACCCCGGAAAGGAATAATTGCCCAATGCCCACGCAGCAGACCACCGGCACCGGAACGGATCTAAAATTTGAAAGCCGTTTATGGCCGGCACTGATACAAGGCTCTTTGATAAGGGGCTGAACGAAAAAAACGTCCTTTTCGCTGCTGTCTGCGCCTCGCCTTGGCTACGGGTTAGACACCTAAATTGAGGTTACACGATTTCGGGGACGACTTCGGGGTGTTCATTGATAAACCGGTACAGGGTCGCCCGGCCCACGCCCAGAATTTTTGCGGCCCTGACCTTGTTGCCGCCGGCTTTTTCGAGCGCCTCGCGGACGGCGGTTTTATCGAGCTTCTTGACCGGTCCCCGCTTTGCGAAGCTGTCACCGCCGCCCTGCCGCAATTCCAAGGGCAGGTCCTTGGGTTGGATCGTGGCGCTGCCGCTTTTGACAATGGCAAACTGAAGAACATTTTGCAGCTGCCGCACATTGCCCGGCCAGTCATAGTCCATCAGCATGGACATGGCCGTCTGGGATACGGCAATCGGGCCCCGGCCTTCATGCTCGGCGGCAAAATCGTTTAAAAAATGATCAATAAGCAGGGGGATATCGTTGCGCCGCTTTTTTAAGGGGGGCAGGTCAATGGGGATGACGTTTAAGCGGTAGTACAGATCTTCTCTGAAATTGCCGGACCGGATTTCGGTTTTCAAATCCTTGTTGGTGGCGCTGATGATGCGGACATCGACGGCGACGGTTTTTTCCCCGCCGACTTTTTCGAACTTTCCGGTCTGCAGAAACCGCAGCAGCTTGACCTGCAAATCCCTGGAAAGCTCGGCGACTTCATCGAGAAAGACCGTGCCGGTGTGGGCGAGTTCAAAGCGGCCCTTTTTATCCCGGATGGCGCCGGAAAAGGCCCCTTTCACATGGCCGAACAGCTCGCTTTCAATGAGCCCTTCCGGCAGGGCGCCGCAGTTGATGGGGACAAACGGGGCGCCGCCGCGCCGGCTTTCATTGTGGATTGCCTCGGCCACCAGTTCCTTGCCGGTACCGGTTTCCCCGTAGATATGGACCGGGTAATCATAGGCCGACAGGTCCAAAATTTGCTGAAACACCTGGCGCATTTTGTGATCCCGGCCGATAATGTTGGCAAAGCCGCTTAATTCGCCGCTTTTTAAGCGGCTTTTCAACAGGTCGGTAATGTCGTTTAAGCAGGCCAGCACACCGAAAACCCGGCTGTTTTCATCCCGCAGGGGGGTCACGGCCATCTCGATGCTGCGGTTTTCCCCTTCCCGCGTAACGATGTTGAGCGGGTATTCGGTCTGCTCCGGCAGATCCTGGTAGTCGTCCGGGTTGGCCTTGCTGGCGACAAACAGGCAGCGCTCCCCGCAAAACGGGGCGCCAAAGGCTTCGTGGCAATCCTTGTATAAAACATCCTCCCGGCGATAGCCTGTAATACGTTCGGCCTCGTGATTGAAAAAAAAGATCCGGCGGTTTAAATCATGGGCAATGATGCCTTCTTTGAGATTGTCGAGAATCCGGACCAGGTTCTGACTGTCGGCCAGCAGTTTTTGAAATTTGTCTTCCGGCACTTGGAAAAGCCCTTCAATAGCAGATTCAGCACAGATGGATACAGATTTATACGATCAGAAGGGCTATATTTATCAATGTGCCGGTTGACAAGTCAAGTCATTGTCTCATTTTTTTTGATACAATCGCCGGTCAATTTAGGTCGGATTCCCGTATCCGGCTCAACTGGAGGACCGGATTCCTTGATTGATGTTGTCCTTTAACTGTGCAATCTGCACACCCAGGCCGACGCACTGTTTGCCCTGCATGCAGGTTTCGGCATCGCCGGGTTCCAGAAAGGTCTTTAATTCGTGATTGTCCTTTTTCAAGTCCACCACATAGGCATTGTTGTCCTCATCAAAGTCGACGTCCACGTTGATGCCGCACTCGCCGATATCCGGATAAATTTCTTTTATTTTATCGCAAAGTTCTTTTTTGTCGTACATGATGGCCTCCTTCTTCAAAAAATAAATGGTGTTTGTCAGGTTACAGCAACTGTCAGTATTAAACCTTATTCCGTCACCCCTGGGTGTCAAGGCCGCCGACTTTGCCGGCCTGCCGCCGGCCATGACATAGATACCTGCTGTTTCTGTTTTTAAAAAAATCACGTCCCGATTTGACCTAAGTCAAAGCCGTATCCGAATAACTATCCTAATCATAAGACAGATGATTTACGCATCTCACATCATGGTTATTTTGAATCGTAAATACAGTTACCCGGCGCCAAATCCGGGGAAAAGGAGGATGACACATGAAATGTCCCGGACAAGACAGCCGATTCTGGAAACCCGGTTCCATATTTGAAACCCAATGCCCCAACTGCTCGAAATCAGTCGAGTTTTTCAAGGATGACCCCACCCGCAAATGCAATCATTGCGGCCACCGGTTCGCCAACCCGAAAATGGATTTCGGTTGTGCGGCTTACTGCAAATTCGCCGACCAGTGCATCGGGGAACTGCCGCCGGAACTGCTGGCCCAGCGCGATGAACTGCTCAAGGACCGCATCGCGGTGGAAATGAAAAAATACTTTAAAAGCGATTTCAGGCGCATCGGCCATGCCACCCGGGTGGCACGACATGCCGAGGCCATCGCCGGAGAGGCCGGCGGCGATATGGCCGTGATTCTGGCCGCGGCGTACCTGCATGATATCGGCATCCCCGAAGCCGAAAAAAAGCACGGCAGCTCGGCCGGGAAATACCAGGAACTCGAAGGCCCGGCGATCGCCCGAAACATCATGACCGATCTGGGGGCAAGCCAGGCGTTGATCGATGAGGTCTGCGATATTATCGGCCGCCATCACCATCCGGCAGCAGATGAAACCGTGAACTTCCAGGTGCTCTATGATGCGGACCGGATCGCCAATATCGAGGACAAACAGAAGGAAAAAGCCATTGACGGCTATCGGATCGAAGAGTTGATCCGGAAAAGCTTTTTCACCAATGCCGGTCAAAAACGCGCCGAAAATCTTTTTTTAAACAAAGCAAAAACGGAGAAATCCCATGAAAACCGTTCGTAAGATAATTAAAATCGACGAAAAATTATGCGACGGCTGCGGCCAGTGCGTGCCGGCCTGTGCCGAAGGCGCCATCCAGATCATAGACGGCAAGGCCAAAGTCATTTCCGACAACCTCTGCGACGGTCTCGGCGCCTGTCTCGGGCAATGCCCCACCGGCGCGCTTCAGATCATAGAACGCGAAGCCGAGGAATTCGACGAAGAGGCCGTGGAAGAACACCTCAAAACAATGGAAAGCCGGGCCGAAACATCACCGGAAAAATCTATTGCGGCTTCGGCCTGCGGCTGTCCGTCCCAGCAGATCCAGACATTTCACCGCCAGCCGACACCCCGGACCGAAACGGCCCAATCCGGCACGGGCACCTCTGCCCTGACCCACTGGCCGATTCAGATCCGCCTGGTGCCCGCAAACGCGCCGTTTTTAAAAGGGGCCGACCTTCTGGTCATCGCAGACTGCGTGGCCGTGGCCTACCCGAACCTTCACGGGGAGCTGCTCAATGGGCGGGCCGTGATGATGGGATGCCCGAAATTCGATGATGTGGACGGCTACGTCGAAAAATTTACCGACGTCTTTGCAAACGCCGGCCTGAAAAGCGTGACCATCGTATCCATGGAAGTACCCTGCTGCAGCAGTCTGCCCGGTATCGTGGAAAAAGCAATGGCTGCGGCCGGCAAAACCGTCCCGTTGAAAGAACTGGTGATCAGCTCCACCGGTGAAGTCATTTCCGAATCCAAATGGAGCGATCCCGCGCAAACGGCCACGGCCTAATTCATTTGACATCCCGCAACCCGGCGGTGCTAAGAGACAGCACAAGACAGAAATCACGGAGAGGGCTTTTAAGTAACTTCAGGTTTAAGGTTTGAGGTTTAAGGTTTGAGGTTTAAGGTGTAAGGTATAGGGTTTAAAAAAACTCAGTGCCTTAGTGCCTCAGTACCTCAGTGCCTGCTCTTCCAGAGTTATTTATAGGCTCGGTCTCCCGGGTCAAAC
>JBNJEA010000199.1:0-4666 GCA_051745395.1 Thermodesulfobacteriota bacterium | reverse complement strand
TGTTCCATTTGTTGAATCTTCTAAAGGCAAATTCTTAAAGACGATTATTCCGAGTCGTAAAGCCACACGGGATTATATTGGAGGGAAAAATGAACAAGACAAAACTTGATAAAGAAGAAAAAGAAATTGTTGAAACTTTTGAGCGCGGAGAGTGGAAAAAAGTCAAGAACCTGAAAGCTGAAATCGAAAAACATCAAGAATACGCCAGGAAAACCCTAAAGAAAGACAAACGCGTCAATATTCGAATCTCATCAAAAGATTTGGAAGAGATTCAAGCATTGGCAGTTGAAAATGGTATTCCTTACCAAACATTAATGTCAAGCATTCTTCACAGATATATCCATGGCGGATTGATCGACAAACCAAGACCGAACAAGACGCTTAACTCAGACGGCTAATTCCGTGGTATTTTGACCGACCGCGTTATTTTCACACGCGCTTCATTTTTCTGATTAGGCCGTGGCTATCAAGCCGCCGCTGGTTAGCTCTTCGGTAAAATGCGCTGTTTCTGCATCCGGTATACCCGGACGTCTTCTTCATTCCAGGGCCGAAAGTCCTTGTTTACATATTGAAACGCGCCTTTTGTGAGAACGGGCAATGATTGCAGGATAAACTTCAAATACGGCCGCCAGTTTTTGCGTTTCAGCAGGATGCCGTCTTGTAGGAGAAAATAGAGCTGCATGCCGTAGACCGAGATCAAAGTGGCCGGCATCCAGAGAAACAGCAGGGCCGGGGTCAGCAGCCAGGTCCGCTTTTCCAGCGCGGCAAACACGTCAAAACATACGGCCTGATGCTCCAGTTCTTCCAGGGCATGCCAGTCGGTGAACGCAACGGCGGAATTGGGGGCGGCTTCGGGCCGGTCCCCGGTCCAGAACTTTTTGTTTACCACAAAATCCCGGCTGATGGCGGAAGTAAAATGTTCAAACGCCGCCGGCATGGCAAGCTCCCAGGCGCGCGGGGAAATTTTGCGCAAATTGTCGACAAAAAATTTCTGGAATTTTTCGAACAAGCCGATGGCCGGATACCCGCATTTTTTCAGCATCCCGTTGCATCGCAGGTGCATCAGCGTGTGCCGGCCTTCCTGGCGGATTAAGGCATTCATGTCCTTTGCCAGTTTCGGGTCGGAGATCTGATCCGCGTATTTTCGGACAATATCGATCACCATGCGTTCCGAATGCGGCACCACAATGGAAAGCGCATTCATGAAATGCGAGGTGAACGGATCGCGCAGCCAGTATCTGCCGACATTCGAAAAATCAAATTCCGGCCGGCGGGCTTCGATGGCAATGTCTTGCGGGGTGGAGCTTGTGGATGTTTTGGGCTGCGTCATGTCGTTTTTACTTTGCCGTCTGAAAATAGACTTATTTCCCGGTTCTGATCCGGGCCAGTTCCTCCACATACCCATAGATGTGAAGGCCCTTGCTGCTGGCCACGATGGGGCCGGATGCTACACCGATTTCATCGGCCATGGTTTTCTGGAGCACTGCGATACCGGCCAGATTGGCGGGGAATCCGCCCCAGAGGTCCCAGGATCGGAAATACGGGTAAAAAATCAGGGTGTTTTCCTTGATCCGCATGTCAATATGCCGCAAGCACGGCGGATCCTCTAGTTTATAGTCATCATGCCGGGCCACCTGCAGCACTGCCTGGTTCGTACGGGGCGTTTTTTGAAGCATGTCGACCCAGTGGGGGATCTGCGGCGCTATCCGGGAGCCGTAGGTGTATTGTTCGGTGGGTTCAATATGATCGGTCATTAAATACGGCAGGTACTGTTCCACGTAGCCGTTGGCTACCGGATTGGGAATGTTGAGATGAGGCGGGATATGGGGCAGCATGGTATCATACGGCTCGGAATAGGGGAATTTGATATGCACGACAATATGATCAAACTCCAGCCGGGTCTGACCCACAAAGGACCCCTGTTCAACTTCATATTTAAACCCGTCGTTTAAAATCGCGGCAATACATTGAAACCATGCATCCTGGATATCGACCGCATCAATTTTTGTCATTACAAGATCCATTGCCGATTCAATCCTTTCCGGTTAGGATGGAAAAATTTTACGAAAACATCGTTGATTTTAACCACCGGAGGGCGTAACTGTCCAACTTTTTTTTCCGGCTCCAGAACCGGAAAAAAGCCTCATGATTTTTTCGTGCTTCAGTAATGATGCTGTCGTAAAAAGCCGATTTTCAGATGGCAAAGTAAAAAGTTCAAGATCCCCGAGAGTCGGGATCTGCGCTTCGCTTCGACCCCGAGAGTCGGGATCTGCGCTTCGCTTCGACCCCGAGAGTCGGGATCTGCGCTTCGCTTCGACCCCGAGAGTCGGGATCTGCGCTTCGCTTCGACAAGGCGCGCGAATCTCGAGGAATGAGGCGTACTTGGTCGTACGTTGAATGACGAGAGATGAAGCGCATCGAAGATCCCGAGCATCGGGGACGCAGATATTGGACTTTTTACGAAGCCATCAATAATGCCGTATCACCTTCAATGAAAGGCAGAATCGCCCATGCAAACAAAATTCAATTGGAAGCTTTTCGTACTGCTCACCGCTTTTTCCGTTCTTTTGTCCGGCTGTTTCTACTCCCCCAGCCTTGCCCCGCTGGCGGAAAAACGGGGTCCGGAAAAACCCCTTTTGATCCAGAACGCAACCGTTTTCACCGGAAAAGCCGATGCCGGGATCATCGAAAACGCCGATATTCTCATCGCCGACGGCCGGATCCAAAAAATCGGAGACGTTGCCGGGTCCGAAAAAGATGTCGTTACAATGGACGGCACGGGCAAAATGGTGATGCCGGGCCTGATCGACCACCACATTCATATCGGCTCTCCGGGCGCGCCGCCGGATTTTTCCGTGATGCCCAATGAGGACATGCTGGCGCGCAACCTGTCTTCCTATCTGTATGCCGGCGTGACCACGGTGTTTGACATGGCCGGGGGGCTTGAAAAACTCGAAGAACTCGCCGAGCGCATGGAAGAAAAAAACCGGGTAGCTCCCCGGTTTTTCTACGTCGGCAAGCCGCTGACCAAGGCGGGCGGGCATCCGTACTATATGGTGGATAAAATGGTGCCCTGGCCGGTCGACCGGTTTGTTATCGGCCAGCTGATGTTTCAGGTATCCGAAAAAGCCGACATTGCCCCGGCCGTCCGGCAGAACAAGGCCCACGGCGCTGCGATGACCAAGATCATGGTCGACCAGATTCCCCTGGGGGCGCCGACGCTGCACGAGGAATCGATTGGGGCGATCGCCGCGGCGTCCAAGGACGCCGGTTTGCCGGTGGCCGCCCACGTGGGCGCGGAATCCGACATTATAGCCTGCTTAAACGGCGGGGTCCCTTTCATTGCCCACGCCCCGTATCGGTCGGCGGTCTCCGATGCCACCATTGCGCGCATGAAAGAAGAAGGGGCCGTTGTGATCCCCACGCTGGTGGTGTTTGACAATACGGCGGCGTATTTTGAAAACAACCTCGCGTTTACGCCGATGGACAAAGCCATCATGGACCCGGTGATTCTGGATGCCTATCGGAACGGGACGGAGGGCTTAGTCATCGATGATCCGCGAATGGAAAACTGGATCCATGACCTGGTGACCTATCGCGAAATCAAGTTTGAAGCGGTCCGGAAGATGAAAGCCGCCGGCATTGCCATCATTGCGGGAAGCGACAGCCCGAATGTGGCCACGGTGCCGGGATCTTCGCTTCACACGGAGATGCGGCTGCTGGTTGAAAAGTGCGGGTTTACGCCGGTCGAGGCGGTGGCGGCGGCCACGTATGAAGCCGGCAGGTCCATTGAACGCATCACCGGGGCCAGGGGCCTGGGGCGCATCGCCGAAGGCGGCCCGGCCGACCTGGTGGTTTTAAACGGCGATTTCCGGGACGATATCCGGCAGACCCAAGACATTGATACCGTGATCGCAGAAGGTCGAATCGTGGAGCGCGCGGGGCGGCCCGGGATTTAAAAAGCTACCGTAAAACGAAATAACAGGCGGAATGTGAATGATAATCCTCTATAAAATCATGTTTTCAAAAATCTGAAACGCTCAATGCCGGTATCAATTTATTGCAGCGCGGCAGGAAATCGGCCGCTGCCTTGACTTTCCCTATCCGAGTTGTTACCCAATTGAAAATGAAACCGGTTTTTTCCCCCTCCATTAAAGTCCTTTTTGCGATCTTGCTTTTCGGGCTGATGGTTATTTCCGCCTGCGGTCCGGAAGACCGGGCGCAAAAGATTGATCTCAGCAAGCGCAAGCAGATCCGGACCACGCGGGCGCTCGATTCGCTCACCTACGCCTGTCTGCCGCAGTATTCCCACCAGGTTTCTTTTTCCCGGCACCACCGGCTGGTGGAACATATTTCCGAAAAGACCGATATGCCCATCCGACAGGTCTTTCCGGACACCTTTGCCGCCCACGTCAAAATGGTGGGCGAGGGCAAAATCGACATTTCCTTTTCCAATCCGCTGGTCTACACCAAGATTGCCGACCGCCACGGCGCCCGAGCCTTTGCCCGCATCGTGGAAAATAACGGCAGCCCCTCTTTCCGGGGCCAGATTATCTGCCGGTCGGACCACAAGGCCATCGAAAACCTGCAGGACTGCAAAAACAAGCGCTGGATGGCCGTGGCGCCGACCTCGGCGGCCGGCTACCTGTTTGTGCTGGATCATTTT
>JBNJEA010000198.1:0-4706 GCA_051745395.1 Thermodesulfobacteriota bacterium | reverse complement strand
GCCGGCGCCATCAATGCGGCGGCTTACGGGGCCGGCATGTCCCCGGAGCAATTGACCCGGCTCTGGAAACGCTATGACCGGAAATGGCTGTATCGGATCCGCATGCCGTTTTTTTTAAAATCACTGCTCGGCGGCCGGTTTTTTTCCCCGCTTGCCGACACCCGGCCGCTGCGCCGGCTGCTGGAAGAAAACATCGACATTGCCGCCCTGCAACACAGCACAACCCGGATTTTGGTGACCGCGCTGAACATGCGCACGTCCCAGATCAATTTTTTCTCCCACCGGGTGATTACCATCGAGCACCTGATGGCCGCCGGCGCCATCCCCATGCTTTTTCCCTGGCAATATATCGACAAAGAGCCTTTCTGGGATGCCGGCATCATGCTCAACACCCCCATTACGCCGGCGCTGGCATGGTCGGCCCGAGAAATTATCGTAGTGCTGCATTCGCCCGTCGGCGCATTTGACGCCCCGATCCCGCAAACCCAGCAGCAAACCGCCGAACTGGCCTTTGAACAGATTCTCATCGGGGCCTATACGGCCATGCTGCCCAACAATGCCTGGCAGGCCGACCCCGATGCCGATGTGTTCCAGACGCCTTTGCCCGGCTCGCCGCAGCTTCAGCTCGCCATGGACGGAACCCGGCTGTTTACCGTGGCCCCGAAGCATATGATGGGATTTGGCTCCCTGCTCAATTTTTCGCCCCGACAGGCCGATCGGCTCATCGAAGACGGTTTCAGCTGCGCCCGGATGCAGTTGCAGTCACTTTTTTCTTAAGTGCCGGCGGGAAAAAACCATTATGATCCATGACAGCCGCATCCAGGTTTTACACGACGCACAGCAATCCCGCGGCGAATTTGTCCTGTACTGGATGCAGGCCGCCCAGCGCAGCCGATACAACCACGCCCTCGAATACGCCATCCGGGCCGCCAACGCCCGCAACCTGCCGGTGGTGGCCTTTTTCGGGCTGACCTGGCAATACCCGGAGGCCAACCAAAGACACTACCGATTCCTGATCGACGGCTTGAAAACGGTGCAAAAACGCCTGGCCGACAAGGGGATTTTGTTGGCCATCCAGAACGTTTCCCCGGAAGAAGGCGCCCTGTCGCTGTCCGAACGCGCCGCCATGGTTGTCGTGGACCGCGGCTACTTACATATCCAGAAACAATGGCGCCAGGCCCTGGCCGCCCACATTCAATGCCCCCTGATCCAGGTCGAATCCGAAGTCATCGTACCGGTGGAAACGGCAATGGCCAAGGAAGCCTACAGCGCCGCGGTGTTGCGCCGCAAAATCAAGACCCATCTCGATGACTATCTTGTTGCTTTAAAAGAAACCCGGCCGAAAAAATCCGCTTTGGACATTTCAGTCGACAGCCTGGATGCCCGGGGCCTGGAACAACAATTTAGCGCCGCCGCCCTCGATGCCTCGGTGGCCCCTGTTGCCGATTTTCCCGGCGGGCCGGACGCGGCGGAAAAACGCCTGTCCCGTTTTATCGGCAAGCAGCTTGCCGATTACAACATGTTACGAAACGATCCGTCCGTAAATTGCCAGTCGGACATGAGCCCCTATCTGCATTTCGGCCAGATATCGCCCTTATACATTGCCCGGCAGCTCATGGCCGACGCCCCCCATGCCACCGAGGCGTACCTGGAACAACTCATCGTCCGGCGGGAACTTTCCATGAATTTTGCTTTCTACAACCCGGATTACGCGACCTTTGCGGGGCTGCCGGCATGGGCAAAAAAAACGCTTGCCGAGCATGGCGCCGACGTCCGGGACTACTGCTACCGCTTCGAGACCCTGGAATCGGCAAACACCCATGACCCTTACTGGAACGCGGCCCAGAACGAACTGCGCCTGCGCGGCAAAATCCATGGATACATGCGGATGTATTGGGGGAAAAAAATCCTCGAATGGAGCGAAACGCCGGAAACCGCTTTTTCCCGGAGCCTGTACCTGAATAACCGCTACGCCCTGGACGGACGCGATCCCAACAGCTATGCCGGCATATTATGGTGTTTCGGCAAGCATGACCGGCCGTGGCCCGAGCGGCCGATATTCGGAAAAGTTCGTTACATGAACGACCGGGGATTGAAGCGAAAGTTCAACGTCGACGCCTATGTCGAAAAAATCAACCAGCTCGGCTGAAACCCGCCACTTCGCTGAAAGGAACTGCCCATGACCACCGTTCGGCAGCAATTGATCGCCCTGTTGACCGAAGACACCTATGATGCCAGGGAGCTGTCCCAGTCCGTCGGCATCCGCGAAAAAGAGGTCTACGAACATATTCCCCACATCGAACGTAGTCTCGGCCCACAGGGCAAAAAACTCGAAACCATTGCCCCGCACTGCATTGCCTGCGGATTTTCGTTTAAAAAGCGGAAAAAGGCCGGCCGGCCGAGCCGGTGTCCGAAGTGCAAAAGCGAACGCATCGGCAACCCGAGATACCGGATCCGCTAATCGGCGCGCGCTTGACCCCGCAACACCGCCGCCAGATCCAAAAGGCCGATCGGTTCGATGACCGCACAGCCGAGACCGGAGAGCAAAACGAAATAAATGGAATCGGCCTCGCGCTTTTTGTCCCGGCCCAGAGCGTCGATGACGGCCTGCCAATCCATTTCAACCCGGGTCGGCAGGTCAAAGCGTGTCAGCAGCTCTTCGATGCGCTCGACTTGCCGGCGGGGCAGCAGGTTTTTTGCCGCCGAGACTTCGGCGGCGGCCACCATCCCGATACTGACCGCCTCGCCGTGGCGCAGCCCCCGGGTTTTTTCCAGGGCATGGCCGAGGGTATGGCCAAAATTGAGCTTTCGCCGCTGTCCTTTTTCCCGTTCGTCGCGGTTTACGATATCGGCCTTGATCTGCACGGAATCATAAATGATTTGGGCCATTACCGGCGGTTCCAAAGCCTGGGCCTGGTCGCATTTTTCCTCCAGCATTTCAAAATAATGACTGTCGGAAATGGCGGCGTGCTTGACGATTTCGGCAAATCCGCAGGCCAGATCGGCCGCTGCAAGACTCGACAATACAGAAGGATCGCAAATCACAAATTCCGGCTGGTTAAACGTGCCGACCATGTTTTTATAGCCCCGGAAATTCACCCCGGTTTTGCCGCCCACACTGGCATCGACCTGGGCCAGCAGCGTGGTGGCCACATAGCCGAACCGGACGCCGCGCAGATAGGTGGACGCCACGAATCCGGTGATATCGCAGACAATGCCGCCGCCAATACCCAGCAGAAAAGTCGACCGATCCGCTTCCAGGGCCACCAGCCGGTCATAGATGTCGGCCACGGTCTCCATGCTTTTCACCGCCTCGCCGGTGCCGATGACGATGGTTTCGGCGTCCGGAAACCGGTGCCGGTACTGGTGCCAGACGTTGGTGTCGGTGATAACCACCACCCGGGTCTTTGGTAAATAGCGGCCCGTATTTTCAAGAGAGTCGCCCACGTAAATATTGGAATGCCCGGTTTGCCCGGATATTTCCAGATGTTTCAACACCGCATCCTCCTGTCATTGGGCCAGACGATTTGATCCCGGACGGGTATGGGATGAAAGGACTTTTCCACCGCTGATTTTATTAGTGCCCGACCAAAAACCAGGATTTTTCGTCAAGGTCCCCGCTTTGGGCGGGATCTTCGCTGCGCTCCTAACCGGGCTGGTCAGGGGCGGCGCGCTTTTTGCCGTTCCCTGGACCAGCAGGGTTAGCATAGGGTTTTTATTGCCAAGGCAACGCAGAAGTTCAAATTTTTTGTTTTTTTATAAATTCAGCAATGTAGTTTATGAGGCGTTCTGCTTTTGAAATCCATGGTAGAACCTGCGACTCCTGAAAATTGACAAAATCGATATAATCGCCCTCCTGGCGTCTTTCAAACAGATCATTGTATATCCGAGCAAAATCTTTGGGAATTTGACCAGTCTTAACATACTGTTTGTTAAAAAGGCCACGTATACCTGAATGTTTGGAAGATGAAAGCCCATCGCAGGCGAGAAGGGCGGAAACAGCGTAAAAACATGCATAGTATAACCGATTAACACAGGCATTCCAACGTTTGGCTCTTGCGAGAACCCTGGCATCTTCCAATGCCTCATCCGCCCTGGCCAACCGGTAATAAACCAGCTCCTTGTTCCATTCTGTCAAACCCGGACTCCTTCCTGACGAACACGGTGATGAAATGGCATGGCCTCGAACATACCACTTTGCCATTCTTCACGGTTTCGCACAATTGAGGAAATAACTTCTCCGGAGTCCCACTCTATTTCATAAAGCCGATGGCGGATGCGGTCCGTACGTGCATCGGTTACCGGGCCATCAACCAAGAGAAGAAAATCCCAGTCCGATTCTTCGTCTGCATCGCCACGTGAACGGGAGCCATAAAGAATTATATCGGCGTCAGGCTCTATTTCCCGAACTGTTTGTTTAATCATTTTTAACAATGAGTCTCTCTCCATTTTTATCCTCATCATACTTATAGGATGCGTACAAAAAGTTCAGCCGTCGAATTTACGAGGGCGAATGAAGCGGTTATGTAACGTGAGCGGTAACGGGCGGCGACGGAGCCTCGCGGAGGAGCCGTCCCGTTGACCGCTCGTTTTCAACTCTCGGATAAGATCGTGGTTCGTTTCACTCACACGGTCTATCCTTGTTCGTTATATAACCTTAGTGAATATTGATGGTATCAACCTGCAGTGTATTCACCTCTTTATTG
>JBNJEA010000197.1:0-4711 GCA_051745395.1 Thermodesulfobacteriota bacterium | reverse complement strand
CATCTCGGCCGCGCCGAAGACGCCGAAATCTGCTGCGGCCAGGGGGCGGGACTGATTCAAGACATCCCGGCCGCCGGCGACGTAATGGCGCAAATCACCAAAGACCTCCGCGCCCGGCTTGAAACCCTCCAACAGGACCTGAACGTTTTTTAAGCAGGCATCACTTTGAAAAAAGAGCCTGGTTCAACCCCGCCTTTTCCCTGGTATGGGTATAAACCGGACCGTCCTGTGCCGGGTAATTAAACTCATCGATGTCGCTGTTGACAAAATTGATACAAAAAACCGACCGGATACTGGAAATGCGGAGTCACAAAAAGGGCCTGCCGGTCAAGCAGAAACGGCTGACGCCCGCCTGTGATTGGTATAAAGGCAAGCACCGGCGGTATTTGAAAGGCACTTAAAAGGCGATCCGGCGGCTGCCGGCGGCAGAACCGAAAAACAGGATTGACCTTAAGGATTCCGGAGGAATCTCTTAAATTATTTTCCTTGCAAGCCGTTTCATATCACAATAATATTGCGGGGGAGGCTTTTGGTTAATAAATAAATATTTAATTTTTACAAGTAGTTATACTGAATTGAAACCGTATCCGGATGCCCGCTGCATTTCTGCATCGTTTTTTCGGATAAGAAAACCTATAAATTAAAACCGCCGCAAGACGAAAAGAACCCCGCGGGAGAAAACATGCACGTATACTTTCCGGAAGAATGAGGGCGTAATGGGAATTGTCCAGGATACATTTTCAGACTATTATGATGCAATTTTTGATACAAACCGGGAAAAAGCGCTTGAAGCGGTCAACACGGCCGTAAAGCGCGGCATCCGTCCCGAAGCCATCATATTTGAAGTTGTGGTGCCGAGCGTTGAACGGATTTTGACCGACATGACCGAAAAGCATGACGCCACGCTGGCCCAGCATTATATTTGCTCCAAGGTGGCCGGCGAGGTCACCGAGGCCATGGTTCCCCTGTTTGACCAGAAACACGAAGGCCACGGCACGGTTGTGTTGGGGACCGCCCGGGGCGATTTTCACGGCCTTGGGAAAAAAATTGTTGCCGGGTGTCTCAAGGCGAACCTGTTTGACGTCCACGACCTGGGCACCAATGTGTCACCGGAAAAATTCGTTTCTGAAGCGGTTCGGCTCGATGCCGGCGTCATCGGCGTTTCCGCCATGATGGTCCACACCGCAACGGGGGAGCAGGGTGCCATCCGGGTTTGCGAATTGTTGAAGCAACAGGGGCTGGCAGGAAAAATCAAGCTCATTGTCGGCGGCGCGCCATACCGATTTGATCCCGGTTTGTATAAAACGGTCGGGGCGGATGCCTGGGCGGAAAATGGACCCAAGGCCATTGAAATGATCAGCAGCTTAATGAAGTGAGGTGCCCATGTGGACGCCAAAACAGCGGTTTGGCGCGTTAAGGGAAAACCGGTTGCCCGACCGGGTTCCCGTGGTATGCAACCTGTTCGAGCAGGGGGCAAAAGAGCTGGGCATGACGATAAAGGACTACTATGCCAGCGGGCAACACGTTGCCGAAGGCCAGCTGAAACTCCAGGAAAAATACGGGTATGACAATATCTGGAGTTCCCATTATACGGCCAGGGACACTGAAATGCTGGGGGCCAAAAGTACCGTTTTTGTCGATGACGGGCCGCCGAATGTAGGCCACTTGATCCTGCGCTCGGAAGCCGATATCGACAGGCTGGTCATCGATGAAGCCCTGTTGGACACAAAACCGTTTCTTGAAGAGTTGAAAACCGTTGAAATCGTCAAACGCGAAAAAGGGCAAACCTGCCCGGTGCTCTCAACGGTGGTCGGCGCCTTTTCCATGCCCCCGATACTCATGGGAATGGACAAATGGCTGGATTTTCTACTGACCGGTCCGGAAAAAGCAAGGCGCGTGCTTCTTAAAAAATGTTCGGATTTCTGCATCATGAAAATGAAGGCGCTTTTTGCGGCCGGCGTTGATATGATTGCGTATTCCAACCCCCTGGCCACGACCGGTTTTTTGAACCAACAGCAGATTGAATCCATGGCCCTGGAATGGGTGGAACGGGACATTAAAACCGCCGGTACGGCCGGCATCGTTTATTTCAACGGCGGCAGTGCGATCAATGACGTAATCGATGCCATTGCCGAGCGGACGGGCGTCGGCGTCTTTTATATCAGCCCGATGGACAATATTTCCGATGCCAGAAAAATCATCGCCGGCCGCGCCCTGCTGGCTTCGGCCATAAATGACATCAAACTGCTCCAGTGGTCTGAGGCGCGGATCGAAACGGAGGTCAAACAAATCATGGAGGCAGGAAAAGCAGGGGGCGGTTTTATCTTCGGCACCCTGGTCATGCCCTATGCCATTTCCGATGACAAAATCAAAACCATGCTGGAATCGGCATATTACTGGGGGCGTTATTCAAATTCACAGTGAAAACCATCCATCAAAACCGAAGGCCATCCCCCTGGTCGGCTGCGGCATCCTCAAAAAAGAGATCCTGTTTTTGATCCGGAAAAACCACTGGCCGGTAAGGCCGCATTTTTTGTCCTCCTGCCTCCATATCGATTTTCAGAAACTGGAAATGGCCCTTAACAAGGCGATGCGCCACTATGGGCCGGTTTCCAAGGCCGTTTACTACGGCGCCTGCCATCCGTTCATTGATCAAATCGTAAAACGGGAAAACGGCGTCCGGACAGCGGGGCAGAACTGCGTTGAAACCCTGCTGGGCAAAACGGCCTTTGAACAGCACCTGGCGGCCGGCGCGTTTTTTCTCATGGAAGACTGGGCCGGGAGCTGGGACCGCATCATGGGCCAGGCATTCGGCGGGCCGCCGGGGATCATCAAAGAAATTTTTACATCGGAACATGCATACCTGTTGGGCATAAAGACCCCCTGCTCCGGCGACTTCAATGCCGGGGCAAACCGTATCAGTGAAGAAATCGGTTTGCCGCTTCATTGGCTGACCGTCTGTCTTGACCACCTCGAGCAGGTTTTATGCCGCGTGATTGCCGAAATACAGGAGAAGTCCCATGGATAATTGCGATGCGGTATCCGGAAATGAAGTGCTCCGGCTGCGCGAGCGCATCGAAACGCTTGCAAAGGAAAAGTCCCACCTGCAGCTTGTTTCCGACATCCTTACCGGGCTGGCCGGGGTCAGTGGCCTGGACAACATGGCCGCCCATGCCATTTCCACCATCATGGAAGCAATCGGGGGGTCAAACGTCATCCTTTATTACCGGTTCGATGACAATTGGTATTGCAGTGATGTGAACCAAACTACCCGGCAGATCGAAAAAATCGAGAGCGCATTGGTGAATCGGGCATTGTCGACGCATCAGTTTGTCGAATCCAGCGGCACGGACCACCAGACCCAAATTTCGATCAACGGCATTCGGCCCTCGACAAAAGCATGGGCTTTTCCGCTGATCGCAGGCGACGATCTGATCGGTGCCGTGGAGATGCAGGGAATATTTTTTGACTACACCGAAGATATCAAAAATGAGCTGCATATAATCATCAACTACCTGAGCCTGGCGTTAAACAACGAGATCGTCAATTCCGGCCGGCTCAAACTGGCCTATGACGCCTTAAAGACCGAAAGCCGGAAACTGGCGGAAGAGGTATCCGAAAGAAGGCGGACGGAAGAGGCGCTGCGCGAAAGCGAGATAAAATTCCGCGAACTGGTGGAAGATCTAAATGAGGTGATCTATTCGATAGATGCAAACGGCCTGATTACCTACATCAGCCCGGCCCTGGAAAAAAATATCGGGTATGCGCCGAAAGACGTCATCGGCAGGCATTTTCTGGATTTTGTTCATCCGGAAGACCAGGCTGGCGTCAAAGAAAGATTGCAACAGGTTTTTTTCGGACAGCTTGAACCCTATGAGTATCGCTTGCTGACCAAGTCCGGGCAAATCCGGTGGATCCGCAGTTCAAGCAAGCCGATCATCGACGACGACCAGGCGGTCGGGCTCCGCGGCGTTTTTTCCGATATCACCGAAGAAAAGCGCCTTCACGCCAATCTTCAACAAACCCAGAAAATGGAGGCCATCGGGACTTTGGCCGGAGGCATTGCCCATGATTTCAATAATATATTGTCTTCCGTAATCGGGTACACGGAACTTGCCCTCCTGGATGCCCCGGCAGATACCGTGTTGCAGAAAAACATGTCCGAGGTGCTTGCCGCCGGCAACCGGGCCAAGGCCCTTGTCAAGCAGATTCTTGCCATCAGCCGGAATGAGGAATCTTTGAAAAAACCGGTTCAAATCAATCTGCTGATCAAGGAGGCGCTGAAGATGCTGCGCTCCACCATGCCCTCATCCATTGATTTTCATGAAAATATCCCGTGCGACGACCCCCTGACCGTCCAGGCCAATCCCACCCACATTCATCAAGTCATTGTAAACCTGGCCACCAATGCCATGCATGCCATGACCGACAGGGAGGGCATGATAGAGGTCCGCCTTGATTCCGTCTGTATCGATGACAGCATGAAAAACAGGTCCCTGGCGCTCGGGCCCGGCAGTTACGCCCGGTTGATCGTCAGCGATACCGGGACCGGAATTGCGGCATCCGACCTTGAAAAAATTTTTGAACCTTATTTTACAACCAAGCAAAAAGGCGATGGTACCGGGCTGGGCCTGTCCATTGTCCACAATATCGTCAAATCGCACAATGGCCATATCTCCGTTTACAGTTTGCCCGGCAAGGGGACCACGTT
>JBNJEA010000196.1:0-4731 GCA_051745395.1 Thermodesulfobacteriota bacterium | reverse complement strand
TCTTCCATGACAATATTTGCGATGGTAAGCACCGCGTTGTTGATGCCGAGCAATCCCTGCTGGACAATCTGATCGTCGGTTTTGTCATCGATTCGGTTCAGGTTTTCAATGGCGCAGCCGGATAACCGGTTTTGCTTGTCCCCGACTTCATCGGCAGTCAATTGAAAATCTTCATTGCCCAGGACCCGGCCGACCAGATCAATGCCGTTGTCCACGCCGCTGTCGGAAAGTTCGTCTGCGACTTCCAATACATTGTAGGTGTCAATGCCGACCATTCCGGCACATGCATTGCTCAGGTATTGTCTGACCTTGGGATCGTCGGGGTGGCTGTCGTCCAAATCCAGAAGGGTGTTGTAGGCCGTTTCGTAATCGCTGTTGTCGATCTGGATCTTGGCGGATTCGAGCTTGGCTTCGTAGTTGCTGTCGTCTTCGGCAAATTCGAATGCATTTTCATCACAGCTACTGACAAACAGCATCGCAGCCGATAGGATGAAAACCAAAAAAATACGAAGAAAAAATCTGCCTTGGTAAAATTGCTGGTTTGGTGTCATAAATTGCTTGCCTCCTGGTAAACTGTAGATTAAGTGATAGCCTTCCCGTTTTTGACGAATAATGAAATTGTTTTTTGAATGTCAACACAAAAGTTCAATGCAAACGGCTTGCAAACCACGCGATGGTTTTGCTCATAAATTGTTCTTGATGGGCCGGATCGCTCAAGGGGTGGTCCGCGCCTTTGAGCCGGAACAACTCCTTGGGATCGCGGCTTTTTGAAAGAATTTGTTCGGCGTTTTCGTAGGGAACGATTTTGTCGGCATCGCCATGGACAATGAAAATATTTTTGATCCGGTGGAGCCGGCCGGCGATATCAAATTCCATCTGGTGCGGCGTCATTCCGGCAAATGCCGGATCGAATGCAACATGGATCGGCACTTCGATGGCGGCAAAACGCACCGGTGCGGCCAGAGTCACCAGGGTCTTTACGGCAAAGTCAGCGGCAACCGACAGGCACACGGCCCCGCCCATGCTGCTGCCGAACAGGCCCAGCGGCGTGCCGACAGCCGGCAATGCGGTGACGGTTTCAATGGCGGCGACAAGATCATTGCACCGGCCCTCAAACGTGGTCTCTTTCGCAAACCGGCCCTCGCTTTGGCCGCAGCCGCGGTGATCAAACCGGAAATAGGCAATGCCGCGCTGATTCAGCCTTTCGGCCAGCGCACGCTGCTTGGGGGATTGTCCGGTGCTTAACATGCCGTGGACACCAATGACCACTGGGGGGCGGGCCGCTGTCGGCAGATGCAGGGTCCCGTTTAAACAGAGTCCGTCGGCATGAAAATCAATGCGTTTTTCCATGGCTGCAAATTTTGATTGCACCGCATATTTGCGGCTTTTTGGGGGCGGATTTTGTATCCGCACGCATTTAACGAATCGGCAGGTGATAAAAAATCTTTAGTCTGAATAAATTCGGATAACCAACAGAATTGAAAACCGCTTGTTCGTGTATTATGGTTTTTTAAAAACCCCATACCATAAAACCATTTTTTCGTAAAACAATTGTCACTCCTCGGTATGGAATTGCTTTAATCTACTCAGGACGAACGGGAAACGATTGTGATGGAGATAAAAAAAAAGGCCGAAGTGGCCCTCGATATTTCCGGCATTGCCTTCGGCGGCCGCGGCATTGCCAAGGTCGACGGGTATACCGTTTTCGTTGACGGCGCGGTGCCGGGCGATCGGGTGATGGCGAGAATTTTTAAAAAAAAGAAAAACTATGCCGAAGCACGCGCTTTGTCGTTAATCGAACCTTCCGCCGACCGGGTGGAGCCGCCCTGTCGGTACAGCCACCACTGCGGCGGCTGCAAGTGGCAGTTTTTACAATACGAACGGCAACTGGCCTACAAGCAGCAGCACGTGGAAGAGGCTTTAAAACATATCGGGCAATTGACCGGGGTCCCCGTGCATGCCCCCATCCCCTCCGATAAGATCTTCGGGTACCGCAACAAGATGGAGTTTTCCTGTTCGGACCGCCGGTGGCTGCTGCCCGAGGAACTCGGTGATCCGGAAATCGGAAAATCCTTTGCCCTGGGCCTGCACGTGCCGGCAACATTTGACAAGATTCTAGATATTGATGCCTGCCTGCTGCATCCGGAAAAAGGCAATCGCATACTAAACGACGTGCGCGATTACATGAAGACATCCGATCAGCCTCCCTATGGGCTGCGCACCCACGAGGGCTTCTGGCGGTTTTTGATGCTGCGCCACTCCGTGGCATACGACCAGTGGCTGGTCAATTTGATCACGGCCGAAAATCGGCCCGAAGCCGTCGAACCGCTGGCCCGGTACCTGGTCGACACCTATGGCGATGTGGTATCGGTGGTCAACAACGTATCGGCCAAAAAAGCCGCCATCGCGGTGGGCGACTATGAAAACCGGCTGGCCGGCGACCGCTATTTAAAAGAAAAACTCGGCCCCTTTGAATTTGAGATTTCGGCCAACTCCTTTTTCCAGACCAACACCGGCGGGGCGGAAAAAATTTACGATACCGTCGCCCAATACGCGGCGCTTTCCGGCACCGAGACCGTGGTGGATCTCTACAGCGGCACCGGTACGATCCCGATCTGGCTGTCGCGGCAGGCCGCTCGCGTGATCGGCATTGAAATCGTTGAAAGCGCGGTGGCCGATGCCCGGAAAAACTGCCAAAAAAATGGCATCGACAATTGCCGTTTCATGGTCGGCGATATCCGGGAATCGATATCATCGCTTACCCGGCGGCCGGAAGTGATGGTCATCGATCCGCCGCGGGCGGGAATGCACAAGGATGTGGTCAAGTCAGTCAGCGCCATGGCTCCGGAGCGGATTGTCTATGTTTCCTGCAATCCGAGCACGCTGGCCCGGGACGTCGCCCTGCTCAACGACCAGTATGAAGTCACCGGCATCCAGCCGGTGGATATGTTTCCGCATACCCCCCATATCGAGGCGGTGGCGAAACTGGAGAAAAGAGTATAAAAAGGAGAAAAGGAATTGATGGAAATTACGATGACACCGATCGGGACGTTTTTTACCGATGAAACCGATATTCCCCGGCACTGGAGCATCTCCGACAAAAAGGGCCGCATTGAGCTCGATCCCGCCTACCGGCAGGGGATAAAAGACATCGGCCCGGGCCAGCGGATCGTGGTCCTGTTTTATTTTCACGAAAGCCGCGGTTTTACCCCCGACCTGCTGATCCAGAATCCGCCACACAAAAGCCGGCCGATGGGGGTTTTTTCCATCTGCTCGCCCCGTCGCCCCAACCCCGTCGGGCTTTCGGTGGTAACGGTGATCGACGTGGAGCAAAACGTGATCTTTATCGATCATATCGACATGATCGACGGCACGCCCATTATTGATATCAAGCCCCATATTGCCGATTAAAAACCAATCTCGTCTCGCAAAATTTTGTTGCGGTTTGTTGTTAAATCGTCTGGTTTGTCCTATATTTATTATGAAATGGAAATCCAACCAAATCAAGCAGGAGGGGCCGGCCTATGAGACAGAAAATCAACCGCATCCTGTGTGCCACGGATTTTTCAGAAATTTCCAGTGATGTTGTACCCTTCGGCATCCGGATGGCCCGGGAACTCAACGCCACCCTCTTTATCTGCCACGTAATCGACCTGCCCACCATTTCGGTATATGGCGAGGCGGTGTTTGATCCGATCACCCAGCAGCAGCGTTTTATTGATTTTGCCCGCCAGGAAATCGAAAACATCGTCGGCGATGCCCCGGTGGAATGGCAGCAACTCATTACCATCGGCCAGACCACCGAAGAAATTGCCCGGCAGGCGGGTGAAAAGGCCGTTGATCTGGTGATCACCGCCACCCACGGACGCTCCGGATTAAAGCGCCTGTTTCTCGGATCGGTCACCGAGCGCTTGATGCGCATTTTGAGCTGCCCCCTGCTGGTGCTTCGCAGCACCGGGGATTCGGAGCAAGCAATCCGGCAGGAGTTGCCGTTTAAAAAAATTCTGGTGGGATATGATTTTTCCGAGGATGCGGATGCCGCCTTCCAGGTCGGTTTGAACATGGCCCAGGAATTTGAATCCACGCTGCATTTGATGCACGTGGTGGAGCCGACGGCGTATAAGGAGTATGCCAAGGTTCCATCGGCTACGGGCGAACCGCTGCGCCAGGACATGTATGATTCGATCAAATCCCGGATGCAGGCGTTAGTCCCAGATGATGCGTTAAACTGGTGCAGCCTTGAAACCCTGATCATGGTGGGCAAGCCCTATGCGGAACTGGTGCGGTATGCGCAAATCCAGGCCGTGGATTTAATCATTACCGGCGTGCGGGGCCATGGCATGGTGGAGGAATTGCTGGTGGGATCGACCACGGACCGGGTGATTCGCAGGGCGCCGTGTCCCGTGCTATCGGTCTGTCGGTCGGGGGAAAAGTAGGTTGCTCCGGAAAAAAAGGGCCCGCACGGAATGCGGATGTCCCTGTAGAAAGCTCTCTGTTTCCCCGCGGCGTATTTTTGAAGAAAGTAAGTCCTGGCGCCTTGACTGACGGGCGGCGCGAAAAAGGAGTTTCCTCGCTCCAGGCGCCGAACAGAGGCGCAATTTCCGCTCGCAAACCCACTTTTCCACGCCGCCGTCAGGGCAACAGAGTACAATTTCGTGAAAACGCAAAAAGGCACTTCCTTGGAAATATTCCCCTCCCGGGTTTGATCCGGGAGACCGAGCCTATAAATAA
>JBNJEA010000195.1:0-4736 GCA_051745395.1 Thermodesulfobacteriota bacterium | reverse complement strand
TGTTGATCGCCTTCGATCATATAGGCGTTGGCTTCACACATTTTACGCTCATCCTTATATGCAATTGTTTCAGCACCCCAGTGCCTCAGTGCCTCAGTGCCTCAGTCCCTCAGTCCCTCAGTCCCTAAGTCCCTTAGTCCCTTAGTCCCTTGCTTTCCTCAATTACCGGCGCCAAGTGCTCATCGATCATCGTATCAATGAGATGCGGCAGCGGAACGGCCGCGGCCCCGATCACCGCAACGTTTTCCTGTGAAATGGGAATCAGCAGCTTCCTGGCGGGGCTGGCGGCAATGGCTTCGGCCATTTTCGGCGTCACCTCGCCCATCATGGCATTGGCCATGACAATGCCCACCGACCCGATGATGACATCAACGGCTGCAACGGTGACGGCAATGGCATTTTCGCCGGACGCACCGCGGTTGGCGCGGGATTTTAACATCTGGGCCGTTGCAATGGCATTGGTGCCCAGGGCGACGATTTCCACCTGTTCTTCGTAGATGGCCTTTAACCGCTTGATAATGGCCGCGCCGATGCCGCCGCCCTGGCCATCTATGATACACACCGTTTTCTTATATTCCGTCATCCGCTACAGCTTTTTGATTTTTCTGCGGTTTTTCCGTTTGGCCTTGGGCGGCTTTTTACTGGGCCCTTTTTTCTCGGTGCCCGGCTCCCAGCCCGCGTCTGCTTCGTCTTCTTCCGTGCCCCCCTTGACCTCCATCAGTTGGGCCATGTCGAGCTTTTCCTCGAATTCGGCGATGGAAACCGTCGCCGCACCCTGTGCGGCCGCATAATCAATAACGGCCCGGTCGGCGCTGACCACCACCGCCCGTTCACCTTCCCGGGCCGCTATTTTTCGGATCAGGTCATCCGCGCTTTCCCCGTGCCGGGAAAAACGGATCTTGATGCCTTTTTCAGCGGTATTGTCGCCCGGAAAATAATATTTTTGCGAGCCGTCAAATACCACGGTAATTTTATGCCGTTTGGCCCGCTTGTAGGCCGCCAGGCGCTCGATAAGCGCATCGCGCCCCAACTCCAGGGCCTGACGGTCCAATGGGCGTAACTGATCCGACTGCCGGATGAAATTATAACCATCGATGATCAGATGTAAAGCCATGGGAAATGGACGGTTATTCGGTTTTCAGAAGCGAAAGCAGCCGGTCGAGATCCTCGTCTCCGTAAAACTCGATTTCGACTTTCCCCTTTTTCCCTCGGCGGCGGACCTGCACCTTGGTGCCGAAATACTTGCCGAGATCGTCTTCAATACTGGCAAAATGAATATCCTCGGGCCGGGGCGGCGCAGGGGATGCATCTTTTTCGGCATTCAAGCGGTTGACGAGCTGTTCCGTCTGTCGCACCGACAGTTGCCGGTCTTTGACCTGCTGCCAGGCCTTGCGCTGGATGGCCGTGGTTTCGGCCCCGAGCAGGGCCCGGGCATGGCCCATAGACAGTCCCTTTTGGCGCAGACCGGCCTTGATTTCCTCGGGCAGGTGATTTAGACGCAGGAAATTGGCCACCGCCGAACGGCTCTTGCCGACGCGCTCGGCGACCTGCTCCTGGGTCAATTCGAAATCAGAAAGCAGCCGCTGATAGGCCTCGGCCTCTTCCATGGGGTTTAAATCCTCGCGCTGGATATTTTCAATAATGGACAGTTCCAGCAGCTCGGCGTCCTTAAACGTCCGGGCCACCACCGGCACCGTGGACAGGCCGGCGTCCTTTGCCGCCCGCAGACGACGTTCCCCGGCGATTAGCTCGTAACCCTCCCCGGAAGAGCGCACCAGCAGAGGCTGCAGCACCCCCCGGGTCCGGATGGATTCGGCCAGCTCCGTCATTTCATCTTCGGAAAACTCCCGGCGGGGCTGGAAGGGGTTCGGCCGGATCTGGTCGATGCCGCACTCGAAATAATCCTTTTGCTCGGCTGACTCGTCCACCCCGATATCCGGAAAAAGAGCATCAAGTCCTTTGCCCAGACCGCTGCGTTTCCGTTTTTTCGATTTGGAGCCGGATTCATCGGGTTTCATTTGCACCTGCCTCGCTTTTACCGGTTGGGTTATTGACTTGCCTGTGCCGAAGCGCGCGCCGCCGACCGGGCTTTGCCCTTCTCGATGATTTCCTTGGCCAGCGACAAGTAGCTTCTCGCACCCACAGAGGCGGCATCATAGAGCAAAATCGGCTTGCCGTAACTGGGGGCTTCCGCCAGCCGGACCGTACGCGGAATGCGGGTTGTAAACACCTGGTCCGGAAAATATTTCTCGGCATCGTCGGCCACCTGCCCGGCCAGGTTCGTCCGGCGGTCATAAAGGGTCAGCAGAATGCCTTCGATTTGCAACGCCGGGTTCATCCGCTGCTTGATCCGGCGGACCGTCTGGAGCAACTGCCCCAAGCCTTCCAAAGCATAAAATTCGGCCTGGAGCGGAATCAACACCCCGTGGGCCGCGGTCATGGCGTTAATGGTCAACAGGCTCAATGACGGCGGGCAATCAATCAGGATATAATCGAACTGCGCGGCGCACTTGTCCACCAGGCGGTGCAGCATCTGCTCCCGGGCGTCGTCTTCCATCATTTCGACCTCAAAACCGATCAGCTCCACCCGCGACGGTATCGCCCACAGCCGTTTGACTCCGGTTTTCATGATGATGTCGGCCGCGTCGACTTCCTCAATCAAGCCGTGATAGAGGGTGTAATCGAGTTCGCTCTTGTCAATGCCCAGCCCGGTGGTGGCGTTGGCCTGGGAATCACAGTCGATCAGCAGGGTCTTTTTGCCGGCCGCTGCAATGGCGGCCGCCAGGTTGATGGCCGTGGTGGTTTTGCCAACCCCGCCCTTTTGGTTTGCAATACAGATAATATGTGCCATAATGTGGGTACCTTTAACACAAAAAGTTGCTTTTGAAAAGCCGTTCAATCCGAATGAATACAACATACATGATGTCTTATTTCAAACCCGCAATCGCCGTCATTTCGATGCTGTTTTTCCTTGCCGGCGTCGTGGCGCCCCCGCCGCCGGCCGCCGCCCTGACGGTGCAGGAAGAAAGGGAAATGGCCGAAGAGTTTTTAGATACGGTGTTCGAATACTATGATGTAATCGAAGATCCGATGATCAACGACTACATCCGGGACCTGGGGAAAAAACTCACCCACTCGGTGCCGCCCCAGGCACTGGACTTTCATTTCTACGTGATCCGGGAAGACAAATTCAACGCCTTTGCCGGGCCGGGCGGACACATCTTCGTATTCAGCGGCTTAATCGAGGCCATGGAAAACGAAAACGAGCTGGCGGCCATTTTGACCCACGAAATGGCGCATGTCAGCGCCCGCCATATTTCGGACATGATCGAAAAATCCAAAAAGACGAGCATGACCACACTGGCCGGCGTGATTGCCGGCATCTTAATCGGGCTCGGCGGGGCTTCGGCCGCCGGCAGCGCACTGACCATCGGATCGATGGCCGCCGGACAGACCATGACCCTGGCCTACAGCCGGGAAAACGAAATGCAGGCCGACCAAATCGGGCGGAAATACCTCACCGGCGCCGGCTATGATCTCCATGGACTGCTTTCCGTGCTGAAAAAAATCCGGGCCCGGGAATGGTTCGGCGAAAAACAGATCCCCACGTACATGAAAACCCATCCGGCCACCACCGACCGGCTGATCCGAATCGACAACACCCTCGACGACGACCGGCAACACGACGTCAAAAACTCCTATGCCTTCGAGCGGACCCGGGCGCGGATCAAGGCCTTGTATGGCACCGGCTCCGATTCCCTCAACCAACTCGAACAAATGGCCGAAAATGCGCCGGAAAGCCCGGCGGCACAATACGGCTACGGCCTGGGACTGGCCGAACGCGGGCAACCCGAAGACGCCATTTCGCACTTACAAACCGCAAGCGAGTTACGGCCCGATGACGCCTACATCGCCATCGCCCTGGGCCGGGCCCATTTTTTGGCCGGCCATTACGACAAGGCGGCTGAAATATTGAATCATATCCGAAACCTGAAACAATACGGGCCGGATGGGATCTTGCACCTCGGCCGGGTAGAAATGGCCCGCGGGCACTTCCACGCGGCCGCCGCGATATTTGCCGACCTGCTGGCCGCCTACCCGGAGCATGAAAACGCCTTTTATTTCCTGGGGCAGAGTTTCGGCGAAATGGAGCAGCTCGGCAACGCCCACTACTACCTGGGCCGATATTACCGAAGCCAAAACGACTGGTCCAACGCCCGGTTTCATTTCAAGCGCGCATTACAACACACCGATTCCGCTGAGCAAAAGAGCCGGATCCAAAAAAAGCTCGACAGCTTAAAAAACCCGCAGCGGCCGCGACGGGAAAAAAATCCGGGGCTTTCCCCGCCGGGCTTCTGACCCCCGCCATTTCTTCGTCTTACTCTTACTCTTGCTCTCGCCTGATTTGGAGTAAGAGTAAGAGTAAGAGCGGTAAGAAAATATCACGCCTGATCGAAGTGGGAAAACTTCATGGTAAACGTCCCCCGGCCCTGGGAGGCCGACCGCAGGGCCGTGGTGTAGCCGAACATTTTCGACAGGGGGGCGGTGGCGGTGATGATCTGGTTTTCGGCTTTTGCGGCGATGGATTCGATCTTGCCCCCACGGGCGTTTAAGTCGCCGATCACATCGCCCATGAAGGCTTCGGGGACAAAGACCTCCACATCCATGATGGGTTCGAGCAAATACGGCGAGCCTGCGGCCATGGGATGCCGGAAGGAAATGTTGGTGGTCAAGGA
>JBNJEA010000060.1:0-17473 GCA_051745395.1 Thermodesulfobacteriota bacterium | reverse complement strand
GACATGAGCATCCTAAACGAAATCCTCGACGAGCAGGAAGCCATCGTCAGGGACCAGTTGTCGGCGTATCTTCCGGAATAGCAATTTTTACGCATCTCAATGATTCCTAAAGAAAAACTATGCGGACACCGTCGACACCGCCTGCCGCCCCAGTTCAAAGGCCTTGAGGTTGGTTTCCAAAAAGGCCTTTCGGGTGGTGGCCTCGATGGCGGTTTTCATGCTGTCGGCCGAAATCGGCAGAAGACCCGTTTCGGCCAGGGCGCCGAGCAGGACGATGTTGACGGAAAGGACGTTTCCGGCTTCTTTCGCCAGTGCTTCCGCGTCCAGGTCGATTAAACGCGCGGTCTTTTCGGCAATCAATGATTTGATGGTGTCCAACTCCGGGTAGGTGCCTTTGCCGATGGCCGCGGTAAACGGCGGCAGCGGCGCGGTATTGGTAATGACCACGGTGTTGGTGCTGCATTTTTTCATGGCCCGCAGGGCTTCGGCCGGCTCAAAACTCACCAGAATATCGGCTTCGGCATCGGAAATAATGGTACTTTGCGCATCGCCGAAAACCAGGGCCGACTCCACGACCCCGCCGCGCTGGGCCATGCCGTGGATTTCACTCATCCGTACCGGCACATCCGAAAGACGGGCGGCTTCGCCCAGGACCCGGGAGGCCAGCAGGTTGCCCTGGCCGCCCACGGCCACAATGATCAGTCGCGTCACATCCATGTTATATCCCGTTTCTTCTGTAATCGTTGGTTTTGGCCTATTCCTTCAGCGGCACAATCGCATTTTCCGGACAAATCTGGGCGCAGACGGAACAGCCCGTGCATTGGCTGGCATTGATTTTGACCCGGCCGCCTTCCAGGTAAAAGGCCGGACAGGCCAGCTCATTGATGCAGGTCCGGTGATTTTTGCACTTGTCGCTGACCGTAAAGGCCCGTCCCTTTGGCTTTTTCAAACTCTTGGCCAGAAGGGCGCAATCCTGCTGGGCAATCACCACGGACACGCCGTTGTAATCGATGGCCTCTTTTACCGCGGCAATGCTTTTTTTCACGTTAAACGGCCGCATGACGCTGACGTGCGAAACCCCGATACCGCGGACCACGGACTCGATGTCGACCTGATTGTAGCCCTCGTAGTCAAAGGCGGTCATATCCACGCCGGGATGGGGCTGATGACCTGTCATGGCCGTAGTGCGGTTGTCCAGGATAATCAGGGTGATGTCATGGTTGTTAAACACCGCGTTGACCAATCCCGGAATGCCGGAATGAAAAAACGTGGAATCGCCGATATAGGAGATGACCTTGTTTTGTGTGGCCTGGGAAAACCCGCAGCCCGTGCCCACAGATGAGCCCATGCAGATCAAAAAATCACCGGCGGCAAGCGGCGGCAGAAACCCCAGGGTGTAGCAGCCGATATCCGTGGGCTTTATGGTCTCCATCCCTTCGGTGGCGCGGTTGACCGCATAAAACGTCGCCCGGTGCGAACAGCCCGCGCACAGGTTGGGCGGCCGCTGGGGGATTTCGGGCATGTCGGAAAAATCCGGCTTTGCCGGCGCCGCATAGGGGATATCGAAATAGGCCGCGATTTTTTCCCGGACCATGGCCGGATCGTATTCAAACAGCCGGGAAAACAAGTCTTCGCCCTTGCCCCGGATGGAAAGGGTCAAACCCGCCTCCTGGGCGATGGCGCGCACGGCTTCTTCCATGTACGGCTCGCCTTCTTCGACCACCAGGACCTTTTCGCAGCCGTCCAAAAAGCGGCGGACCAGGGCGGCCGGCATGGGATGGGAAAACCCGACCCGCAACACCCGGACCCGGTCTTCAATTCCCAGATCGGCTGCCGCGTCGGTGACATAGTTGTAGCTGACGCCGTTGGCCACGATCCCCAAAGGACCGTTGCCGGAGATAAAATTATAGGCCGATTCCGATGCCAGCTGCTCGGCGCGGCCCATGTTTTCCAGCAGCCGGACGTGCAGGTTGCGCGACACCGCCGGCACCGCGACCAGGTGAAACGGGTCCTTGGCAAAAGAGCCCCGGGTTTTGGGGGCGGGCAGTTCGCCGAGCGCCACCTTTGCCGTGGAGTGGTTGATCCGCGTGGTGGTGCGCACGATCACCGGCTCGTTCAGAGTTTCGGACAGATCGAAGGCATAGCCGATGATTTCCTTTGCCTCGGCAATGCTTGAAGGCTCTAAAATCGGCAGCCCGGAGAGCTTGCCGTAGTAGCGGTTGTCCTGTTCGTTCTGGCTGGAAAACATGTAGGGGTCATCGGCACACAGGATCACCATGCCGGCCTTGACCCCGATGTAGGCCAGCGTCATTAAGGCGTCTGCGGCCACGTTCATGCCCACGTGCTTCATGATGCACATGCTGCGCAGGCCGCTGTTGGCCGCCGCGGCCGTGACTTCCAGGGCCACCTTTTCATTGGTGCTGTATTCGAAATACAAATCGCTTTCCCGGGCCATCTGGAAAAAATTTGCCGATATTTCAGATGACGGCGTGCCCGGGTAGGTCGCGGCAACGGCGACACCGGCCTCCACGCCGCCGCGGGCAATGGCCTCGTTGCCGAGCAGCAGCATTTCCTGTCCCGGATGGTCTTGAAGCAGTTTATGCATGCGGAGAGATCCTTATCTACTTGATTGGAATGGAATGAGAACCTTTCAAACGGTCATATACCAAGGCTGCTTTCCCTGTAAAGCATTTTCTTATCTCCTAAATCAGTTATTGCATGAAAATTCAAACATCTACAATTTTTGCCGCCCGGGCGCCGTCCTGCAAAAGAATCTTTACAATTGGTGTTTGCCTTTGATATGAATCAATTTTATTACTTGTGTGTAAAAACTGCTTTGTTTTTCAAACAAAGCCAGATGATTCCGCATTGTTTATCCGGCTGGCGCATCGATCAAGCTTATCAGGTTGACTCACGGAGACTGCAAAACCGGCAGAGCACCGCATACGCCCCAGAACAATTCCCATCGCTGACACGGACGAGGTTGCCATGAACGAAATGACGACATTGGTGATTGCTACGCGCAATCCGGGCAAAACAGCCGAAATCAGAGACCTTTTAAAAAATTACCCGGTCTCGATCAAAAACCTGGACGACTTCGGCGAAATCCCGGAAGTCGACGAAGACGGCACCACCTTTGATGACAATGCCTATAAAAAGGCCAGCTTTGCCGCACGGGTGCTCGGTTTCCCGGCGATGGCCGATGATTCCGGGCTTTGCGTAACGGCCTTAAACGGCGCTCCCGGCGTGCACTCCGCCCGGTTTGCCGGCAAAGAGGCCACCGATGCCGACCGCAGCCGGAAGGTGCTCGAACAATTACAGGGCGCCGCCGATCGCAGCGCCGCGTTTGAATGCGTGATCTCCATTGCCGTGCCCACCGGGGCGGCACTGACTTACGAGGGCAGATGCGAAGGTGTCATCGCCGAGGCCCCGGCCGGGGACAACGGCTTCGGCTACGACCCGATCTTTTACTATCCGCCGGCCGGCAAAACCTTTGCCCAGATGAGCCGCAAGGAAAAGGGCCGGGTCAGCCACCGGGGCAAAGCCCTGGCCGAAGTCCGCGAGGAATTCGACAAGGTTTTGAAATGGATATCGCTGCAGATGCCGGTCTTTGCCAAATCGCCGTGCCTTCGCTAACACAACCCGGATACGAAATACGAGAACTTTTATGCCACAGATAAAATCGCTTCACCACATGATCGAAAATCATCCGGACGTTTCAATCAACATTTCCCGCTCCCGGATCATCGCCCGGGCCGTGGACCATCACGAAGCCATGGTGCTGCCCTGCGGGGCACTTTCCACATGGACGCCCGCGGAATCGACGGGCCGGTCGCCGAAAGACACCGTGATCGTCCGCCATCCCGAACTCGAAGACTACATTGACTGGTCCTCGCCCAACAACCTGCCGCTGGCCCCGGAGACCTTCGACGAACTGTGGCAGGATGCGCTGACCTGCCTGTGGAAAAAATCGCGCCTGTTTATCACCGATCGGGTCATCGGCGCCGACCCGGCCTACGCCATGCCGGTGCGCACCGTTACCGATTGGGCCACCACGAGTTTGTTTGCCATGAACATGTTCCGGCCGGTACCGGATGCCATCGGCCAGAGCGTATTTGCCGAAAAGCCGTTCACGCTGCTCGTGGTCCCCTATGATAAAATCGATACCGCCCGATATGACGGCAAACTCCGGAAACGGGCCGACGGCAGCACCTCGGACATGGTCATTGCCATGGATTTCAAAAACCGGCTGGGCCTGGTATACGGATCGGCGTATTGCGGCAGCGCCAAAAAACTGATGTTTACCGCCATGAATTTTTACCTGCCGTTTGAAGGCATCCTGCCGATCCACTGTTCGGCAAACGAGGACGGAAACGGCCGGACGGCGCTGTTTCTGGGCCTGTCCGGCACCGGCAAGACCACGCTTTCCGCCGACGAAAACCGGGCGTTGATCGGCGATGACGAACACGGCTGGAACGAGCACGGCATCGCCAATTTCGAACACGGCTGCTACGCAAAACTGATCGATTTAAACCCGGAAAAGGAACCGGAAATCCACAAGGCCGTGTTCCACAAACGCGAGTATCTGGAAAACGGGGTGATCATCGAAAACTGCATGACCTACCCCGACGGCACCGTGGACCTGTCCGATGACCGGTTGACCCAGAACAGCCGGGCCTCCTATCCCCTGCGTTACCTAAGCAACGTCAAGCTCGAAGCCGCGGGCGGTCCGCCGCACACCATTATCTTTCTCACCGCCGATGCCAACGGGGTGCTGCCGCCCGTTTCGTACTTAAACCCCGAGCAGGCCATGCTCTGGTTTCTCATGGGCTATACCAGCAAACTCGCCGGCACGGAAACCGGGATCAAGGAACCGCAAACCACCTTTTCCCGCTTTTTCGGCCAGCCGTTTATGCCCAAAAAGCCGGCGTATTATTCCGATCTGCTGGGCCGGAAAATGAAAGAACAAAACACCCGGGTCTTTTTAATCAACTCGGGCTGGAGCGGCGGGCCCTACGGAGAGGGCGAGCGCATCGACATCAACCTGACCCGGGCCATGATCGATGCAGCCATTTCCGGCGATCTCGACGACGTGGCCTACCGGGAAAATCCCCTGTTTCACGTCAACGTGCCCCAACAGTGCCCGGGCGTGCCCGCCGAGATGCTAAACCCGGAACATACCTGGAAGGACAGGTCGGCGTTTGACAAGCGGGCCCGGGCCCTGGCCCGTGAATTTTCCGATTACTTTGACAAGGCCTACGGATCGGCCGGCATTGAAGCGGCCGTGCGGGCCCAGTGCCCGGGTAAATAAGGCCGGGCCGCCGCAAGGCAAAAACACGACAATCGCTGTCCGGATGCAGCAAAGGGCCGTTTTGGCCCTTCCGCCCGGACAGGCAACACCATACAATCTCAATGGAAGGTTGAATACGTTTTTTCCCATGACTATCGAAGAAACCGATGAACAAAAACAACAACGCATGATCCGTCAACGGCTTTCCCAACTGGCCGCCGACAAACAGCAGATCCTTTCCCTGCCGCCGGAAAAGGCACTGGATGCCATCCTGGAACACCCGCAGAATCTGCCCCTGGTCCATTCAATGGCCGAAGAGGATTTTTTCTTTCTGCTCCATGACATCGGGCCCACCGATGCCCTCGAACTGCTGTCGATCGCCTCCAACCGGCAGTGGGAATTCATATTAGACATCGAGGTGTGGCACCGGGACCGGATCAACATCCATTCGGTCTCCTACTGGCTCCACCTGCTGCATCAGGCCGACCCCGGCCGCTTTATCCAGTGGAGCATGCAGGAAAAATACGACCTGCTGGAATATTACCTAAACCACACCATTGAACTGCGGGTGCGGGAAAAGGACGAAGACCCCTCCGATCTGGGAAACGGGTTTTTCACCTTTGACGACACCTTCTACATCCGGTTTATGGAAAACACCTTTTCCTGGATTGAAGACGACGAAACCCGGGAGGACTTCGAGAGCTTTCTCCACACCCTGCTCCACCGCATCGCCGAAGAAGACCACCCGGCCTTCCAGATGCTGCTGCTGCGGGCGGCCAACGTCATGCCCGGGGAAAGCGAGGAAGAAGCCTATCATTTCCGAAACGTCCGGCTGGCGGAAAAGGGATTTCTGCCCTTCGACGAGGCCGTCGGCGTCTATGCCCCCATGAAGCCGGAAACGGTGAAAAAACGGGCCAAGCAGGCCTCCGCCTCCGAGTCCACCGATTTCAACGTGCCCGTGCCCCTCAACCATTCCCGGATGATCGAGGCGGATACCATTTTCAGCCGGGCGCTCCGGGAAATCGAATACGAAGACCTGTTAAACGACATCCAGACCGAGTTTGCCTGTCTGTGCAACCAGGTCATCGCCGCCGACCAGCAGCCGATCCGGGAACGCGAACAGCTCCGCCCGGTTGTCAACAAGGCCTGCGGGTTTTTAAGCCTCGGTCTGCACCGGATAGCCGGCACCCATACACCGCCGGGGCCCGGCGAATGCGCCGGATTGCTGCGCCGTTATTGCCTGGCCGATGTTTTCCGGACCGGCTACGGGGCGGTCACCGACTTGAAAAAACAGGCGCAGCAATGGCAGCGCAACAGCTGGTTCCAAAACCAGAAACTGGCGCTGAACTTCTGGGGCGAACGAATAGTCGGCCATATCGGCGGATTATTGCTCAAGCGGCCCCGGTTTTTTGACAATTATGAATCCGGTGTGCTTTACCGGGATTTTTCCACCATGTCCGATGTCCGGACGGCCGAAGCGGCCCTAAACGAAGCCGTCGCATTTGATCGGCTGCTGTCCTGGATGGAAATCGATGTCAGCCGCATGCCGGAACAATTCAACGTCACCTATGAAAACCTGCTGCTGACCCTGTGGGCCAAAAACCGGCTGGGCCAGGCCGAAACCCCGCTAAAGCCCATTTCCGTGGAAGCCTTCCGCCCGTTTTTCCAATCCCTGTGGACCGGGGACAAGGCCCCGGCCAGAATCAAGGCATCGGCGAAATCGGACTTTCTGTCCTGGCTGGCCCAATCCACCGGATTTACCGAGGCCGAAATTTCCGACTCCCTCGCCGAAGGCCTGGAACGTCTGTTTGCGGTAATCGAAGATGAATACGGCGCCGTGGCCGCCCGGGATTTAGACCCCCGGTTTGTCCATTTGTTTATACTGAAGCCGCAATAGCCGAAAACGCGTATCAACAAAATGGATGGCCCCGTAAAAAGCTATTTATGCCGCCGGCGGCATTTTTGCAGAAAGTAAGTCCTGTGGCGCCTTGGCTGAAATGGATGGGGCATAAGAGTCTGTAAAGTTATATACAGAAATCAGGCTCTTACAGAGAGGTTTCGACTGTCGGGTATGAAAGAAAAAAGCGGGCGGGGGAGTTTTTCCACTGCAGGCGTTGCCCCGCGAAAAAACAAAAAGGGCATTTGCCCAAGCATGTTGCGCAAATGCCCTTTTTTTAGATCTTTTAAAAGCCGGTTATTCGACCGTTACATTAACGGCGGCCGGGCCTTTCTGGCCCTGCTCGACTTCAAATGAAACTTTGTCGCCTTCTTTCAAAGACTTGAAACCATTGGCATTAATGGCCGAATAATGCACAAAGACATCCGGTCCGTCTTCTTGTTCGATAAAACCAAAGCCCTTGCTGTCATTAAACCATTTCACTGTTCCGTTTTTCATCTTGCCTTTCCTCCCTTCTCAAATTTTTCTCACGGTTTCAAACTGGGAGGTGCCATTGAAAAACGGGTCTTTCTCCTACAGTTCTGAACCGGCCCGGCAATAATGCCGAGCTTTCCTCGATTGACTTCATAATAATGATATTTTTTATAAATGCAAGGCAAAATTGTTACTGGTCATGTTTTTTGTGCATTTTTTTCATTTTTTTATGCTGCTGCATTTTCATATCCTGCTTTTTGACCCCGTAATAGCCGCGAACCCGGCTCCGCCACTGCGGCGAAGACAATTGGGACCACTCGTTTTCGGTGAAACTGGGCGCTTCTTTCAGGCGTTGCCGGTCAACAGCGAGTGAAAGCGCCTCTTCGGTTTCCGATTGTACGGCCTGCCAGGGGATGGGAATTAAATTATACGTTTCCTCGGTCAGCGATTTATCCGGCGACACGATCACATAATCGATCCGGCCCTGGCCGCCGACGATTAAATCACTGACCATTCCGACTTTCTCCCCTTGCGAATCGGTTACGGCCTTGCCCATGATCTGGCTTGTCTTCATGGATGTCAAACCCGATTCGCCGGCACTTTTGCCATGCATGCTCGCGTGAGACTGGCCGGCAATGAGCGCCATTGTCAAACACAGAGCGATTGCCCCCATTTGGACGGTCTTCATCGTTTGCCCTCCTGTTATTGAATTGCGGTTTTCTATTTTCTTGAAAAAGATAATCCACGCCCGCCCGACCACAATAAATGCCAAACAGTATATTGGATCCAAAAAGCCTGTAGCGGTTTTGGCGAATCAATACAGGCTTGCATTTTTGCCCGCCACAGAGCGGTCCATCGTGCCGTCCCCCATTTGCCGGCCCCCTTGGGGATGCTTACTATTTGCTTGATATTAGCCTTTATAAAAGGACAAATATGACAACAGAATCAAAGTCGAAAAAAATCCGGTCGCTTCGCAATGACATTGCGCGACTGAATGCCGAAAACCACAAGCTCGAACACGCCATCGCCGACTGCGAAGCCGAAAAACAAAAGCTTTACCGGGGCTTAAACCGGGAAAAAGACGCCTGCGCAGAAGCAGACAAAGCCCGGCTGGCCGCCATTGTAGAGTCCACGCAAGTCGCCATCATCAGCAAAAGTCTGTCCGGCATCATTTTGTCCTGGAACCAGGGGGCGGAAAAAATGTACGGCTACACCGCCGCAGAAGCCATTGGCCGGCCCTATACCTTCCTGGTGCCGGGCGGGCAGACCGACATTTTCCCGGAGCTGTTTCAAACCATTGCCCGGGGCATAACCTTGGAAACGCCGACCGAAACCCAATTGCTGCACAAAGACGGCCATTTGCTCCACGTCTTTTTGGCCCTGTCGCCTATCAAGGACGATCAGGGCGACATCACCAGTATCTCCACGATCGCCTACGATATCTCCGCCCGCAAACGCGCCGAGGCAAAACTCAAAGAAGCAAACGACAAACTCTACTCCACCTTAAACAGCATCACCGACGGGTATTTCAAGCTGGGACCGACATGGGAATTCATGGAAATGAATCCGGCGGCTGAAAAAATTTTCGGCCCGATCGATAACCTGATCGGGAAAAATTGCTGGCAGCGATACCCGGAAGCCGTGGGCAGCCCGTTTTACCTGCATCTGCACCAGGCCGTGGAAACCGGGCACCCCCAACACTTTGAAACCCGGGCCATCGTATCTGGCAAATGGCACGAAATCCATGCCTATCCCCGCAAAACCTGTCTTGAAATCTATTTCCGAGACATCAGCGACCGCAAACGCTTTGAGGAGGAAATCAAGCACCTGGCCTATCACGACCTGCTGACGGGGCTGCCCAACAAAACCCTTTTGATCGACATTTTCAACATCGAAGCAGCCCATGCCCGGCGCAGCAATACCAAAATCGGCATCCTTTTTCTCGATCTGGACGGATTCAAAGACATCAACGATCGCTTCGGTCACGCCGCCGGCGACCGGATGCTAAAGGAGGTGGCCAGCCGCCTCAAACGCCGCATGCGCGGCGCCGATATTGTCGCCCGCGTCGGCGGCGATGAATTTACTATTTTGCTGCCCAACATCGGCAACACCAATGGCATCACCACCATTGCCCGCAAGATCATCCAAGACCTCCACCGCCCCTATGCCATCTACGGCCAGGACTTACATGTCACCACCAGCATCGGCATCAGCGTTTTTCCCGACGACAGCACCGACATTGAAACCCTGTGCCGGTATGCCGATATCGCCATGTATCATGCCAAGCAAAAAGGTCGAAACAATTACAAATTCTACAATCCGGCCATCGACATCAGCAGCATTGAACGCATCCGGATGGAAAACCAGTTACGGCAGGCCATCGCAAACAATGAACTCGAACTGTATTACCAGCCCCAACAGTTTGCCGACAACACGGGCGCGGCCTGCGCCGAGGTGCTGCTGCGCTGGCGGCACCCCGAAGCCGGGCTGCTGCTGCCCGAGCACTTCATTTCACTGGCCGAGGAAACCGGCCTGATGGTTCCCATCGGACAATGGGTGGTGCACACCGCCTGCCGGCAGAACCGGGAATGGCAGAAGGCAGGCTACCCCGCGTTATGTCTGGCCATCAATCTTTCCGACCGGCAATTTTACGATCCCTCGCTTTCCGACTCGATTTCCGCAATCCTTTCACGCACCGGTATGCCGGCCAGTCACCTGGAATTCGAGATCACCGAAAACACGGCCATGCGGGATTTTCATTATTCGCTTCCCCGGCTCAAACAACTGGCCGCTATGGGGTTCGGCTTGTCTCTGGATAATTTCGGTATCGGCTTCTGCCGGTTGAGCCAGTTGATCCGGATGCCGATTAAAAAGTTAAAAATCCACCGTTGCTTTATCCAAGACATTGCCCCGGATTCGGCCGGCATGGCCATCATCGAAGCCATGCTGGCCTTAACCCGCCAAATGCGCATCAAAGTGATCGCAGAAGGAGTTGAAACGATTCAGCAACGCGATATTTTGAAACAATACGGATGCGACAGTTACCAGGGCTACGTGTTGAGCAAACCGCTGGCCGCCGACCGATTTGAAACCGAGATACTCCAGCCCCTTTCGGGCTGATGCAAAAAGCCCGGCCCGGCCCGGATCCGCTCTTTTTTTTGCTTTCTTGTAGCAAAGTTTCCATATGGGATATATTTTTTATATGAACCGATACGGATGGACTGCACCACTTTACAGGAAAAAACCCATGGTACCCCGGACAGAAAAAAGTCAAATCATTGTACGCTTCATTCGATTATTTCTCTGGTGCTTGGTGCCGGTGCTGGTGCTTATTTCACCCATTGGGCCGGGAATCGCCACAGGTGCCGGCGATGAAAAACCGGTCCAAAACGGCTTTGATTTTCAGGAAGTGATCCAAAAAGCCCGGCAGTTGGCCCAAAGCCCTCACGAGAAAGAAAAGGCGGTGCCGCAATTTTTATGCGACCTGGACTATGACCAATGGCGCGATATCCGGTTTAAAAACCGCCACAGCCTGTGGCGCCAACAGCAATTGCCCTTTGAAATCCAGTTCTTCCATCCCGGATTTTATTACCAGGCGCCCGTTTCAATCTACGAAGTCCAAAACGGAAAAGCCCGGGAGATAGACTTTACCAGCGACTGGTTTCATTACGGACAAAACAAATTCACAGACAAAATCCCCGAAGATCTCGGATATGCCGGCTTCCGGATCCATTACCCGATCAATGATGCGGATTACAAAGATGAAGTGGCCGTCTTTCTGGGCGCATCCTATTTCCGTGCCCTGGGGAAAAACCAGCAATACGGTCTTTCCGCCCGCGGGCTGGCCATTGACACAGCCTTGGACAGCGGGGAGGAGTTTCCGGTTTTCAAAACATTCTGGCTGATCCGGCCGGAACCGGGGGCCACGGAACTCGATCTCTACGCGCTGCTCGACAGCCCGAGTTTTACCGGGGCATACGCCTTTACGATCCGGCCCGGCGAAAAAACCGTCACTTCGGTCAAATGCCGCCTGTTCCAGCGAAAACCGGTAAAAAAACTGGGGATTGCGCCGTTGACCTCCATGTTTTTCTATGGCGAAAACACCAATATCCGCCCCACAGACGATTTCCGGCCCGAAATCCACGACTCCGACGGCCTTTTGATGGCCATGACCACCGGGGAATGGATCTGGCATCCCCTTCAAAACCCGGACACTTTGACCCTTTCGGTTTTCCAGGCCACGAATCCCGAAGGCTTCGGCCTGCTGCAGCGGGACCTGGATTTTGATCATTACCAGGACTTAGAGGCCCATTACGACCGACGACCCAGTGCGTGGATCACCCCCCGAAACGGCTCATGGGGCAAAGGCCATATCGAGCTGGTCCAGATCCCCACCGACAAGGAAATCAATGACAATATCGTGGCCTTCTGGGTGCCGGAAGACAAAAAAGGAAAAGACCCGAAACAGCCGCTGGATTTTTCTTATGATATCAACTGGCATTATCCGACGGGAAGCCACCACGGCGGCGGCTATGTCGACAGCACCTTCCGGGCCGCCGACGAATCCAAAAACACCCAGACGTTTTTAATCGATTTCAAAAGCGGCCGACTGGATGATCTCGCCGAGAGGAGCTATCCCGACGAGGTCGTCACGGTGGGCAAAAAAATGGGTGTTATCGAGCAAAGGGTTCAAAAAAATCCGCATATTGACGGCTGGCGCCTGGTTTTTACCGTGCGGGCCGAAAACCACAACACCCTGAAGAACGTTCTCAACAATCACGGCCAACCGATTAACCTGCGCGCCTTTTTGCGCGAGGGAAAAGACGTGCTGACCGAAACCTGGAGCTATACCTATTATCCCTGATCGGCTGGCATTTCAATTTTGACCCGGCATACCACCCAACCCGCCGGTCGACGCAGGAGAAGCAAAAAAATCGTTGCCCGGCCTGAAGCCTTTTATGTTTAAAACGGATCCCATGATGAAACAGTCAGAATCGATCCATGCAGCGATTGAATTTCCGCAAAACAACGCCTCCCAGACCATGACCGGCCAGTGGCAAATGGCCCGGAACCGGTTGATCGGCTACCTCGACGCCCTGGACGTGCCCCCGGCCAAGGCCATGGAATTAACGCGCCAAGCCCTCGATCTTGCCCGGGCCCGACACCGGCCCGGCGAAACCGGCCCGCCGGTTGTCGAGGCCATGCGGCAACTTGGCCCGCTTCTGGCGGAGCAGAAACAAATGGAGCCCCCCTTTGCAAGCGCCCGGCCCAAACATAACGATGGTTTTCCGGTTTTCCGCCCGGCGCCCACGCTGATTCCCGGCTGTATGCGCTCGCAGTACCTGGAACTTTATCCGGGACAAAAACAGTTCCGATACCTTAGCGAAACAATCGATCTGCGACGCAGCGCCCCGTACATGCTACTGGGCCTTGTCCTGACGGCGATGTATCTAATGATTTAGGTTCGGCATTGATGGACTCCGCCATTTTCGACCGCCCATGGGGGCATACGGCGTTTGTCCGGCGCATTTTGCTGATAGCAATGGTGCTGGTGCCCACCTATTTTGCGACCGGTTATATGGCCTATGTTCTGCCGCACGGCGGTACCGCCCCCATGGAAATTTTGGTGGTCACCCTTTTTGCCATTCTCTACGCCTGGATTTCCGTCGGATTCTGGACGGCGATGGTCGGCTGGTTTCTACTCATGCGGGGCACGGACCGGTTTTCCATCTCCCGGATAGCGGCCCGGCCGGAAGAGACCGGCATTGCGGCCCAGGCGCGCACCGCCATTGTCATCCCGATATACAACGAAGACGTCAGCCGGGTCTATGCGGGCCTGTCCACGGTGCTCGACTCGCTGGCAAAAACGGGCCGGGCCGGTGGCTTTGATTTGTTTATCTTGAGCGACCCGGGAAACCCGGATATCCGCATCCAGGAAGAAATGGCATGGGCGGCGCTGCAACGCCGTTTTGCCGATCTGCCCTGCGGGATTTATTATCGGCAGCGACGCAGCAATACCAAGCGAAAAAGCGGCAACGTGGCCGACTTCTGCCGGAGATGGGGCAGAAACTACCGCTACATGATCGTTTTGGATGCCGACAGCATCGTTGTCGGCCCGACCCTGGTGCAGATGGTAAAGATCATGGAACAACGCAAAGCCATCGGCATTTTACAAACCGCGCCGAAAACCATCAACCGGCACACCTTGATTGCCCGGCTGCAACAGTTTGCCAACCACCTTTACGGCCCCGTTTTTGCCGCGGGACTGCATTTCTGGCAACTCGGCGACTCCCAGTTCTGGGGCCACAATGCCATCATCCGGGTGGCGCCGTTCATGGCCCATTGCGCCCTGCCCCGCCTGTCGGGAAAACCGCCGCTCGGCGGAGATATCTTGAGCCATGATTTCGTGGAAGCCGCCCTGATGCGCCGTGCCGGCTATGAAGTATGGCTGGCCTATGACATTGAAGGCAGTTACGAAGAACCGCCCCCCACGCTGCTCGATGAGCTCAAACGAGACCGCCGGTGGTGCCAGGGCAATCTTCAGCACCTGCGCCTTCTGTTTACCCGCGGTCTTTTCGGAGCCCACCGGGCCCTTTTTTTCAACAGGGTCCTGGCCTACGGCTCTGCGCTGCTGTGGTTTTTATTTCTGGCGGCCAGTACCATCATGGCCGTGTTGCATGAAATCCGGCAGCCCGACTATTTCCCGTCCGGCCGCAGCCTGTTTCCGAACTGGCCGGTATGGGAGCCCCAGTGGGCATTGGTACTGCTGGCATCCACTGCGGTTATCCTTTTTTTGCCCAAAATCTGCAGCATCATTTACGTCTGCTGCCGACAGCACCGCGCGCACCTGTTCGGCCAATGGGGGCAGCTGACGGTCAGCTTTGTCCTGGAAATCGTGTTTTCCACCCTGCTGGCCCCCACCCGGATGCTGTTTCACGCCCGGTTTGTTTTTTTGACCCTTCTGGGCCGACAGATTTCCTGGGAGGCCCAGGAACGAAAGGACATCGGGACCCCGTGGCGCGAAGCGGCGCGCTTTCACGGCGGCGCAACCGCTTTCGCCCTGTGCTGGGCAGCGGCCTTGTTTGTCATCAACCGGGCGTTTTTCTGGTGGCTTTCCCCGATACTGATTTCACTGATGCTGTCAATTCCGCTTTCGGTGTGGACCAGCCGCAAAACTTTTGGCAGAGCCTTTCGCCGGTTCGGACTGTTTTTGATTCCCGAAGAAGTTGCAACGCCGCCGGAGCTGATACAGTTAAACCGAGAAATCGCAGAGGCCGAACAGATGCTTGCCCCGGCTCGGGCCATTGCCGTACCGGCCGGCTTTATCCGGGCCGTGGTCGACCCGTGCGTTTATAGCCTGCACATGCGGACGTTTTCAGAAAACAACACCGCTTGTTCAAAAACCGGCGGCCACTTGAAAGCCATCTGCGAAAAGGCGTGGCTGTGGGGGCCTCAAACGTTGGAATCCCGGGAAAAACAGGCCATTTTATCCAGCCCCGCCAGCATGGCCTGGCTGCACCGCAAAGTATGGGAAATTTCAAACGACCGGCTGAGCCGGAAATGGGGATTGCCCTGATCTTTTGCATCATCTTTTGCATTGGAGACGGCCGGTTTTTCCGCGCCGATGGTGATACTGAATGATATTTTATACGGACCGTTCATTTTCGTAGACAACACCATGGGGTCTTTCCTCCTGTGGGGTTTCATTTTTTATGCCGCCGGGCGCCCGCGCACAAGCCCGGCGGATTGCCGTTCAATGACTTTTTTAAAATTTTGTTGTCCGATTTACGCCAGTAACAGCCAATTTTCGCGCCAAGACGCAAAGACGCAAAGTTTTCAAGCCATTCTTGGCGCTCTTGGCGGCTTTGCGCGAGAATAGAAAAAAATAACTCGACGCCTGGTCACTTATTGGAGCGAACCGGATAACCGGATTTTAAAATTTTGTTGTCCGGTTTCCGCCGGATGCAATTGCGCGGACCTCGGAGATGGAATTTTCGATAAGCCGTCTTGCGCAAGCCGGCCGCTTTCCCTGGCCGCCCGCTTTTTCGCATCCGGCGTCAAAAGCCCGGCCGACAATACGAAGCAGGGTCAAATAGGTATCCAGAACAAACCGCCGCTGTGCCATTTGGATGCGCCCTGTTCGACCGCCGCCGCCGGTCAACAGACGATTCAGATTGGCGGCGAAGCGGTCGGTATACATCAGTGTATGCAAAAATGAGGTACAGAATTCATCCGGATCCGCCTGGGGATGGCCGCCTTTCATGCCGTTTAAAAAGTTTTTTTCGCTGACAAATTCAAAAAAAAAGCCGTTTTCGCCCGTTTTCATCCGGTCGTCGGCCCGGACAACGCCGGTGGTGAGCAATCGAAACCGCGCCTTTGAAAACGCATCAAAGCCTTTGAGATCGGCAAACAGCCGCCGGATGGCCCCTTTGCGGGCCAGACCCAGTCGATCCACCAGCAGATGCAGTGCTTCATGTTCGGCGATGACGGTTAGCTCATCCACGGGTTCATTTTTAAATGCGTTGATATAAAACCAGATCCGATCTTCACCGGCGCGGGTGACCGCGTTGTGAATGCCTTGATACGCCAGAATGTCGACCCCGGAGACGATGTCTACTCCGAAGGCGGCCTCCACCGATGCGATCCCGCCGGCAATGGCTTCCATGCGGTTTTTGTCCGCCTGGCGGTCGGCTGTGTTGATCGCCGTTTTTGGACCGGCATACCGATAGCGCCGCTCCGGCGATGTCCGGCGCGTGTTTTCCGGCGGCGGGCAAGCACGGGTCCTGCTGTGCGAAACCGTCAGACGCCGGTCCTTTTGCCGGCCATGAAATCCGATATCAAACTCCGGCCGGCGGCTGACCGTATCGGCCGGCACCTGCGGAAAGCAGGCATACACCACCGGCGGCAAAATCTTTTTTTCTGCCGGATACCGGGGGACCCGGCCGCCATACCCCTGGATTTTTTCGTCGTCTGCAAACTGGGCCGGCCGGATATCGCCATAGTAGCCAAACGAACACTTGCCCTCCGCATCCGGGACCGCCGGCGACAATTGCTGACCGGCCACGCGGACTGTCAGGGGCTTGGCGGCAATGACGGCGATGCCGCTGACATACCCTTCGATTTCAAAACGGGTTTTTTCGGAAAAATCGGCGGGCCGAAGCAAACGGGTCTGCATCTGCCCGTTGACCACGATATATAATTTGACGGCCCGGACGGGATCGGAAATATCGCCGGGGCCCGACCGGGCCTTTTCCGCGCCGCCTGCAGAAAAAGCCGCCCCGAAAACCACCGCCAAAAACAGTACAACCGCCACCGGGCGTTTCGGATCGATACCTGCGACAGCGGCGACAACCGGCGAAAACGCGTTTCTGGAAAAGCAAAGCATCATATTGAAAACAACAAGACAAAAAGCCGTATGGATGGATAAACAGAACCGGTTTACCCAAATAGGGCCGCCGATCCGCTTTTCAGCCAAAACAGTAGCAAGAAGCGTTCCACTGAAAAAAACACCGCACAGCTTTTGAGGAAAAAAAAGGCGGGAAAATGGGCAATCGCGCCGCGATTGCCGGGCAGGCAACAAAAAAAGGCCGAATCTGCCCGCCGCATCCAGTGCGGCGGGTGATTCGGCCTTTTACGGAACTCTTCAGGTTTAAGGAACTTCAGGTGTAAGGCCTGAAGGTGTAAGGCCTGAAGGTTTAAGGTGTAAGGTTTAAGGTGTAAGGTTTAAGGTAAAAACCGCCAGTGCATTCGTCTTTCTTCTATACAGACAGAAGAAGTTTCCTGCAGGCGCGGGGTCCCCGGTAGAACCAAAG
>JBNJEA010000194.1:0-4798 GCA_051745395.1 Thermodesulfobacteriota bacterium | reverse complement strand
TATCGCTCCCGGATGCGAGGAAATGGTCGAGGCGATTATCCAAGACTTACACAACAGCTACCTGGTGGAACGGGTCGAAGCCGATTATGCCCACACGTAATAAAAAGGTTTATTTTCAAACATTCGGCTGCCAGATGAACGTCTATGACACCGACCGGATGCTGCGGCTGCTGGCGGCTGATAACTATGTGCCCAGCGATTCGTATGAATCCGCCGACCTGGTGGTGGTCAATACCTGCGCGATCCGGGAAAAGGCGGTGCAGAAGGTCTACAGTTTCGTCGGCCGGATCTGCCGGATCAAGCGGCGGCGGCCGGATCTGGTCCTGGCGGTTACCGGGTGTGTCGCCCAGCAGCAAAGCCGCGAGATCGTCGAGCGCTTTGAGGGGGTTGACCTGGTGCTGGGCACCCACGCGGTCGACCGGATGCCTTCCTATCTCCAGGATTTGGAGGCCGGACGTTCTCGGATCGTGGACGTGGCCATGACCACCGAAATCGACACCATGGACGCAGCGGCGCATTCAAACGCCCCCGCGGCGGCGGTGTCGAGCTTTGTGACCATCATGCGGGGGTGTGACAATTTCTGCACCTACTGCGTGGTCCCCTATGTGCGCGGCCGCGAAACCAGCCGGAAGCCGGAGGCAATCGTCGACGAGGTCCGGTCCCTGGTGGCCGCGGGCACCCGGGAAGTCACCCTGCTGGGGCAGAATGTCAACAGTTACGGCAAAAAGGAAGGCCTTTGCAGTTTTGCCGAACTGCTCGATCAGGTCAGCGAAGTGTCCGGTCTGGCGCGGATCCGGTTTGTGACCTCGCATCCCAAGGATTTGTCCGATGAATTGATCCGGGCCTTCGGCCGCCTGGACAAGCTCTGCAATCACATCCATTTGCCGGTGCAATCCGGGGCCGACCGGGTTTTACAAAAGATGAACCGCAAATACACGGCCGAAAACTACATGGAGCGCGTGGCCGGCCTGCGGGCGGTGCGGCCCGATATCGCCATTTCCAGCGATTTTATCGTGGGCTTTCCCGGAGAAACCCAAGCCGATTTCCAGCAGACGCTGGATTTAATCGACCGGGTGGGCTTTGACAGCCTGTTTGCCTTTGAATATTCCGACCGTCCCGAGGCCCCGGCCCGCCGGTTTGAGGGCAAAGTGGCGCCGGCGGAAAAAAAACGCCGCCTTCAGCATCTGTTGGATCGGCAGTCGCAAATCACGCACCGGATTTACGAAGGTCTCGTCGGCCGGACCCAGACGGTGCTGGTGGAGGGTTTGAGCAAAAAGCGCCGATACGACGCCCTGGAAAACGGGGAGGAGGGTGTGGAAGTAAGCGGTCGATCCCCGGAAAATCGGATCGTCAACTTTTTTTGTGATTTACGAAACGAATGCCATGCCGAGGCGTTAACGGGCCGGCTGGTTTCCGTAAAAATTGAAAAGGCATGCGCCAATTCCCTTTGGGGCAAAGAAGTGGCCCAACCGGGTGCGGCCGCTTCGATAAAAGGAGGAAAAATCAATGCTGCATGAAATGACCGTTTCCGGCCTGGCAATGGATCCGTCCTCCAATGCGCCGATATTGATCTTAAGCGCCAAGGAGGATGATTTTTCCGTGCCCATCTGGATCGGGTTGATGGAGGCGGCCGCCATTGCCTCGGTGCTCCAGGAGATCACCTTTGACCGGCCCATGACCCATGATCTGTTCAAAAATTTTATCGAGCGGATGAATATCGCGGTGCCGCGCATTGAGGTCTGCGATTTAAAAAACAACACCTTTTATGCCAAGATTTACTGTTACGGCGGGGACACGAATTTTATCCTCGATGCGCGGCCCAGTGACGCCATTGCGCTGGCCCTGCGACTGGAGTCCGATATTTTTGTCGATGATACGGTGGTCCAGGAGTTGAAGGTCAAAGACAGTGAAATCGAGGCCGAGATGGAAGATGAAAGCGATCAGGGAAAAAAGTGGGCCGAGTACCTGAAAAACCTTTCCCCGGACGATTTCGGAAAATACAAGGTGTAGTTTGTTCGACTCGAATGGTTTGCAGTTTCGGCAAATGGCGTCATCGGAAATTTTTTGCTTGACATGTGAAAACAAATCGGAAACATTTAGCGGAAAATGATTTTCAACTTTTTCTGACAACCTCGACAGTTCAAAGTTGTGTCATTCCTGCGAAGGCAGGTCTCAGTTCAAGGCGTTAGCCGCAATTTATAAATTGCCGATTAATCTGGATTCCCGCCTTCGCGGGAATGACTCCGAGCGAGAATACGGTTTCTTTTTAAAATTAGCAAGTTAAACAAAAATTTTTGACTGTCAACTGACAAGGAAAGTATCTTTCATGCGTAACCAGACTTTTGGCAACACCTTTTTTTATTTTTATTACGGCTATTTTTATAGCTACCGCAAGGGGTTGCCTATGGCTGGGTAAGCACAGGATTCAAAACAGTTTTCAAAGCCGCGGGCAGCCCCGAGCAGCCCGCGGCTTTTTTGCTTGAAAAGGCCGTGGGGAAGAAAAAAATCCTCTTACGGCCTTTTTTTTTACACAAACGAAAAAAGGAGGGTATTGAAATGACAATCGTCGGCAAGCAGATTCGCATGGAACGCATCATGGACCGCAACAAGCGCAAAACCATTCTGGTACCGCTCGATCACGGGGTCACCGTCGGTCCCATCCACGGCATCAAAGACATTCGCTCTGCGGTGGACGAAGTCGCCGAAGGCGGCGCCAACGCCATTATCGAACACAAGGGGCTTGTCGGGGCCGGACACCGGAAAAGCGGCACCGACATCGGCTTGATCGTTCATCTGTCGGCATCCACGAGTCTTTCGCCGTATCCCCATGCCAAGACCCTGGTCTGCTCCGTGGAAGAGGCCTTAAAGCTGGGGGCCGATGCGGTTTCCATCCATGTCAACATCGGCGACAACCAGGAGAAGGAAATGTTAAACGACTTCGGCCGGGTGGCCTACGAGGCCCGGACCTGGGGGATGCCGCTGGTGGCCATGGTCTATCCGAGGGGCGATCAGATCAAGGACGAATACGATGTCTCCGTGGTCAAGCATGCCGCCCGGGTGGGCAGTGAAATGGGGGCCGACATTGTCAAGGTTTCCTACACCGGCTCGCCGGAAAGTTTCCGTGAGGTCGTGGACGGCGCCACGGTGCCGGTGGTGATTGCCGGCGGGGCCAAGATGGGTTCGGACATCGAAATCCTGGAGATGGTAAAAGGCGCAATGACGGCCGGCGGCGCCGGCGTGTCCATCGGCCGCAATGTCTTCCAGCATGACCGGCCCAGCAAGCTCGTCAAGGCCATGGCCGCCATTATTCACCGGGATGCCAGCGTGGAAGAAGCGCAGCAATTTCTTCAATAGACTTGCCTGCAAGGAGATAGAGAATGCGTAAAGTATGGGTCCAAGTCGATCCCTGGGACAAAGCGCTGATCACCACGGCCCTGGAAGGCGGTGCCGACGGCATTGTCGTGCCGCCGGGCCATGCCGATGACGTCAAGGCGCTGGGGCGTATCGATACCATCGCCGAAGACGGTGACTTAAAGATCGGAGAGGACGTGGTGTTTTTCAATGTCACCAGCGGAGAGGACGAAGAAGAAATCGTGCGTCTCAGTCAGCGCAAAAAGGTGATTTTGACCTGTTCGGACTGGACGATCATTCCCCTGGAGAATTTAATCGCCAAAGGCGCGGATGTCATCGTGGCCGTCCGGGGGATTGAAGCGGCGGAAACCGCGTTCGGCATCCTGGAAAAAGGAGTCGACCACATCCTTTATATCCCCACAGACGTGGCTGATCTCAAAAACGCGCTGGGCCGGATCAAGGCCAAACCGGAAGAAGTGGCCCTGGAAACGGCCGAGATCACCGAGGTCCGGCCGCTGGGCATGGGCGACCGCGTCTGCGTGGACACGTGCACGGAAATGGTCGAAGGCGAGGGAATGCTGGTGGGAAACAGCAGCAGCGCGTTGTTTCTCGTGCACTCGGAAAGCGTGGTCAACCCCTATGTGGCGGCGCGGCCGTTTCGGGTCAACGCCGGTCCGGTGCATGCCTATACCCGGGTGCCGGGCGGCAAAACCCGGTATTTGTCCGAGCTGGCCGCCGGCGACCCGGTGCTGCTGATCAACTACAAGGGCGAGGCGGTCGTGGGTATCGTGGGCCGGTTAAAAATCGAAAAGCGGCCGTTGATGCTGGTCCGGGCGCGGGCCGGCGGGCGCGAGATCAATGCCATCGTCCAGAACGCCGAAACCATCCGGCTGACGACTCCCGAGGGAAAACCGGTGTCTGTTGCCGTGATAAGCCCCGGGGACAAGGTCCTGGTGGCCGTAGAAGACAGCGGGCGGCATTTCGGCATGAAAATCGATGAACAAATTACCGAGAAGTAAGCGTTGACCCGGCATTTGGAATATGGTTTTGTAGCCTTGAGGAATCCGGTTATCCAGAAATTCAGTTATTGAATTGTTGCAGGCAATAAAAACTTTTCAAAGGCAAGTTTATGCCTGAAACAAGCAAATCGCTTCGTCCGTCATGCCTGCGGAGGCAGGCATGACAACCGGGACGACGCGCTTTTATTTGTTAGATTTCAGTTGGATTGAAGTCCAAATTCAATAAGTAAGATCAAAACTGGAGTATCCCGGATAACCAGTTTGGGGAAATATCTGCCACGAGAAAATGCCATGCATACAATTGACACAACAACCCAACTATACGGCGTAATCGGGCACCCGGTGGGCCACAGCCTCGGACCGGCCATGCACAACCGGGCCTTTGCGGCCACCGGCTATCCGGGGGTGTATCTGGCCTTTGATGTCAC
>JBNJEA010000059.1:0-17641 GCA_051745395.1 Thermodesulfobacteriota bacterium | reverse complement strand
CGTAAAAAGCTTTTTATTCCGCTGCGGCGGCTTTTTTGCAGAAAGGAACTTTAGGAGGTCAGGCACTAAGGGACTAAGGCACTAAGGCACTGAGTTTTTTAAACCTTATACCTTAAACCATAGACCTTGAACCTCGAGTTACTTAGAAGTCCAATATCTGCGTTACGCGCAATTTCTCAGAATTTCACGTACAGATAAGTACCCTGCATTCTTCGAAATTGCGCAAGCCTTGATCTTGAACTTTTTACGGCGCCATCTAAAAATCAGACTTTTTACGATTCCATCAGAATTTAGCGTTTGTCAAAAAATCGTTCCCGGCAACCCGGCAGAACCGCCAACTTTTATTCAACGACTTGATGTGCCTATGAAAAAGGAAATCCTCGGTATCTTGCTATGTTTTCTGGTCCTGTTTACGGCTGTCAGTCTGTTGACCTACAGTCCGGCGGACCCGTCACTGCACCACGCCAGCGGCGCATCCAACGTGGAGAACTTTTTCGGATTAAGCGGGGCCCACATCGGCGGCCTTCTGATCGGCCTTTTCGGAATGGGGGCTTTCTGGATCCCCGTTTTGCTGCTGATTGCCTGCGTGCGATTCTACACCGGCAAAAACGGGCATTATATCGGATTCATCGCCGCCGGGGGCCTGCTGCTGGTAGTGACCACCGGCGCGCTTTTCGCCCTGTTCGGCAATGTGGTCCATGTTTTTTCCACCCCCTATGCGGCCGGCGGCATGGCCGGCGATCCGCTGAGATCGCTTTTGTCCGATTATGCCAACTGGACCGGCGCGCTGGCCATTCTGCTGGTGGGCTTTATCGTCGGTTTTATCATGACCACCGGCATTTCCGTGGTCCGGGTATCGAAAAACGCCCTGAAACTGATTTTGTCCTTCGCCCGTCGGATCAGAACCTGGATGGGCAGGGCGGTCGCCTTTTTGAAAAAGGCAATCCGTCTGCCCCGCCGAAAACCCCGCCCGGAAAAACCCCCGCAGCCGGCCCGGAAAAAAACCGAAAATACGAGCAAAACCGCAAAACCCCGAAAAGCCGAAAAACCGGAAAAGCCGCCGGAAAAAGCCGATGCCGGCGATATCAGAATCAAGACATCGGCGCCGCCGCTTTCCGTGCAGTCAACACCGCCGCCCCGGCAGCAGGTTTTCGAGTCCATGCAGGTCCAGGAGGGCTTTCAGTTGCCGCCGCTGGATTTTCTGGAAGACCCCGAACAGGTTACCACCGAAGTCGATCATGAGCATTTGCGGCAACAGTCGCATCTGCTGGAACAGAAACTCCAGGACTTCGGCGTCCAGGGCAATGTCACCGAAGTGCTGCCTGGCCCGGTGATTACCCGCTATGAATTTTCGCCCGCCCCCGGGGTTAAGATCAACAAGGTGGTCAACTTAACCGATGACCTGGCCCTGGCATTAAAAGCCATGAGCGTGCGCATCATTGCCCCCATTCCCGGCAAAGCCGTAATCGGCATCGAACTGCCCAATGAGCACAAAGAAACCGTGGCCTTAAAAGACATCGTCGCCTCATCGGTGTATACCAAGTCTGCCTCCAAGCTGACCATCGCCCTGGGCAAGGATATCGTCGGCCATCCCGTGGTCGCCGATCTGGCCACCATGCCGCACCTGTTGATTGCCGGGGCAACGGGGACCGGCAAAAGCGTTGCGCTCAACACCATGATTACAAGTCTGCTCTGCAAGGCCACCCCTGATGAAACCAAGTTTATCATGATCGATCCCAAGCGGATTGAACTGTCCACCTACGACGGCATTCCCCATTTGATCGCCCCGGTGGTCACGGACATGAAAAAAGCCACCAACGCATTGTTCTGGGCGGTGCGGGAGATGGAGCGCCGCTATCAGCTGCTGTCGGAAAAGCGGGTCCGAAACATCAGTCAGTACAATAAGAAAATCGATAAGCAAAAGCCGGCCGAGGGCGAAGAACCGCCGGAAAAACTGCCCTATATTGTTTTGATTATCGATGAACTGGCGGATTTGATGATGGTGTCGTCAAGAGACGTCGAGGTCAGCCTTACGCGGCTGGCCCAGATGGCGCGTGCAGCCGGCATTCACATGATTATCGCCACCCAGCGGCCCTCGGTGGACGTGCTCACGGGTTTGATCAAGGCCAATTTTCCCACCCGCATGTCGTTTCAGGTATCTTCAAAAACCGATTCGCGCACCATCATGGATACCAACGGCGCTGAAACCCTGCTCGGCAACGGGGATATGCTGTTTCTGCCCCCGGGAACCGCCAAACTGCAGCGCATCCACGGCGCCTATGTTTCCGAAGAAGAAGTCAACAAGATTATCGAATTTTTAAAGGCCCAGGACACGCCGGATTACGATCACGAAGTCGTCGAGGCCGCCGCCCCGGAAAAGGGCGGCGGCGATGAAGAAGACTATGACGAGCGCTATGACGAGGCCGTCCAACTGGTGGCCAAAACCGGCCAGGCCTCCATTTCCAAGGTTCAGCGGCACCTGCGGGTCGGTTACAACCGGGCGGCCCGCATCATCGAGCTCATGGAAAAAGAAGGCGTGGTCGGCCCCTCCGACGGGGTGAAACCGCGGGAGGTGCTGGTAAAAAATGATTACGACGACATGCCGTAAAACACAACATGCAAATCGATGATCAAACAATTGATTCGGTCAAAGGCTTTCTGGATCGCGACGAAGGCCGGCGGCTCTATGAAGCAGCCAAAGCGGCCAGTCAACTGGGGCCGTGTCTGGAAATCGGCAGTTACTGCGGAAAATCCGCCCTGTATCTCGGCGCCGGATGCCGGGAGAACAACGGGGTTCTGTTTTCCATCGACCATCATAGGGGCTCGGAAGAACAGCAGCCCGGAGAGGGGTATTTTGACCCGGAAACCTGGGATCCGGAAACCGGGCGGATGGATACGTTTCCGCATTTTCGCCGGGCTTTGGAAAAAAGCGGCCTGGTCGATACCGTGGTCGCCGTCGTCAGCACGTCAACAGCCGCGGCCCGGTACTGGGCCACGCCGCTGAGCCTGGTCTTCATCGACGGCGGCCATAGCTACGAGGCCGCCTTTACGGACTACAACAACTGGGTTTCCCATTTGATGCCGGGCGGCTACCTTTTGATCCACGATATTTTCAAGGATCCGGACGAAGGCGGACAGGCGCCGTATTCGATCTACCGGCTGGCCCTTTCCACCGGCCTGTTTGTCGAAATGCCCATGACAAGGACCCTGGGCGTGCTGCAGCGCCGGCATTGCGGACAAATGCCGGACAAGTGGCCTTGTTGAGGTTTATTTTCGGAAATACAGCACCAAGCTCTTTCCGATAACCGGATTGAAAAGCCGATCCATGAAGCGGGTCAATACCGGTTTTTTCATGATATCCCAGGTTAAAAACCGGTGGTAGGCGCAAACCGGTGCGGCCGTGTCGTTGTCCGGTCCGAACAGGCACTTGAGCCACCAGTACGGCGCATGCAGGCTGTGGGCATAATGGTCGCCCTGTTTGGTGAGGCCCAGGTTTTCAAACAGGCCGATAATCCGGCTTTTTTTGTAAATGCGGACATGGCCGCCTTCGGTGTTGGCGTATTGACGGGAAAGCCACCAGCAGATTTTTTCCGGCATGTAGCGCGGCACGCTGACCGCCAGGTTTCCGCCGGGCTTTAAGACCCGGACGAGCTCCCGGGTTGCGGGCCGCTCTGCGGCGATGTGCTCCATGACCTCGGCGCAGATCACGTGGTCGAAATGGGCGTCGGAAAAGGGCAGGGCGGTGATGTCGGCCGAACACAGGGCCCATTTTCCCCGGAGTCTTCCGCCGTATTGTTCGTGGAGCCAGAGATGGGTCCTTGCCTCCCGGAGATCGGCCAGTTTCAGGTCCGCCCCGATCACTGTGGCGTCATATGCCGCACAGGCGCCGCACACATGCCGTCCCGGCCCGCACCCGATGTCGAGGACCCGGTCGCCGGGTTGAATATTGAGGCGTTTATAATCGATTGTAAGCATGCATTACCTGTTGATAGGCGGCCACGGTTTTTTCCGCGGCGGCCGTCCATGTCAAATGCTTCTGTACCCGCCGGTAGCCGGCCTGGCCGAGTTGGTACGCCAGTTCGGAGTTGTCGATGACCTTTACAATCGCCTTTTCCAAGGCATCGGCATCGGCCGGCGGCACCAGCAGCCCCGCATCGCCGACGACTTCGGGCAAAGCGCCGCCGGTGGTACTGATCACCGGCACGGCGCAGGCCATGGCCTCGCCGGCCGGCAAGCCGAAGCCCTCGTATACCGAAGGGACCACGGCCACGGTGGCCCGGGCGTATTGCCGCACAAATTCGTCGTATTCGATGCGCCCGGTAAATGTGATCCGGTGGCCGATGCCCAGTCGCCGAACCAGTTTTTCCACCATGCCGTTTTTCTTTGGGCTGCCTACGACCACCAGCCGGATGTCGCGACTTTTTGCCATGCGCTCAATGGCATAAAGCAGATAATGCAGACCCTTTAATGGCGTATCCGCACTGTTGGTGACGATAATCCGGTTGCTTTCCCGCGGGATTTCCGGCACCGGATAAAACAACTCCGTGTTAATGCCGTTGGGCACGATGGAAAACCGGCTGCCGTTGATTTGAAATTCCCGGCAGATGTCTTTCCGGGCCGCGTCCGAGACCGTGATGACATGGGGCAGGGTGCGGGCGACCCGTTTTTGCATCTTGAGAAACGAATACCACCGCAACTGTTTTAGTTTGCGCCACAAGTACGGTTCGGCTTTGACGGCGATGTCGCGGTCCACGGTAATGGGGTGATGAATGGTGGCCACGGTGGGCATTTTGTTTTTCAGGGTCCAGATGCCGTAGGACAGGCTCTGGTTGTCGTGGATGATGTCGTATTTTCCCAGCCGGGGCTTTAAATAGCGCCAAGCCCGCAAACCGAAGGTGTAGGGTTCGGGAAATCCCATCGTGGAAGTGCCGAGCCATTCGATGAGATTGACGGCGTCGGCCAGTTCCCGGGGCTTTGGCACCCGGAACAGGTCTTCCGGGTTGTAAAGATCCAGGCTCGGCATCCGGATCAAGCGGGCCCCGTTTTTTAAAACCGGGTACTGCTGACCGGAAATGACATCCACCTGGTGGCCGAGCTCGGCCAACCCGTGCGATAAATTCCGCACATAGCCCCCCTGGCCCCCGCAGTGGGGGTTGCTGCGGTAGCTCAACAAACAGATGCGGAGCCTGCGCTGCGGCTGCAAAATCATCAAGGGACCATTTTTAGGTGTTTCGTTCAATGCAATCCGGGGAGTCATTCCCGGCTCAATTTAGGTCAAATACGCTGATTGTCAGTTGGTCGTCAAGACGTTTTTTAAAAATAACGCCGCGAAAATCCGGGTATCCGGTTTGCTCCAGCAGGAGACGGGTCGTCGGGCTATTTTTTTCTGTTTTCGTGCAAAGCCGCCAAGAGCGTCAAAAAGGGCCTGAAAATTTTGCGCCTTTGCGTCCTGGCGCGAAAATTGGCTGTTGCTGACCCAAATTCGGATAACCGGATCAAGGTATTTACGGTTGAAACCGGCGCCATGTTGTGATTAAATATCTATCAAATCTTTATCTATCGTTCAAAGCAGGTCTATATAACCGCCACCATGGAAAAAAAACAGATGTCTTCTTCTACTGCCGCCCTTGGTGTGGAAATCGGTGGATTGAAACTCAAAAACCCGGTGATGACCGCTTCCGGCACGTTCGGCTACGGCGTGGAGTTCGGGGATTTGCTCGATCTCAACCGCCTCGGTGCCATTATCGTCAAGGGCCTTTCGTTGCATCCGGCGCCCGGCAACCCGCCGCCGCGAATCGTGGAAACCGCCTGCGGCATGTTAAACGCCATCGGCCTGGAAAATATCGGAATCGAAGCCTTTGTCCACGAAAAGCTGCCGGCCCTGATTGGCTATGATACGCAGGTCATCGTCAATGTGTACGGCAAAAGCATCGAGGAGTATGCGGCCCTTGCCGAACGGATCGAAGCCGTGGACGGTATTGCCGGCATTGAGGTCAACATTTCCTGTCCCAATGTCAAGGCCGGCGGAGTTGCCTTCGGTATTGACCCCGCAGCGGCCCGAAACGTTATCGAGGCCGTCAGAAAACGGACGAAAAAAACCGTGATTGCCAAGCTGTCGCCCAATGTCACCGATGTGGCCGCAATCGGACAAAGCGTGGCAGATGGCGGGGCCGACGCGATTTCGTTGATCAATACGATCACCGGCATGGCCGTCGATATCAAAACACGCCGCCCAACTTTGGGCAATATTACCGGCGGCCTGTCCGGGCCGGCCATCAAACCTGTGGCCCTTCGCATGGTCTGGGAAGTGGCCGGCCGTGTGGATATTCCCGTGATCGGTATCGGCGGAATCATGAACGCCGAGGATGCCCTGGAATTTATAATTGCCGGGGCCACGGCCGTTGAAATCGGCACGGCCAATTACATCAATCCGGGTACGGCGATAGAAACCATTGACGGATTGAACAAATATTTGATTGAAAATGGTTTGTCCCACATTAAAGAATTGACCGGGTCCCTGCAAACATCTTGTTTTCGTTAAAAAAAAGCTGTAAAAATTGCATCGATCATGCTAAGTATTTGAACTATAAACGCAGTTTTTTCTATGAAACGGGTATTTTAACTAAAAACAGAAAAAGGAGTCGATCATGTTCAAAAGAATTTTAATTGCCATGCTGGTGTTTTTTATGATGGCATCGCTTGCTTCGGCAAGGGAACTTCAGGATGTTGAGCTGCCGGAGAAAATGGAAATCGACGGTAAAACCGTTGTGTTAAATGGCGCCGGTGTTCGGAGTGTGATGTTTATGAAATTCTATGTCGGCGGCTTGTACCTGATGGATGCGGAAACCGACGAGGATGTGGTGATGAGTGCGGATGAACCCATGGCCATTCGGCTCCATTTAATCGACGACGTCGATCAGGATACCATGAAAAAGGCCTGCAATAACGGATTCAAAAGTGCCACCGGCGGCAATATCGAACCGATTCAGCCGCAGATCGACAAGTTCTTGGACTGTTTTTCCGACCCCATCAAGGAGGGCGATATTTTTGATTTCAAGTACAAACCCGGGATTGGCACAAAAGTATACAAATATGATGATCTGCGGTCCACTATAAAAGGCCTTGATTTTAAGGAGGCGATGTTTGGCATCTGGCTGTGTGATAAACCGGCGGACAAGGGCCTGAAAAAGGCAATGCTGGCCGGTGATGTCCAGGTGGATGTCGCTGAACTCCGGGCTGAAGAAGAGGCAGCTGCAGAAAAAGCCGCTGCAGAAAAGGCAGCAGAGGAAAAGGCAGCCGAAGAAAAAGCCGCTGCGGAAAAGGCAGCCGAAGAAAAAGCGGCAGAAGAAAAAGCCGCTGCGGAAAAGGCTGCAGAAGAAAAAGCGGCAGAGGAAAAAGCCGCTGCAGAAAAGGCAGCAGAAGAAAAAGCGGCAGAGGAAAAAGCGGCAGAGGAAAAAGCCGCTGCGGAAAAGGCTGCAGAAGAAAAAGCCACTGCAGAAAAGGCAGCCGGAGAAAAAGAAAAAGCCGCCGACCGGCCGGATAAACAGGCGGTGGAAGGAAGCGATATCTATTTCGGTTTTGACGACGATTCCCTGGGCAAAGACGCCAAAACAAAGCTGGATGAAAAAATCGCGTGGATGAAAGACAATCCCGATGCATCCGTTGCCCTCGAGGCGTACTGCAGCCCCAGCGGGCCGAAGGTCTATAACAAGTGGCTGGCCGGCGAACGGGCAAAAAGCGTCAGGTCCTATTTAACCGAGGCCGGCATAGATGCCGACCGCATTGAAACCAACATTTACGGGGAAGAGAACCTGGAAACGGATAATCCCGATCAAAACCGCAGGGTGCAGTTCCGGGTGATCGAATAGGACCTGAATTTAGGTAGGAAATTTTTTTCGCCGGTATTTGGTGTGGCGCAGGGGCGGGTTTGAAACCCGCCCCTGTCTATTTAGAGCTAATTTGGTGCCTTGTCTTTTCAAAGCGCCTCGGAGGTTCTGGCGGGGTTTTGTTTCAGGTATTCCAGGCGGTTTAATCCGTTGACATAGGCCGAAGCGCTGGCCGTGATAATGTCGGGGTCCGCCCCGCGGCCCAGTGCGATCAGGCCGTTTTCCTTGAGCCGCACGGTGACTTCGCCCTGGGCGTCCGTGCCGCCGGTCAACGCGCTGACGGAAAAGCGAAGCAATTCGGATTGAGTCCCCGTCAATTGAGAAATGGCATCAAATGCCGCATCGATGGGGCCGTTTCCGCTGCCCGTGCAGACGGATTCATTGCCGTTGATCAGCAGTTTTACCGTTGCCGTGGGCATCACCGTGGTGCCGGCGATGACATGCAGGTATTGCAGGGAGTAAATCTCTGCGGTCCGCAGTACCCCTTCATTGACCAGGGCCTCGATATCCTCGTCGAGCACCACCTTCTTTTTGTCCGACAGCGCTTTGAACTTTTTGAAGACCAGTTGCAGTTCATCTTCGGACAGGTCATAGCCCATGTTCTTTAAGTGCTTGTGCAGGGCGTGCTTGCCGGAATGCTTGCCCATGACCATTTTGCTGCTGGTCAGCCCGATGGATTCGGGCTTCATGATTTCGTAGGTCATGGAATTTTTAAGCATCCCGTGCTGATGGATGCCCGCCTCGTGGGCAAAGGCATTGGCGCCCACAATGGCCTTGTTGGGCTGGACCATAATCCCGGTGATCATGCTCACCGATCGGCTGATGCTGTAAATGCGCTTGGTTTCAATACCCGTGGTGACCGGCAAAAAGTTGGGCCGGGTGTTGATGGTCATCACCAGTTCTTCGAGCGAGGTGTTGCCGGCCCGCTCGCCGATGCCGTTGATGGTGACTTCGGCCTGCCGGGCGCCGGCATGGATGGCCGAAAGCGTGTTGGCCGTGGCCAGGCCCAGGTCGTTGTGGCAGTGCACGCTCAAAACCGCTTTGTTCATATTGGGCGTGTGTTCGATGACGTATTCAATCAACCGTCCGAACTCATAGGGCACGGCATAGCCGACCGTATCGGGGAGATTGACAAACTTCGCCCCGGCGTCGATTACGGCTTGGGCGACCTGGCAGAGAAAGTCCGGATCGCTGCGGGAGGCATCCTCTGCGGAAAATTCGACGTTATCCGTGTAGGAACAGGCATACTTGACCGCTTCCACCGCGTTTTTTAAAACCTCATCCCGGTCCATTTGCAGCTTGTACTGCATGTGAATATCCGAGGTGGCCAGGAAGGTGTGAATGCGGGGCCGGGCCGCATGGGAGACCGCCTTCCAGGCCCAGTCGATATCATGGACCGAGGCCCGGCACAGCGCAACGATTTCGGAATTGACCACTTTTCTGGCCACTTCGCTGACCCCTTCGAAATCGCCCTCGGAGGCGGCCGGAAAGCCGGCCTCAATGGCATCCACCCCCAGTTTTTCCAGCTGCGTGGCAATCCGGACCTTTTCGGCCGTGTTCATGCTCGCGCCCGGGGACTGTTCCCCGTCGCGAAGGGTGGTGTCGAAAATATAGACTTTTTCTTTCATGATCTTGCTCCGTCAGGTTCTTACATTCCGTTGGCTTTTTTGATCTTGGCCAGCTTGTATTGGAAGCTGTCGGCCAGGGCCTGCCAACTGGCCTCGATAATGTCTTCGGAAACGCCCATGGTGCTCCAGATTTTTTCTTCATCCCGCGAATCGATCAACACGCGCACCCGGGCTGATGTCCCTTCCCGGCCCTCCAGTACACGGACCTTGAAGTCCACCAGGTGCACCGGATCGAGCACGTTGGCATAGACATTGTTTAATGCCTTTCTCAGGGCGTTGTCGAGGGCGCTGACCGGCCCGTGGCCTTCTGCGGCCGTGATTTCTTCGACCCGGCCGTCCACGGTGATTTTGATCATGGCATGGGAATAGCACGGCTGGTCTTTTTCTTTTTCAATGGTGACCCGGAAGGATTCCAGGTCGAAATGCGGCCGGAACTGGTTGGAAAGTTTTTCCAGCACGATCTGAAAAGAGCCGTCGGCAATGTCGAACTGGTAGCCTTCCTGTTCCATCCGCTTGATCTCGGAAACGATCTGGCTGCTGTCCAGGCCGGTGGTATCGACATCTATGCCGAGTTCTCTGGCTTTGTACTCGATGTTGCTTTTGCCGGCCATGTCGGAAATCAGGACCCGGCGCCGGTTGCCCACCCATTCCGGATCCATGTGCTCATAGGCCCGGGGTTCTTTCATGATGGCATTGACATGGACGCCGCCTTTGTGGGCAAAGGCGCTTTTTCCGACGAAAGGCCGGCTGTGCAGCGGGGTCATGTTGGCCGTTTCACTGATAAACAACGACACCCGCTGCAGATTGGCAAGGTTTTCATCGGAAATGCAGGGATAGCCCATTTTGATTTTCAAAATCGGAATAATCGAGGTCAAATCCGCATTGCCGCATCGTTCGCCGTAGCCGTTGATTGTGCCCTGGACTATGGTGGCGCCGGCGCGAACCGCAGTAATGCTGTTGGCCACGGCCAGGTTGGAATCGTTATGGGTATGGATGCCGATGCGGACGGGTTTTTCAGCGGCTGATTCAATAACGGCTTTGATTTGCCCGATGATGGCCTCGATTTCATGGGGCAGGGTGCCGCCGTTGGTGTCACAAAGCACGACCATGTCCGCCCCCCCGGCCACTGCCGCTGAGATGGTCTGCGAGGCGTAGTCGGCGTTTTCCTTGTAGCCGTCGAAAAAATGTTCGGCATCATAGTGGACTTCCATGCCGTTTTCCTTGAGATAGGCCACGGATTGCCGGATCATATCCAGGTTGTCTGCCAGGGAGATGCCCAGGATCTTTTCAACATGCAAATCCCAGGTCTTGCCGAATATGGTGCCCACCGGCGCGCCGCTTTCGATAATGGCATTGAGCTGTTGGTCTTCGCCGGCTTTAATGCCGTGCTTATGCGTGGAACCGAAAGCGGTGAGCCTGGCATGGGCAAAGCGCTCCCGGGCGGCCATCTGGAAAAACTCCCAATCCTTGATGCTGGCCCCCGGCCAGCCGCCTTCGATGTAGTGGATGCCCAGCTCGTCGAGCTTTTTGGCCACTTTCAGCTTGTCCTCGGCGGTAAAGCTGATTTTTTCGCCCTGGGTGCCGTCCCGGAGGGTGGTGTCGTATAAGAGTATCGATTCCATTGTTTGCCATCCCGATTTGTTTTACTTTTTTCGCCGTTCGGGCCGCAGGGCACGAACAGCCGCGCCGGTACTCCACATTTCGGAGTTTTTAATAACGTCGAGCTCCCGGGTGAGTTTTTCTTTGTAATCCGGGGCGCTGTTGATATCGAGTACCCGCTTGGTCTCCTCACCGGAGGCCACGCTTTCGTATAGTTTGTCAAAAACCGGCTTGACCGCATCCCGGAATTTCGGCGACCAGTCCAGGGCGCCACGCTGGGCCGTGGCGCTGCAGTTGGAAAACATCCAGTCCATGCCGTTTTCATCCACCAGCCGGATTAAGCTCTGGGTCAGTTCCTCCACGGTTTCATTGAAGGCTTCGCTGGGGCTGTGGCCATGTTCGCGCAGGGTGTTGTACTGCGCCTCCATGACCCCGGCCAGGCATCCCATCAAAACACCGCGTTCACCGGTTAAGTCACTGAAGACCTCTTTTTCAAAGGTGGTGGGAAACAGGTAGCCGGAACCGATGGCAATGCCGATTGCCAGGGTCCGTTCCTTTGCTCGGCCGGTGTAGTCCTGGTGGATGGCATAGCTGGAATTGATCCCGCTGCCCTGGAGGAAATTCTGGCGAACGCTGCGCCCCGAGCCCTTGGGGGCCACAAGGATGACATCCACATTTTCAGGCGGAATCACTCCCGTCTGCTCCTTGTAGACCACGGAAAAACCGTGGGAGAAATAAATGGCATCGCCTTCGTTCAGGCACGCCTTGATTTTCGGCCATGTCGCCACCTGCCCGGCATCTGAGAGCAGCTCCTTGATGATGGTGCCCCGCCGGGCGGCTTCTTCCAGCGGAAACAGGGTTTTTCCGGGGACAAATCCGTCGGAGATGGCCTTTTCCCAGTATTCATCGCCTTCCATCTGGCCAATGATGACCTCGAAACCGTTGTCCTTGAGGTTTAACGCCTGGGCCGGCCCCTGAACGCCGTAGCCGAGCACGGCAATGGTTTCGTCCTTGAGTATTTCCCGCGCCTTTTCCAGGGGAAATTCATCCGATGTAATGACCTCTTCTTCCACGCCGCCAAAATTGATCTTTGCCATTTTTTACGCCTCCTGAATTGATCTGTGTAATATGTAAATTTGTTATTTTGATTCCCTGGGCAGGGCAATATTGCCGGTCCGGGCGATTTCCCGGATGCCGAACGGCTTGAACAGGTTTAGGATCGCCATGATTTTGTCCGGATCGCCGGTGACTTTTACAGTAAAGTGCTCCATGCCCACGTCGACTACCTGGCCCCGGAAAATATCGGTGATCCGAAGGATTTCCGCCCGGTGCTCGGTTTTTGCGTTTACCTTGATCAGCGCCATTTCCCGCTGCACGTAGTTGCTGCCGGTCAGGTTGGTGACTTTGATTACGTTGATGAGTTTATTGAGCTGTTTTTGAATCTGCTCGATGATATTGGGGCTGCCCGTTGTCACCATAGTGATCCGGGAGACCTTTGGGTCCACGGTTTCGGCCACGCTCAAGCTTTCAATATTATAGCCCCGGCCGGAAAACAACCCGGTTATCCGGGACAACACCCCCGGTTCATTGTCCACGAGAATGGAGAGTAAATGTTTTTTTTCGTTCATCGTCGAGTCCTTTTTTCACACCGGTTACAGGTTGGAAACAATCAAATGGATTCGGATTGAAACGATTGGTTTTTGTCCGGGTTTAAAGAAACATCGGGGAAAACTTGCGTTTTCAACCCGCTAGACCAAAAGCATCTTCTTAATCGGTGCTCCGGCCGGTACCATGGGATAAACACTTTCCTCGGCTTCCACGACAAAATCCATGATTACGGGTCCTTCGGCTTTCAAGCCTTCTTCGAGCACGGATTTGACCTCGCCGGGCGTGTGGGCCCGCAGTCCGATCGCCCCGTAGGCCTCGGCGAGCTTGACAAAATCCGGCGCATGTTCAAACTGCGTGCTGGCATAGCGCTTGTCATAGAACAGTTCCTGCCACTGGCGCACCATGCCCAGAAATCCGTTGTTTAAGATGGCCACCTTGACCGGGAGTTTGTACTGCACGGCAGTGGCCAGTTCCTGGATGTTCATCTGGATGCTGCCGTCACCGGCCACATCGACGACCACTTTATCCGGTGCCCCCACCTGGGCGCCGATGGCGGCGGGCAGCCCGAATCCCATGGCGCCCAGACCGCCGGAGGTAATGAAATGACCGGGGGTTTTAAAATGGTAATACTGGGCCGCCCACATCTGGTTCTGTCCGACTTCCGTGGAGACGATGGCCTCGCCGCGGGTGAGTTCATACAGGCATTCGATCACGTACTGGGGCTTGATCGTATCGGTCTGCTTGTAGGCCAGCGGCGTGGTCTGCTTCCAGTTCTCGATTTCTTCCAGCCAGCTGTTTCGTTTTGCATCCAGGTCCCCCAGATCAGTGTTGGTGATCAGTTCGTTTAACTGGCCCACCGATATGCGGCAGTCGCCGACCACGGGCACGGAGACCGGGATGTTTTTCTGGATCGAGGTCGGATCAATATCGATTTGGACCACCGTGGCTTCGGGCGCAAATTCGTCCGTCTTTCCCGTGACCCGGTCGTCAAATCGCACGCCGACCGATATCAGCAGATCGCATTCAGACACCGCCATGTTGGCCCGGTAGGTGCCGTGCATGCCGATCATGCCCAGCCAGAGATCTTCGGTTCCGGGAAAGGCGCCAAGCCCCATCAACGTACTGGTGACGGGGATTTTTGTTTTCCGCGCCAGTTCGGTCACCTCTTCGTGGGCCCGGGACAGGCTGACGCCGCCGCCGCAGAAAAGCACCGGCTTTTTCGCCTTGGCAATCAGGTCGACGACTTTCTGCAGCTGTTTGATATTGGGCTTGTATGTCGGGTTATAGGAGCGCAACTGCACCTCGCCGGGTTTTTTAAACGTGGTAACGGCATTGATGACGTCTTTGGGCAGGTCCACCAAGACGGGGCCGGGCCGCCCGGAGCGGGCAATATGGAAGGCCTCCTTGATGATCCGGGCCAGATCCCGGACGTCTTTGACCAGGTAGTTGTGCTTGGTACACGGCCGGGTAATGCCGACAATGTCGACTTCCTGGAAGGCGTCGTTGCCGATAAGCGCCGTGGGGACCTGGCCGGTAAAGACCACCATGGGAATCGAGTCCATGTAAGCCGAGGCAATCCCGGTGACCGTGTTGGTCGCCCCCGGCCCGGAGGTCACCAGGCAGACACCGACCTTGCCGCTGGAACGGGAATACCCGTCTGCGGCATGCACGGCGCCTTGTTCGTGACGCACGAGTAAATGTCTGATATCGCTGGTCATCAATGCATCATAGATGTCGATGACGGCCCCGCCGGGATATCCGAAAATGGAATCCACGCCTTCTTCCTGAAGCATCTTGATTAAAATGTCAGCGCCTTTTAGCTTCATGAGCGACCTTCCTTGTCTAACCGTTAAATATGATAGCCAGTGAAAATTCCGTTTCGGGCAACCTTATACCTTACACCTTATACCTTATACCTTATACCTACTTCAACACCGCACCCCTGTCCGCCGATGTTACCTGCTGGGCGTAGCGGGCCATGTACCCGCGCGTGATTTTCGGCGCCGGCGCCTGCCAGTCGGCAAACCGTTTTTCGATTTCGGCTTTGGCGACCTGTAGTGTAATCGATTTATTGGCAATGTCGATGGCAATCCGGTCGCCTTCCTGGATAATGCCGATCGGCCCCTTCTGCATGGCCTCCGGCGAAACATGGCCGATGGCCGCCCCCCGGGTCCCCCCGGAAAACCGGCCGTCTGTAATCAATGCCACGTAACCGTCCAGGCCCATGCCGGCAATCGCCGAGGTCGGCGTAAGCATTTCCCGCATGCCGGGCCCGCCCATGGGGCCTTCGTAGCGAATAACCACCACGTCGCCTTTTTTGATCTGCCCGTCCATGATGGCGTCGGTGGCTAGTTCTTCAGAATCAAATACCCGGGCCGGGCCTTCATGGCAAAGCATCTCCTCGGCAACGGCCGATTGTTTGACCACACAGCCGTTGGGTGCCAGGTTGCCGAATAACACGGCCAGGCCGCCGGTTTTATGATACGGGTTGTCCATGGGCCGGATAACGCCGGTATCAATGGCCTTCGCCGATGCCAGGTTGTCTTTGACCGTCCGGCCGGTTACCGTGATGCAGTCTTCATTGATCTTGCCGGCGCCGGCCAGGGTTTTCATTACCGCGTAGATACCGCCGGCGTGATAGAGGTCCTCAATGTGATGGGGGCCGCCGGGAGACATTGAACACAGGTGCGGAATGTCGTTGCTGATGGCGTTGATCCGGTCGAGGTCGAGCGGCATTCCGATTTCATGGCCCAGGGCGGCAATGTGTAAGACCGTATTCGTTGAACAGCCCAGGGCCATGTCTACGGCCAGGGCGTTGGCAAAGGCTTTTTCGGTCAAAATCCGGCTCGGGGTAATGCCCTGGTCATGAAGGCCGACAATCTGGATGCCGGCCTGTTTGGCCAGGCGAAGCCGGGCCGACATGACGGCGGGAATCGTGCCGTTGCCGGGCAGTCCCAGGCCGATGGCCTCGGTCAAACAGTTCATGGAATTGGCGGTAAACATCCCTGAGCATGACCCGCAGGTGGGGCAGGCCGCATTTTCGATTTCCAGGAGTTGGTCCTCGGTGATTTCGCCTTTGCGGACCTTGCCCACGGATTCGAACACCGAAATCAAATCCACCTTTTCCGAGGGCTTTTCCGGGTGCCGGCCGGCAAGCATGGCCCCGCCGCTGATAAAAATGGCCGGCAGGTCCAGTCGGGCGGCGGCCATGAGCATGCCGGGCACGATTTTATCGCAGTTGGGAATCATCACCATGGCGTCAAGCGCATGGGCCGTGGCCATGGTTTCGATGGAATCGGCGATCAATTCCCGGCTGCCCAGTGAATATTTCATGCCCTCGTGGCCCATGGCGATGCCGTCGCATACGCCGATGGTGCCGAATTCCACGGGGGTGCCCCCGGCCATGTATATGCCGGCCTTGACGGCCTCGGCGATCTTGTCCAGGTTGGTATGGCCCGGAACGATGCTGTTGACGGAATTGGCAACCCCGATGAGCGGCCGCTTGATTTCATCATCCGTGTATCCCATGGCCTTGAGCAATGAGCGATGCGGCGCCCGCCCGATCCCCTGCTTGGCATTGTCGCTCTTCATTTTTCCCCTCCCGTAAAAAAAAAACCGTTACCAGCTTTTGGGGCTGATAACGGTTTTTTTAAAGAATTTAAAATGCTTAGTAATTCAAACAAGCCATTATCAACCCCGTTTGTCCCCAAGGACGTCAACTACGCCCCGTACGGGTACGATCAGTAGCAGAATCAGGTTAATAATGACTGTCCGGTTATCCATGAGAAATGCGTCTATAACGAAACGTGTATAATTTTGTCATTTATGAAAGATTTTACTTCGTATCAACAAAACCGGTGCAGTGTCAAGCATTTGTTTTGTTTTTTTCAAAGGATTTTGTCACTTTTACCAGCCAAAGCTCACCTGGGCCAAATAGCGGCGTTCGTCTTTCTGGCCGGCATACGCCCCTTTTTCCGTTGCATAAGTGGCTACGTCAAAACGGAAAAGTTTCAGGTCAATGGTGGCGCCGCCGGCCAGGTAGCCGTCATTTAACCCGGCTCTTAGCGCCAATACCGGCAACTGGACTTCGGCGCCCATGTGAATCCGTTTGGACAGTTCCGAATCCGCAATGGCGTTGTTGGTAATGTCATGGATATCAAAGGCCCCGACGATATCACAGAAGCCAAAGGACTTGCCGACCGCAACCCCGATATCGTATTGGGACTTGATGTCCACGGCATCGCCCATGTCCATCTCCGGAATGTTTAACGCGGAAAAGCCGACTTTTGTATCCACGGCCTCGATAAACGACAGTTCATAAATGGCGCCGAAATCCACTGAAGCGGCGCTGCCGGAGTTCTGGTCATCATCGAGCTGGTCGTCGAAATCATCGGCTGCAATTTCGGCCGGCGTGTAGACTTCGCTGAGGCTTTCCCGGCCGATATATTTCAAGCTCATGCCGAGATGCAGGTTTTCAACAGCGGGCAGTTTAAATCCGGCGCCCGCGATCGGGCCGTAATCGGCGATCAGGTCAACCCGGGTTTGCGGCCAGACGGGGTTGTTGATCTCAACGTCCACAGTGCCCTGGCCGAGGGCGCCGACCATCACCCCGACGTCCTTGATATTTAACCCCAAATGCGGAAACAGGCCCACGCGCACATGCTGGGGTTTGCCGGTATAATTCCGCAGCAGATCGGCCACTTCCGTGGTGTTGTCAAAATCCACGTCCCCGGCGTCATCGGCAAAATCAATGCTGTCATCGGCGATTTCGATCAGCGGGTTGACCACGCCGAGTTGAAAGCCCGACATCATGGAAAGCCCGGCGGGGTTGTAAAAGACCGCGTTTTCATCGTCGGCGACCGCGGTAAAGGCATTGCCCATGCCCAGCGGGCGGATGCCGTCGTAGAGGACCGCATTTGC
>JBNJEA010000193.1:0-4864 GCA_051745395.1 Thermodesulfobacteriota bacterium | reverse complement strand
CCGTTGACCCGCCCCCGGAAGGGGCGATCGGCTTCACCCGGCTGGCCGATGCCGTCAGGGAAACGTTTTATCAATACAAGGCCCATGTTTTCGTCATGGCCACCGGCATCGCCGTTCGCATGATCGCCCCTTATATCGGCGAAAAAACCAGCGATCCGGCCGTGGTGGCAGTCGACGATGCGGGCCGGTTTGCCGTAAGCCTCCTTTCCGGCCATGCCGGCGGTGCCAATGCCCTGGCCGAAAATGTGGCGCAATGCATCGGGGCTGTGCCGGTGATCTCCACGGCCACGGACAATGCCGGCGTGCCGGCCGTCGATCTGATGGCCGAAGAATACGGCGCCGAGATTGAAAACCCGGCAGCCGTCAGGGCCGTGAGCATGGCGTTTCTTGCAGGGCGATCGGTCCGGCGCCATGATCCATACTATATATTGGATGATGGGCTCCAAGAATGGACGGAATCCTGCAATGCATCCGGATTTGGAAACGGGCCGGGGATCTTCGTGGATCATTTTATATGCGATTTGGCCGACGATGTTTTGGTGCTGCGCCCCAAAACCCTGGTGGTGGGCGTGGGCTGCAACAGCGGCACAGAATCCCAGGAGTTGATTGATGCCGTTTTCGGCGTCTTTGATGAGTATGGGCTAAGCCGCGCCAGCATCCGGCGGTTTGCCACCATTTCGGACAAATTGGCCGAGCCGGGGTTAAAGGCCATGGCCGCCCATTTTGCACGGCCGCTTGAAGGTTATGATCGCGACATACTGGCCGCGGTCGGCGGCGTGAAAACCCCGTCAGCCATGGTCGAAAAACACATGGGAGTCAACAGCGTATGCGAAGCAGCAGCGATACGGGCAGCCGGCGGCGGGAAACTGCTGGTGCCGAAGGTGAAATCCGGCAACGTGACGGTGGCCGTGGCCGCCGTGTCCTGTATGTCGTCGGCATAGGACCGGGCGGGCCGGCCCACATGAGCGGGCGGGCGCGGGAGGCCATCGAGTCGGCGGACACCATCTGCGGCTATACCACCTACATTGACCTCGTCCGGCCGTTGATCGGACAAAAGCCGGTGATCGCCACCGGCATGACAAAGGAGGTCGAACGGGTCTGGCAGGCCATTGAAACCGCACGATCCGGCAATACATGCGCCCTGGTCTGCAGCGGCGATCCGGGTGTGTATGCCATGGCGGGGCTGGTCTTTGAACTGTGCCGCAGCAACGATGTGGCCGTCGGCGGCGGCGAAACCGATGCGCTTTACGTGGAAGTCGTGCCCGGCATCCCGGCGCTTTCCGCCGGGGCCGCCCTTCTGGGGGCGCCGCTGATGCATGATTTTGCCGCCATCAGTTTAAGCGATCTGCTCACGCCCTGGCCGGTGATCGAAAAACGGATCCAAATGGCGGCTGAAGCCGATTTTGTAATCGTTTTCTACAACCCGCGGAGCAAAAAGCGCGACTGGCAGCTTGAATCGGCCCGGCAGATCCTGCTGGCCCATAGGGCCAAAGACACGCCGGTGGGCCTGACCACCGCCGCCATGCGGGATGGGCAGACCGTTTCCCTGTGCACCCTTGAAACCCTGGACTGCAGGCAGGTGGGCATGCAGACCACCGTTTTTGTGGGCAACAGCCAGACGTTTGTCTACGGCGACCGGATGGTGACGCCCCGGGGGTATGACGGCAAGTACGAACTGGGTAAATAGTGCCCGAACGAAAACCGTCTTTTTCGCCAATATCTGTGTCAGACTCAAATTTTAATCCTCAGAATACTACATGTATGCCTGCGGTTAAAATTTTCGTCTTCCTTGATCTTGACGAAAAATCCTGGTTTTCGTTTGGGCACTAAATAAAAGCAAACTTTTCGCGCCAACACGCAAAGTCTTTCGCGTTTTTTTCTTTGCGTCTTGGCGGCTTTGCGCGAGCCTGATTTGAAAAGATACAGATGAATCATACCAAACCAAAAGCCCCGTGCCTGGCGTTTCTCGGCACCGGCTCGGATGTGGGCAAAAGCGTGCTGGCCACGGCCATGTGCCGGGTGGCCGCAGACCGGGGCATTGCTGTCTGTCCGTACAAGGCGCAGAACATGTCCAACAATTCCGGGGTGACCCCGGAAGGCCTTGAAATGGGCCGGGCCCAGATCGTCCAGGCCGAAGCCGCGCGACTGGCGCCGCACGTGGACATGAACCCCGTGCTGCTAAAGCCCACCGGCGATACCGGCTCCCAGGTGGTGGTCCGGGGAAAGGCCATGGGCAACCAGCAGGCCCGCGAATATTATGATGCCAAAAACAGCCTGTTTGCCACAGCGGCAAAATCTTTGGACCGGCTGCGCGCCGACTATGATGCCGTGATCATGGAAGGCGCGGGATCCTGCGCCGAAGTCAACCTCATGGCGCGAGACATCGTCAACCTGCGCATGGCGGAATATGGGGATGCGCCGGTGATCCTTGTGGCAGACATCGACAAGGGCGGGGTGTTTGCCCAGATCGTGGGCACGCTCGAATGTCTGCCGCAAAAACACCGGGACCGCATTGCCGGGTTTATGGTCAACCGGTTCCGCGGGGATGCCGGCCTTTTTGTCGACGGGGTGGAATGGATCGAGGAAAAAACGGGGAAAAAATGCTACGGGGTAATCCCCTGGTTTACCCATATCCGGATCGAGGCCGAGGACTCGGTGGCCATTGAACAACCGGCCTCTGTTTCGCCCGGCGACATTGAAACGCCCGCCGTGGCCGTCATCCGGCTGCCGCATATTTCCAATTTCACCGATTTCGACCCGCTTTGCGATACCGGCGGCCTTTCGGTGTATTACCTGGAGGCGGTCCAGGACCTCTCGCCCTTTTCGGCCGTGATTCTACCGGGCTCCAAGAATACCCGGGCGGATCTGGAATGGCTGAAGCGGACCGGATGGGCCCAACGGATTCGGAGCTACCATGCCGCCGCCGGCCATGTCCTCGGCATCTGCGGCGGCTACCAGATGCTGGGCCGCAAAATTTGCGATCCGGACGGCCTCGAGGGAGATCCCGGTGAAATGAACGGCCTTGGCCTGCTGGGATCTCAAACCGTTTTGGCCGCGCCCAAGACCACGACGCTGGCCCGGTTTTGCTGGGGCGAGACCGAGGGCACGGGCTATGAAATCCACATGGGCCGCACGGAAATCGGAGACAATGCGCCTTGGCTGCAAATCGTGGAACAGAATGCAAATCCCGTGGATCTTTCCGACGGCTGCGCAAGCCGCGACGGCCGCGTGCTCGGCACTTACATGCACGGCCTGTTCGACGCCCCGGCGGTATTGGCCCGATGGCTGGAGCATCTCGGCCTGCCGGAGCTTACCGTCCCCGCAGCCCAGGGCGTTTTCGCCCGGGATGCCCAGTATGACTTGCTGGCCCGGCATTTCGAGCAACATGCGGATGTGAAAGACTTGCTGGGGCTGCTGGGGTTTTGAAATGGAGGCAAAAAAATAAAATGATGAATGATTTCTTATCCGCCATCCGCTTTTTGACCCTGCTGCCCGCGGGCAAAGGCGACCGACGTTTCGACGCGGTGAGCATGCTCGCCTGGTTTCCCGTGGCGGGGCTGGTGGTCGGGGCAATCCTTGCCGTGTTTGATTGGGCGGCGCTGCATCTGTGGCCGCCTTACGTGGCGGCCGTGCTCGATGTGCTGCTGCTGGCCGTCGTGACCGGCGCGCTGCATTTGGACGGTATCGGCGATACGGCCGACGGTTTGTTTGCCCATCACAGCCCGGCCCGGGCCCTGGAAATCATGAAAGACAGCCGGGTGGGGGCCATGGGGTTGATCGCCGTGGTGCTTTGCCTGGCGGTGAAATGGGCGGGCATTTCCGCCCTGGCCGACGGGCATCGGTTCCTTTCGCTGCTGGTGGTGCCCGCATTTGCCCGCGGCGCCCTGATTTTTGCCGTTACGGTACTGCCCTATGGGCGGGATGCGGGCACCGGGCAGTCGTTTTTTGAGCGATCGATTCCCCTGCACACCTTTTTGCCCCTGGCGGCCCCCATCGTCTTAGCCCTTTTTCTGGGGCCACGATTTTTGTTGCTTATCGCCGGTTTTGCCGCTGTTACCGCCGCGGCGATCTTTTTTTACAAAAAACGCATCGGCGGGATCACCGGCGACATGCTCGGCGCCCTGTGCGAAACCGAAGAGGCCCTGCTGTTTTTGCTGCTGGCCGCCGGGGGGGCGTCATGATCCGCGGCCACGGGGGAAACATCATTGAGGCCTCAGAAATCGCGGGATGCCGGCCGTCTGAGATCGTCGACATGAGCAGCAACATCAACCCGCTCGGCCCGCCGCCCGGCCTGATCGAGCATCTGCGCCAGCACATGGACGCCGTCTGCGCCCTGCCGGAAGTCGATGCCGGAAAAGCCGTGGAAGCCTATGCCCAATGGCAGAAACTGGCGCCGGAAAGCGTGCTCGCCGGTTCGGGCACGACCCAGTTTCTCTACCAGATGCCCCGTGCGCTTGATATTGCCTCGGCCTTAATCGTTGCCCCCACTTACGCCGATTACGCCGACGCCCTGGCGATCAACGGCGTCGACTTTCATTATTTCATGCTCAACGAAAAAAGCGGATTTGTCCCGGACATAGAGGCCCTGCGCGATGCGGCGAAATCCGTGGATGCCGTTTATATCTGCAACCCCGACAACCCCACCGGCGTTTTGATTCCCACCGACGACATCGCCGGCATCGCCCGGGCCTGCCCGGAGACGTGGTTTGTCGTGGATGAATCCTACCTGCCGTTTGCGGACGGCTGCGGCGATGACAGCATCGCCCGCCGGGGGTTGTCCAATGTGATCGTGCTCCAGTCGCTTTCCAAGATGTTTTGCATCCCGGGGCTGCGCGTGGGATTCTGCGTGGTGCCGGCCGGGGCC
>JBNJEA010000192.1:0-4879 GCA_051745395.1 Thermodesulfobacteriota bacterium | reverse complement strand
GTGCCTTCGTGGTTCAAATCTTTAACTTGGGTTGCGGGCATCGACCGGCATCCCCGGCTGCTGGCCGTCAAGCTCGACGGGGCCACCAAGGAAAATTACGTGTGGGGGCTTCGGGTCGGTTTTATCACCTATGGCTGCCCGGTAAACGGGGCCACAGAGGAACTGTTTGACGCCCTGGAGCGCAAAACCGCCGGCTGCGTCCGGGGAAACATCTCCAACAGCAGTCATTTAAGCCAGTCCATCGTGTTAAAGGCCCTGCAGGACCCGGCCTATCCCGCACAGAAGCAGGAAAAATACGACTTGATGACACGGCGGGCCAAAGCGGTCAAGGCCGCTCTGGCCGATCCGAAGTACAGCTCCGCATGGGATGTCTATCCTTTCAACTCGGGCTATTTCATGTGCATCCGCTTAAAAACGGTCAAGGCCGAACCCCTGCGGGTCCACCTGCTGGACAAATACGGGGTGGGGCTGATCGCACTGGGTGAGCACGATCTGCGCGTGGCGTTTTCCTGTCTTGAAGAAACCGATGTCCGCGAGTTGTTCGATACCGTCCTGCAGGGGGTTTTGGATTTGAGCGGGTAACATAGTGTTTTTTGATGATTCAGAACGGATTTCTCCAAATCGCAATCGAAATCGAAAATGATACGACAATGCTGCAGCCAACCGCCGGGGCCGAAGCCGGGCGCCGCGACTGAAAGCCTATGGCGCAAACTGCCCGTATAAAAGACACCATTGACGCGTGGCGTCAAAATGTCCAGTCCGTCAACATCGCCCGGGCGGGCAAGTGGAGCCTGTTTTTCGTGTTAATCGGCATCATCGCCGGCACGGGCTCGATCATTTTCCAGTATTTATGTCAGCTGGGCACCCATTTCTTCATGGACGCCCTGGCCGGTTACCGCCCGCCGACCCCGTCGGGCGAACACCACCTCCTGACGCCGACGGAGACGCCTTTCCGGGCCTGGGTGCTGCTGTTTTTACCGGCGGCCGGCGGCATTGTCAGCGGCTGGCTGGTCTATCGGTTCGCACCGGAAGCCGAAGGCCACGGCACCGATGCAGCCATTGAGGCCTATCACCAGAAGGGCGGCTACATGCGCGCCCGGGTTCCCATCATCAAAACCATCGCTTCGGCCCTGACGCTTACCACCGGCGGATCGGGCGGCCGCGAAGGACCGATCGCCCAGATCGGCGCCGGTTTCGGCTCCTTTCTGGCCAGCAAGCTCAACCTGTCGGACCGGGAGCGCCGGATCATGCTGGCCGCCGGCATTGGCGCCGGCGTCGGCAGTATCTTCCGCGCCCCGCTGGCCGGGGCGCTGTTTGCCTCCGAGGTCTTATACCGCGATCCGGATTTTGAATCCGAAGTCATTATTCCCGCCGGCATCTCTTCGGTGATCGCCTATTGCCTGTTTAGCCTTGTCTTCGGATGGGGCACGCTGTTTGAATCCCCGGCGTTTACATTCAAAAATCCGCTCGAGCTCGGCCCCTATGTGGTGCTGGCCGTGGTGCTGGCGGTACTGGGTTTTGTCTATGTAAAAACCTTTTACGGGGTTGCAGACATTTTTCATGCCCTGAAGATGCCCAACCACCTCAAGCCGGCCATCGGCGGGATGCTGACCGGCATTATCGGCTTTTTTCTGCCCACCACCCTGGCATTCGGCTACGGGTACGCCCAGCAGGCCATTTTTAACGAGCTGGCCATTTCCGTGCTGCTGGCCCTGGCTTTGGGCAAGATACTGACCACTTCGTTTACCATCAGCTCCGGCGGCAGCGGCGGCGTATTCGGCCCTTCCGTGGTTATCGGCGGCGCCATGGGCGGCGTGGTGGGAAAGCTGTTTCACCAGATCATGCCGGGCGTGGTCACCAACCCGGGCACCTTTGTCGTGGTGGGCATGGCCGGCTTTTTTACCGCCGTGTCCAACGCCCCGATTTCAACGATCATCTTTGTCAGCGAAATGACCAATTCCTATGAATTGCTGCTGCCCAGCCTGTTTGTCTGCTCCATCTGTTACGTGACCAGCCGCCGCTGGAGCATCTATAAAAAGCAGGTCCAGAACCGGGTGGCATCGCCGGCCCATGCAGGCGAGTTCATGGTCGACGTCCTCCAGTTGATCAAGGTCCGGGACCTGATGCATCTGGTGCGCAAGGTGGACTCCATCCCCCAGGACATGCCGTTTCTGGAATTCAAGCAGTTTTTCTCCCGGACCAAGCAGCATTATTTCCCCGTCATGGACGAAAACGACCGGATGGTGGGGATTTTTTCCAGCACGGACGTGCGCGGTGTCCTGTTTGCCCCGGAGATCGAGCACCTGGTGCTCATGAAAGACATCGCCACCACCGATGTGGTGGTCACCACCGCATCCGAGGATTTAAACAGCGTGCTCGGCAAATTTACCCACAAGAATATCGACAGCCTGCCGGTGGTCTCCGAGGATGATCTGGGCATTTTGCTCGGCATGTTAAACCGCCGGGACGTGATCGCATTTTACAACCGGCAGATTCAGCGGCTCAAGTCCGGGGACGCCTCCGGCGAGGCCGAAGCGGCATAATTTACGGATACGAGAAACAGGCCGTGCGGCGGCGCGGTGGTGCCGGCAAGGCTGCGGTCGCCGGCGGTCAGTATGTCGCTTATCCGTCCGGGCGGATATTTGGCCAGCCCTACCTCGACTATCGTGCCCACGATGTTTCGGACCATATAGCGCAGAAAGCCGTCAGCGGTAAGTTTCACTGTGAGATAACGGCTGTCTTGCTGCTGCTCGATGATTGCATTGTAGACGGTTCTCGTGGTACGGGATTTCGGGCTGCCGGAATTTTCGAAGGCCTTGAAATTGTGCGTGCCGACAATGTGGTCCAGGGCCGCTTCCATGGCCGATATATCCAGTTTTTTGCGGACGTGCCAGACATACTGCCGGCCGATGGCCACAGGCAGGTGTCGGTTGAAAATCCGGTAGTGGTAGGTCTTGCCCGTTGCGTCATAACGGGCGTGGAAGGATTCCGGCACGGATTGACAGGACCTGACGACAATATCTGCCGGCAGCAGGCTGTTTAGGCCGCTGTAAAAAGCCGACGCCGTCAGCGCGGTTTCACACCGGAAATTGGCCACCTGGCCCAGGGCATGTACGCCGGCATCCGTCCGGCCGGAACCGTTGATCCGGATGGACTGCCGGGTCATGGTGGCGATGGCGCGCTCGATTTCGCCCTGCACGGTGCGGGCGTTTGCCTGGACCTGCCAGCCGGAAAAACGGGTGCCGTCGTATTCGACGACGAGTTTGAAGTTTTTTGGGGTGGCTGTTGTCATATTATCCGGAAAATCAATGATAAATTGTGAATTGTCAATTGTGAATCTTCAATTATCGGCGTGAGCGAATTACCGAATTGTAAAATTCAGAGGAAGGTTATATTAAATGTGTCGCGGATTCAAGGCCGCCGGGATAGCGGCCGGGATTAAAAAAAACGGAAAAAAGGACCTCGGCATCCTTGTGTCCGAAACGCCGGCAACGGTGGCCGGGGTGTTTACGAAAAACCGGGTCCAGGCCGCACCGGTGCGCATAGACCGCCAGCGGCTGCAAGGCGGGGTCTGCCGGGCTGTTATTGCCAACAGCGGCAATGCCAATTGCTGTACCGGCGAAAAGGGCATGACCGATGCTTTGGCCATGGGGCGATTTGTCTCCGAGGCCCTGTCCGTGGACGAAGATGCCGTCATGGTCGCTTCCACCGGCGTGATCGGCCAGCCGCTGCCCATCGAAACCGTCGGGGCTGCCATGCCGCAATTGCTTGCTTGCCTGTCCGAAGAGAAGATGGCGGATTTTGCCGAATCGATTCTGACCACGGATACGCATGCCAAGGTGGTGACCCGCTGCGCCGATACAGACGGCAAAAGGTTTTGCGTTACCGGCGTGGCCAAGGGCGCCGGGATGATCCGGCCGGATATGGCCACCATGCTTTGTTTTGTCTGCACGGATATCGGCATTGACCAGGCGGCACTCCAGCAGGCATTGAACGCAGCCAACGACCGGTCTTTTAACCGGATCACCATCGACGGCGATACCAGCACCAACGATACGGTTTTGGTACTGGCCAACGGCATGTCCGGCGTCCGGGCCGACAATCCGGAGCGGCTGACCCGGTTCCGGGAGGTCCTCGACGAAGTTTTGATGGCGCTGGCAAAAATGATCGTCAAGGACGCCGAAGGGGCGACCAAGTGCGTGGAGATTTCCGTCACCAATGCGGTATCCGAAGCCGACGCCCGGCAGGTCGCCGATACGGTGGCCCATTCGAACCTGGTCAAAACGGCCCTGTTCGGCGAGGATGCCAACTGGGGCCGCATCATTGCCGCCATGGGCCGGGCGGGCGTGGCCTTTGACCCGGAAGCCGTGGATATCGATTTCGGAGAGGTCCGGATGGTGGAAAACGGCATGGGCTGCGGCGATGCGGCGGAAGAAAAGGCCGCCGCCGTGCTGCGGCGCCCTGAGTTTACCATCCGGATGGATGTAAAAGCCGGCAAGGCATCGGCCTCGGTGCTGACCTGCGATTTTTCCGTCGATTATGTTAAAATCAACGCCGATTACCGGACCTAGATCGGTACCATGAACGATTCTTCCGCCCCATTGCGGCTGCAGAAATTTCTGGCCCGGGCCGGGGTCTGTTCCCGGCGGGAAGGGGAGAATTACATCCGTGCCGGCCGGGTTGCCGTAAACGGCGTGGTGGTCACCGAGATGGGCACCAAGGTGGAGCCGGCCACCGACCGCGTGCAGGTAGATGGCCGGCCGGTGGGCATGAAAGAACAGGCAGTCTATATCCTGTTGAACAAGCCCGCCGGCTATATCAGCAGCTGCCGGCACGGGGATCGGAAAATCGTGCTAGGTCTCGTGGACGTGCCCCAGCG
>JBNJEA010000191.1:0-4880 GCA_051745395.1 Thermodesulfobacteriota bacterium | reverse complement strand
GGCCGTGCTGGCCTTAAACAAGATCGATCGCATTGAAAAACCCCGGCTGCTCAAACAGATCGACGCCTGGGCCAACACGTATCCGTTTCACGCCATCGTTCCGGTTTCGGCCATAGACGGCACCCAGGTCCCCGAGCTGCTTTCGGCCATGTACGATCAACTGCCCGAGGGGCCGCCTTTTTTTTCCGAAGACGCTCTTACCGACATGCCGGAGCGGTTTATCGTTGCCGAAATGGTGCGCGAAAAGGTGTTTGAACGCGCCGGCCAGGAAATCCCCTACGGGACGGCCGTAACCATTGAAAGCTTCGAAGAAGACGAAAAAAACGACATCATCCGGATCTACGCCGCCATTCACGTGGAGCGCAACTCCCAGAAGGGCATTATCATCGGCAAGCACGGAAAGATGCTAAAAGATATCGGCACCGACGCCCGCGGCGACATTGAATCCCTTCTCGGCGCCCGTGTTTTTTTAAAGCTCTTTGTCCGGGTGGAAAAAAACTGGAGCAAAAACCCCAAGGCAATCCGCAAGCTCGGGTACTGATGATTCTGTCCTACCATCCGATGTTTGTCGGGGATGAAAACCGGCTTTGTGCGGGCCGGCCCGCGGATGAAACCGATCTGGCCGCCATTTGCCGTGCCGATGCCGTTATTTTAAACCAGGGCTGCTACCGGTCGATCTATGACATGGCAGCCGCCCACTGCGCCCATGTGTTTCCCGACTACACCGCCCGGTTTGACCGGCCGGGAAAAATCGGCCAGGCCCGCCTGTTTGCCGCCTGCGGCGCCCCGGTTCCGCAGACCTGCTGTTTTGAGGATACAGCCGCCTTTTTTGCCGCCTGCGGCACAGGCCCCTATGTGCCGCCGCTGGCCTATCCCTTTGTCTTTAAATGCAGTTGGTCCGGGGAAGGGGCCAATGTCTGGCGAATCGACGACCATGCGGCACTGGCCCGAATCATTGAATATACGGCCGCCTGCGAAAAAAGCGGCCAGTACGGCTTTGTGATCCAGGCCCTGATCCCGGCCGGCGGCCGGTCGCTCCGGGTGGCGGTCATCGGCGGCACGCTGGTGTCCTACTGGCGGATCCAGCCGGATCCGGACAATTTCCGTACCGGCCTTGCCGAAGGTGCCGAAATTGACCATACCGCCGACCCGGAATTGCAGGAAGCCGCCAAAGCCGAAGTCTTTTCCCTGTGCCGTGCCACGGGCATCAACCTGGCCGGCTTCGACCTGATTTTCGATGAAACCGCAAGGCAAAAAAAGCCGCTTTTTCTGGAAATCAATTATTTTTTCGGCCGGCGGGGCCTGGGCGGTTCGGCGCGTTTTTATGAACTGCTGATCGACGCGATCCACGATTGGCTGGCGGCGCGCAATCTGGCGGTAGAGAGCTGACATGCACGTCCCCGAAGAAGAAGAAATCAAAAAAGAAAAGGCAAAGGCGAGACAACTGCGTGCCTCTCAATGGTGGAAACGCCGCCTGGCCAAGGGGGTATGCTATTACTGCGGCCGGGCCGTGTCCCCGAAGAAACTGACCATGGACCATATCGTGCCCATCGCCCGGGGCGGCAAAAGCAACAAGGGCAACGTGGTGGCCTGCTGCAAGGATTGCAACACGCGGAAACAATCCATGCTGCCCATGGAATGGGCGGAATACATCAACCGGCTCCGGTCGGATCAGGAGTAAACCGTGCCGGAACGAAAACCGGGATTTTTCGTTCCGGCGCTACATATCGCCCAGCGACCGGAGAAAAGTATATTTCGCGGGACTGGTGACCATCTGATCAAAGGCTTCCGGTGTATTTCCGCCCAGCAGGGAAAACGGCAGCGACACCACAAAGGTTGCCGCCCCCGTTGCCAGGGATGCCATGCCGACAGGCCGGGCCGCGACAAGATCGACAAACATGGCGGCCGGATCGGTCTTTTTTCGCACGATCGCATCGCCGCCCGCCCCGTCGTCGGATTGGCCGGCCAGTACCGAAGCCCCGAACGGGCAAGCCAGCATTGCAAAAACCGTAAACAAAACAATCGCCCGCTTGATCATCATTTTCCTCCTTATTGCGCCCGTTAAAGCATTGCCCCCTGCCAGAGGGGTTCCCATCGGGGTTAGTATCTCACGATTGGCCAGCGGAATCAACAACAACCTACATTGAGCGATTTTCAAGCCACAGGGTCACACAGGGCCAGATTTCCTGTTGCGCCGACGGGCTGATCACCATACCGATGTGATCGTAATTCTTCGAAAACCCGGTCTGCTCGCCCAGCAGAACAAAGGCCTTTTCTTCGCTTCCCAGCCGCTCATGAAGCTGCCGGCATCCTTCGGGCGGATCGTTCTTATCGGCTGCTGCCGCCAGGCTCAGCACCGGGACATCGATGCGGGCCAGACCGTCCCAATAGGACAGGCCCGCGGCATTTCGCCACTTGCCGGCCAGTTTTTTCCAGCCAATGGTTTCCCGTATCACGCCGGCCGGTTCGATCTCCGGTCCCAACCCCAGCTTCGGCGCCGGCAAATAGCCGAGCCATTTCAAAAAAAACGACAGACCCCACGCCACCGGCGGGATTTTCAGATACCGGTCCCCCTTGCTGATCTGGCTGCCAAAGGTCACGACGCCGCAAATGCCGGCCTGGCCGAGCCATCCGGCCGACAAGGAGGCCAGGACGAAAAGTCCGCCGAAGGAGTGGCCGACCCATAAGACCGGGTAGCGGGTCTGCTGGCGGACAAACCGGTCAATGGCCGGCACGTCATAGCGGATATGGTCTTCTGCGCAAATCTGGCTGTAGTTTTTTCCTTTCGGCGACAGCCCATGGCCCCGCAGCTCCGGGATCCAGACGTCAAAGCCCGCCTCGGCCAGCCATGCGCCCATGCCGGCGCCTTTCGACGACAGCCAGAAATTTCGACGCGAATAGGTGCCATGGAGCAAAATAACCGGCCGGAACAAACCACCGGCAGAAACCTTTCGGATCCGACCGACGGCAAGTTCCGCATTGTCTTCTGTCGGCACCCGGTGGATATCCAATATGTATTTACCGCGTTGTTCTTGTCTGGTAGTTTGTATCAGCGCCACTTGCGGGTATCCTTTCCCTGTCTGCCACTGTCTGCCTTCCGGCCCGCCCTGTCCGCCGGCGGTCACCCGGCTTGACAATTGAAACGAATCATCTGTATAGAAAGATAGTACAAGTACCATGCATTGACAATTCCATTTCCAGGTTCTAAGCCCCTATGCTTCGAGAAATCGCAATCAAAAATTTCGCCATCATCGAGGACCTGCGCATCGGTTTTTCCGATGGCCTGTCGATTCTAAGCGGCGAAACCGGCGCCGGCAAATCGATTATCATCACCGCCTTAAACACCCTGCTCGGCAGCCGGGCCGATGCGTCGATGATCCGCAACGGCGCCGACACCGCCGAACTCGAAGCCCTTTTCGAACTGGACCCGGAAGGGCCCGCTGCTGCGATTTTATTGGAACAGGGTCACGAGCAAACCGATGAACTCATCATCCGGCGGGTGCTTTCCGCCAACAACCGGCACAAGGTCTACATCAACGGTCGGCTGGCCACCATGCAGGGCCTCAATGCCATCACCGAAAACCTCGCCGGCATCTCCGGCCAGCACGAACACCAGCGGTTGCTGAAGGAATCCGAACATATGCGGATTCTGGATCAATTCGGCGGCCTCACGGATCTGCGCGAAAAGGTCAACCGTTGCTACCACGACATTTTGCCTCTTATTAAACGGCTGGACGAACAGCACGCGGCCCGAAGCGACCAGGCCGAGCGCATGGAACTGCTGCGGTTCCAGAAAAGCGAAATCGAGGACGCCGCCATTGAGCCGGAAGAAGATGAACATTTAAAACAGGAGCTTTCCCGTTTAAAGCATGCCCAGACCCTGTACCAGAGTGTCGGCGAAAGCGTGGAGGCCCTCTACAACCGGGAAGGCGCCATTGCCGATCAACTGGCGGAGGTAAAAAAACGGATCGAAACCGCCGCCGGAATCGATCCGGCGTTACACGCCTCCGCCGAAGCCCTGGCCGATGCCTCCTTCCGCATCGAAGACACGGCCGAAAATTTGCGCACCTACATGGACACCATTGAATTCGATCCCCAGCGGGCCGAGACCATCGAGGCCCGGCTGGACACGTTAAACCGGCTGAAACGCAAATACGGCGGCTCCATAGAAAGCGTGGGGCAGCATCTGGCCGAAGTGGATGCGCAACTTTCGGAAGTGGAAAACCTCTCGGAGTCCATCGAGAAAACCGAAGCCGAATTGGAACGGCTGCACGGGGAACTGACCGAACTGGCCGGCGAACTTTCCCGAAAACGCCGGGACGCGGGCCAACACCTGGCAGAAAAAATGGAAGCCGAACTGCGGTCCTTAAACATGCCCGACACCCGGTTTGCCGTCACCTTCCGCCACACCGAGGCCCAGCCCGATACCCCGGGCCATCTCTGTGCCGACGGCAAGGCGATCTCCGGTGCCGGGCTGGAACAGGCCGTGTTCATGATCGCCCCGAACGTGGGCGAATCTTTGAAACCCCTGTCCCGGATCGCCTCCGGGGGCGAATTGTCCCGGGTGATTTTGGCCCTAAAAGCGATCCTTGTGGATACCGAGCCCATGGACACGGTGGTCTTCGACGAAGTCGACGCCGGCATCGGCGGCCAGACCGCCGACGTGGTGGGCCAAAAACTCGCCGCCCTGGCTGATCACAACCAGGTCATCTGCATTACCCACCTGGCCCAGATCGCCAAATTCGGCCGCCGGCATTTCAAGATCGAAAAACAGGTCGCAGACGGGCGCACGAGCACCCGCATCATTTCCTTAGACGAGACCGAACGTATCGAGGAAACCGCCCGCATGATCGGCGGCACATCGATTACCGACACCACCC
>JBNJEA010000190.1:0-4887 GCA_051745395.1 Thermodesulfobacteriota bacterium | reverse complement strand
CCAGCCGGGCCTGCTGGACCGCACCCAGCGCCTCGATCCGCCCCAGGCGGATGTCATTTTCGCTGCAAACCGCCGTCAGCGCATCCAAAAGATCCGAGTCATGGGCCAGCTTGCCCATGAACAAGCCCTTGGAATGTACCGCTTTCATCATTGTCATGAGTATATCCTCCTTATGGTAATAATGTTTTGGTCATCCACGATATCCCGGTTAATGCCAGCAGATGATGCATTCCGGCATCATGCACGACAGGACCGGAAAAACACCGCCAGCCCCTTGACTCCCCGCCGATACAACTTATTCTAAATCTGACAAGACAGAATCGCCAAATCATTTTTGACGACAACAGTGTGCTTTCAAGAAAGGACATTGCGATATGAATACACAAGTCGACGACGTGATCCGATCCATCGAAAATAATTACGGGGGAATCTCCAGGGCGATGCCCGGCATTACCTGGAAATCAATATCGGCAATGAAGCCGAAAAACGCGGCCATCTCGACCTGGCGGAAAAATTTAAAAACGCCTACGCCGTTGTGCCGCTCAAAAACCCCGTGCCGGGCATGAAAGTGCGTATAGACGGCCGGACATTTGTAAAGTACGAGCAGTTTGGCTCCGGTGTCGCCGTTCCCGGCTACGTGGCGGAAAATGCGGCCCTGCCGCACAAACCCTACCAACCGAATGACAGCATGATATTAAACTTTGCATAGTGACGATAGATGCACGCCGGGCGCTTGATCCCAAGACAGGGGCCCGGCCAAAAAGCGGCATCCTCCCAACTCCGGACAGTATTGCCGGTCTTTTCTTCCTTGCACGATTGTTATGACATATTATCGTTTTATAAGCAGCAGAATTGTGTTTACAACCAATGTGAGGAGACATTTAAAAAGGAGCGGAAAATATGTCTGAAACAAAAAAGCCCAAAAACTACCAGATAATGGAGTCTGAACACCCCTGGCTTATGAAGGCGGTTTCCGAGCTTGGCCAGGCGGGGCGTGCGGAAGGCCCCCTGGACGATAAAACGGTAGAATTGGTACAGATGGCCGCTGCTGCCGCCCTTAAGCTGGAAGGGGCCGTGCACAGCCATACCCGCCGGGCCTTAAAAGCAGGGGCAAGCCGGGAGGAAATTCATCACACCCTGGTTGTGCTGACTTCTACCATGGGTTTTCCCACGGTGGCCGCTGCCATGAGCTGGGCCCGGGATATAACGGATTAACACGGGGACGCGGCAAGTATGACGATATGAACCTGAATGGAGATGAACACCAAAAGCTCAATACAGGTGTTGCTGACACGCCTGATATTACCCTTGCAAACGCGAATATGCAATTTTTTCTGCAACTCCATTTTCATTGTGGTGCCGGCTTTCAATCCCATAAAAAAATTGACTATCCAAACGAAAACGCATATTTCTATTGATATAAAGATTTTCGAAGCCCTTTTCACAAATCGGCATCACAACCGGCAAAGCCCCCGGGGGAGACAGAAATGCAGGCATTGCAGTTCAATGTCAATGTGCCGCGTTTTATTGCCGCAAAGGTCCTCGGCACCATCTTCGGGCAGCAGGCCTTTTGCCGCGGGCCGACAAAGACCCTGTCGATAGTCGACATCGCCGAGCCCCAACTGCCCGGCCCGGACTGGGTCAAAATCCAAACCGCCTACTGCGGCTTCTGCGGCAGCGACCTCAACCTGATCTTTCTCCACGATTCGCCTACCGCTTCCCCGTTTACATCGTTTCCCTGCGTCATCGGCCACGAGGCCGTAGGGCAAATCGTTGAAACCGGCTCCGGGGTTTTGGACCTCGACGTCGGCGACCGCGTGGCCGTAAACCCGATTTTAAGCTGCAAAGTGCGCGGCATCTCTCCGGTATGCCAGAGCTGTGCCGCCGGCCGGCCCGGTAACTGCGAAAACTACGCCGAGGGCGACTTTCCGCCCGGCATGTTTTTGGGCATCAACCGCCGGCTAAACGGCGGGTTCGCCCCGTACATGGCGGCCCACCGCAGCCAGGTCTATCCCCTGCCCGACGAACTGACCCCGGAGACCGCGGTCATGGCCGAACCGGCAGCCGTTTCCCTGCAGGCGGTGCTCGACAACCTGCCGGCACCCGACGACCGGGTGCTGGTCATCGGCGGCGGTGTTATCGGCAACCTGATGATTCAAATGCTGCGGGCACTTGAACCGAACTGCCACATATCCGTCATGGAGCCGTCCGCCTTTGCCGCCGATCTGGCCCGCCAAAGCAGCGCCGACGAAGTCATCGCCGCAAAAGAGGTCTTTTCCCGTACCGCCGCCATCACAAACGCCCGCATCTACAAGCCGATGCTCGGCACGGAGATCGCTGCCGGCGGATTTGCCCGGATCTACGATGGGGTGGGCAGTTCATCTACCTTGAACCTGAGCATGCGCCTTCTGGCCGCCACCGGCACGTTGAGCGTGGTCGGCATCGGCGCCGACGTCAAGCTCGATCTCACGCCCCTATGGCTTAAACTCCAGACCGTAAAAGGCGCCTACGCCTACGGCCGGGTGACGGTCGACGGGCAGGTCCGCGACGTCTTCGAACTGGCCCTCGAATTCATGGCGGAGGGAAAAATCGATGCCGGCCGGCTTGTCACCCACAAGTTCCGGCTGTCCGATTACCGGCAGATGATCGCGGTCAATTCGGACAAGGCCCGTCACCGGGCCTTTAAAACCGTTGCGGCGTTTCAATAGCCGAAGGCAAATTTCGCTTGAAATGTCAATATTATAGAGGAGCACGCCATCATGCACTTTTCCCTGCTGTTATTCGCCCTATCCAAGATTCTGAAAGTGGCCTCGTTTACGAATTCAAAGTTCAAGCACTACATCCGAAACGCCAACGTCCGGGTGCTGATCAAAACGGCGGACGGCAAACACGCCCGGCTGTTCGTGTTCAACAAGGGCAAGGTGTCGTCGCTGCCCGGCGACCACAAGGACTATGATGCAGCCCTGATCTGGCAGGATGCGGCCACCGGCTTTTCCGTGATGACCAGCAAGAAGCCGGATGCCTCGTTTAACGCCGCGGCCGAAAAAAAGCTCCGGGTCCGGGGGGTGAGCTTCTACGCCCAGTGGTTTGAGGATGCGGTGAACCTGGTACTATAATCTCCGATGCTTCGGCTTCGGTAATCGTAAATAAAACAAGGAGGCGATCATGGCACAGATATCCGGCGGACACCTCGTGGCCAAGTACATGAAGGAAATCGAAAACGTGGAAATGGTCTTTACCCTCTCCGGCGGCCACATCGAAGGCATCCTCGACGGCTTTACGCAATACAAGATCCGCACCATCGACGTGCGCCACGAGCAGGCCGCCGCCATGATGGCCCATGCCTGGTCGATCTATGAAAATGCCCCCGGCGTATGCCTGGTCACCGCAGGACCCGGCTTTACCAATGCGTTAACCGGCATTACCAACGGGCACTTAGACAACGTGCCCCTCGTGGTCATCGGCGGCCGCCACCCCATCCGCGACGACTTGACCGGCGCCCTCCAGGAAATTAACCAGGCGGACATGATCAAGCCCATCACCAAGTGGTGCGCCACCTGTTTTGATACCGCCCGGATTCCGGAATATTTGTCCATCGCCTTCCGGCAGGCCGCCACCGGCCGGCCCGGGCCGGTCTTCCTGGAACTGCCGCCCGACATCCTGGCCGTGGAACTCGATGCCGACTCCGTTACCATGCCGGCCCAAAAACGCCGCAAATCGGTGACTTACCCCGACGATGCCGAACTCAAACAGGCCGCCGACATCATCAACAGCGCCGAACGGCCGCTTTTTATCGGCGGCAGCGGCGTGGGCATGAGCGGCTGCGACGCCGCGCTCAAATCCTTTATCGAAAAATCGGGATTTCCGTTTGCCCTGTTAAACAACGGCCGCGGCATGCTGGCCGACGAACACCGGCTGTCGATCAACGACGGCGGATTTACCGCCATCATGACCGGCGCGCCCCAGGCCGACGTCATCGTGGCCGCCGGCGTCCGCTTCAACTGGGTCATGCAGGCCACCAAGCTGTTTCCCCAGGCCAGGGTCATCAAAATCGACGTGGCCGAACACGAAATCGACCGCAACCGCACCGCCGAAGTCGGCCTCGTCGGCGACTGCGGCCGCGTGTTCGACCAGTTGACGCCCTTAATCGAAGACCGCGACCACGGCCAGTGGATCGACAAACTCAAAAACGCCTACGCAGCTTTCATGACCACCGAACTGGAACAGCGACAGACCGCCTCCGATCCCATCCACCCGGTCCGGCTGGCCGCGCGCATCATGGAGGCCTTTGGAAATGATGCCTACTATGTCGCCGACGGCGGCGACACCAGCTACTACGCGCTTTCCACCTTTACCTCCTCGCACCGCGCCGGCGTGCTGGTGCCGGCCGGCGGGCTTTTCGGCTGCCTGGGCACCGGCATCCCCTTTGCCATGGCCGCCAAGCTGGCCAATCCGGACAAACCGGCCATCGTGTTAAACGGCGACGGCTCCTTCGGGTTTAACAGCATGGAATTCGACACCGCGGTGCGCCACAACATCCCCATCATCTGCATCGTCAACAACGACTGCGCCTGGGGCATGATCAAGCATTCCCAGGAAATGAGCCTCGGCGAGGAACGCTGCACCTGCGCCGATCTCGGCATGCGCCACTACGAAAAGATGGTCGAAGGCCTCGGCGGCTACGGCGAACTGGTCGAACGCGACGAAGACATCGTCCCGGCCATTCACCGCGCCGTGGATTCCGGCAAACCCGCCTGCATCAACGTGGTCACCGACCCCACGGTCACCAGCCCGGCCACGGTGATGTTTTACCAGAACCTGTCGGACTTTTGAGCAAGTGCCGATGGTCCGGGATTGAGATACGCTTCATCCCACCAGCATTCACTG
>JBNJEA010000058.1:0-17885 GCA_051745395.1 Thermodesulfobacteriota bacterium | reverse complement strand
GTACCCCGCGCCCTTTTATTGATATGCGGCTGCGGGTTTTGCCGGCAAGCAGATCCCCGGTCCAGGGAAGTGCGGCCAGGTCGATGGGCGCACCGCCAAGATCGAGATCGTAGGCAATGGCGTCGATGTCCGTGGGCGCGGCGGCCAGGCCGTCGGCAAAGGCGTCGGCCAGGTCGACGGTGCCGTCCAGGTTGACCTGGCCGTTGAAAATCTGCGCGGATAATGGATCGATTTCAACCTTCAGGTCTTTCATGCGGCTGTCAAGATCTATGCCGGCCACGGGGATGCCGGCCAGCCGCCCCCCGCCGTATCCCGCAGAAAGCGTGGTTTCCGGGTTTTCGAGCGGGCCTTTTGCCGTCAATTCCAGGTCCAATGCACCCGATATGTCTGCGTCCAGGCCGAACATCTCCCGGATATCGGCCAGCTCCGCCGAGGCCTCGAGCGTTAGATCCAGCCGCGGTTCGTCAAACACGCGGGCGACCGTCCCGGTGAGTTTCGCGTCCGGCCCGTCGGTTTTGATGTCCACGACCACCGGTTTCAACCGGCCGTCTTTTACCCCGGTTTCCACGTGAAACCGTTCCAGGGCGGTCTTAATTCCGGCCATGTCAATGTCGCCGCCGCCGATGGTGAGTTTGGCCCGGCCGGCGCGTTCGGCAAGATCGGCGTCCTCCACGACAAGGTCGATTTGTTCCAGCACGGCGTGCTGGCCATTGGTATCGGGCGCTTTGGGCGCCATCTGAAACGCAAAAGCGCCCTTGTTGATCTCTATGGCCTGCACCCGGATATTAAAGGGCAGGCCGCCGCCTTCGTCTTTTTCCGGTTCGGGTTTTTCCGGACCCGGCGGGACAAAGGCGCGTACGATGTTAAGGTCGCCGGCTGTATTGGTGGCCAGGTCGATATCCGGTTTGTCAAGGCCGGCCGCCTGGATGATGAGCTGACCGTGTAAGAGCCCGGTCAGCCCGATATTGATAGCCACCCGGTCGGCGGCGATGATGGTGTCGCCCTCCGGACCGTCGATCGCCAGTTGATCGACGGCCAGCCGCCCGATCAGCAGATCCGCGTCAAGCGCGTTCCAGGCGATTTTGCCCGGAATGACGCCGTTGACCCGTTCCAAAATCAGGTTTTGGGCATGATCGGTTTTCAGGTAAACATGGGCGCCGGCCAGTGCCAGGACAATAATGCCCAGCATGATGCCGACGCCCACGGCCAGTATTTTCAGGATTTTTCTGACATTCATGGTGCGGTGAGACTTCGCTTTTATCAAAAATTAAGGGGTTTGCCGGTTGGTGTCGGCAAAATTTTATTATTTTACATATAATAGCCCGAAGGGTCCATTTTTAAATCTTGTTTATCCGACTAATCCGTAAAACTTCAATTGAAGCTCTGCACCGGCATTGCTTCAATCTTTACCACAGAGCGCACAGAGTACACAGAGAAAACGCTGAGTTTAATTCCTCTGTCTCTTTGTTTTTTGACGGGTTGTTTTGACAACTGTCACGTGACGTGTTAAGCTGCTTTCATGATAAAATCCTTTGCCGATAAAGAAACCCAGCGCCTCTATGGGACCGGTAAATCAAAGCGATTGCCGCAAGATTTGATTAAAAGAGCGATAAGACGTCTTGAATACATAGATTACGCTAAAGATATCAATGATCTTAAGGTGCCACCGAGCAATCGCCTGCATGTATTAAAAGGAGACAGAAAAGGGCAATATTCAATATTTATAAATGACCAGTGGCGAATTTGTTTTTCATTTTTTGAAGGCGACGCTTACGATGTTGAAATCGCCGATTATCATTGATGGCAAAGTAGAAAGTCCAATATCTGTGTCCCCGATGCTCGGGATCTTCGATGCGCTGCCTCCCTCGGAATTTCACGTACGGCCAAGTACTCTGCATTCCTCGGGATGCAGCGGAATCTTGTTGAAGCGGAGCGGAAATCCCGACTCTCGGGGTCGGAGCGAAACGGAGATCCCGCTTCTCGGGGATCTTGAACTTTTTACTTTGCCATCTAAAATAGATTTTTTACGAGTTCATCATTAAGGAGATATAAAATGGCAGTTACCAATACAACAAAAAGAAGAATTCCACCCACGCATCCCGGTGAAATGCTTCGAGAAGATTTTTTACCCGATTATGGACTGACGGCAACGTCGCTCGCCAAGGCGCTTGATGTGTCGCGCCAGACGGTTAATGAACTTTTAAGAGAAAAACGGTCCGTTTCGCCTTTAATGGCGTTAAAGCTGTCCCGGCTATTTGGAAATTCCCCGGAATTCTGGCTGTCTGCGCAACATGCAAGAGATTTATGGAAAACAGAACTGGATTTCAAGGAAGAATTATCCGGCATTAAACCTTTTCATTCGGCTTGAATTTGATCTGGAATTGGCCTTTATCGAGAACACGCAAAAACTCGAATGTATCGGATAGCCTGTTTTAGGTTTTGCTTTCCTTATCTTCCGGGGCGAACTCTGCGCCGAGTGCTTTTGCCCGCCGGGTCAGGTCCTCGACGCGCACGGCGAGCTTGGTCGCCTTCCGGGCGGTCTTGACGGCCCGGTTTTTGGCCTCGACGGTTTCATCATTTAATTGCTTGATTTTTTCCGGATCGGCGCCGGCTACAAGTGCGCTTCTGAAAGCTTCCAGTTTTTCATCGGCTGCGCGGGAGGCCTCGGCGGCGGCTTTTTCCGCGGTTTTTAATTTCTTTTGCGTGTCGTGGAGTTCGTCTGAAACAGCGGCGGCTTCGGCCGCCGGGCCTTCCTCGGGTTCGGCCGCCAGGTCGACGTCTTCGGCGGCCAGCACGGCCGCGGCAACCGGCAGGCGCTCCATGAGCCCGGAAAGGTCGTTTCCGAAAACGTCCCTCGGCTGATCCTGCCGTAATCGGAACGGCAGCAACACCAGGGCGGCATCTTCGGAGTAGGCGGCCACGGCATCGGCATTGGCGCTTGCCACGATTTCCGGTTCGGCGTTGATCCGGATGTCGGAAAGCATCCGGCCCAGATCGGAAACGGTATCGCCGGCGGCCAAATCGGCGCTGACATCGAGGACCCGGATTTTGGCATGTGCCCAGAAGGGGTTCTGGCCGATCATGTGGGCGAAAAGCACCATCAGCCGGCTGGTGGCATCCCCGCGCCACCAGACGTCGATGCGGCGTTTGTCAGCGGAAATCGCCCCCATCTTTTCCCATGCCGACGGAGTCCCGGAAAAAATCACGAGATTGCAGCCCTGGCGGAATGCAGTGCGCAGGTAGATGCCGAAACGCCGGGCGCGCTGCGGAGATGGCGGCCGCCGAAGGGTCCAGCCAGTTGGCCGCGACGGTATTGGCCCTCAGCGGGCCGATGCCGTAGGACTGGATCAGGGCGTGGATGCCGAGCCGGACATCGGCAGTAGCGATGGCCCGGGCAAAAATGCCGGCGTCTATGGCGTGGATTTCCTTGCGCATTTCGGCTGCGGCGTCTTCGCGTTTTTTGCGCATGTGCGCGCCTTCGCCGAGTAGCATCCGCACCAGGGTCCCGAAGCCGTTTTCCCCCAGCAGCCAGGCGGAAAATTGAAGCAGCGGCGGCCGGCGTTTGCGGTCATCGGAAAAAATCAACATTACCGGTCGCCAGTCCCGTGGGTGCTCCGGGGCATCGGCGGCGGCCAGCAGGTGTTGGCGGATCTGCTGCAGGTAATAGGAACGCCGGCTGTCGGCCCACCGGGCCGGTCCGGCGGTCCGGCGCACGTACTGAAAGACGGCGAACAAAAGGGATAGGGCCACGATGCCGGCGGTCAGGTTGATGGCCAGCATGGCGCCCAGGCAGGCAAGGCCGCCGGCCAGACTCAGGCGCTTATCATAAAACCGGAGCCGCGGCCGAAAAGAGGGGCTTGCGGCCCGGGCTTCGAAATAGGTGGCGTAGTTTAACAAACCGTAGGAAATCAGGAAAAACATGGACACCACCGGTGCGATCAGGTTCAGGTTGCCCATGGCGATGGTTGCCAGCGCGATGGCTGCGGCCAGCAGCACGGCCCGGCGCGGGTTGTTTGACGGCCCGGCCCCTTGGGCAAAGGGCAGCAGAAAGGGAAACACCCGGTCGGCCGAAAGCGACTGAAGGATGCGGGGGGCGCCCATAAAGGAGGCCATGGCCGAGGAAAGCGTGGCCGAAATCACCCCGGCCAGCACCAGGGCGTCGCCGGCCGCCACTCGTTTCATGGCGCCGTAATCGCCGGAAAGGATGTCTTGCGGCAACGAGGCGGCAAACAGCACGGCGGCGGTGATGTAAATGACGATGGAGATGCCCACGGCAGCAAAAGTGCCCCGTGGCAGGCTTTTGCCCGGATCTTTGAGATCCCCGGACATGCTTACGCCCTGGGTAAAACCGGTGACCGCCGGAAAAAAAATGGCAAAGATCACCCAGAAGGGCGGTGCGGTATCGGGTGCGGCAAAATTGTCGATCAGCATGGCGGTATCCCAGCGCAGCAGGCCGCCGACAAAAAACGAAGCAATAGCGGCAAACAAAATCACCATAACGATGTTCTGAAACCGGGCGGCCCAGTCTGCGCCGAGCCAGGCGAAGACAAACAGGAAAAAAACGGCCGCTGCCGCGATCATTTGCGGGGCAAACGGAATGGCAACCGGCAGCAGCCGGGCCAGCACTTCGCCGAAGCCGATGGTGTAGAAGGCAATGGAGACCGACTGGGCCAGAAACAGCACGATGCCGATGGCCCCGCCGAATTCCAGGCCCAGGGTGCGCGAGATCAGGTAGTAGTCGCCGCCGCCCTTGACCCGGAAATTGGTGGCAATCGCCGAAAGCGACACCGAGGTCAGCACCGAGATGGTGTTGGCCAGGCAGATGATGACCAGGGCAAATCCCAGCCCGGCGCTTCCCACTACATAGCCGAGGCGCAGAAACAGGATGATGCCGAGGATGGTGAGAATGCTCGGCGTGAAAACGCCGGAAAAGGTGCCCAGGCTGCCGCCGGTGGTCTGCTGTGACTGGCTTTCCTGTGTCATTACACGGTTGTCCTCTGGTATTTGCACGCTGTCAAGAGTGATTCCGGAATTGAACTGCATGATACAACCATGTAATAAAGGTTTCGTTGCATAAATTGTCAAATCATTTGCACAGTCCGGGCCGTTATACATTCCGGGCGGGGCGAATGTCAGGTTTTTTGAAACCTTTTTGCAGGATGGGCGATATCGGCAGGGAATTTAGCCCTTGCAAATTGTTGCAGGGGAAAGGTAAAAGGCCGAAAATTTAAACCAACAATGCAAACCAAAAGCAGAGACAATGATTTCTCCTCGGATTGAATATCATCGCAATGCAGCGGCCCTGCTGCCGGAAGCAGACGACCCGGATCCGGGTGTAGCGGTAATGGTCTTAAACGACAAAAAGGAAATCGCTGCGCTTACGTGTGATTGCGCTGCATCGAACAAGAAAAAGAAGCGCAACTGCCCCCATAAAAAAGCCCTGGCCGGCATGGTGAAGCCGATGATCGAGACCATGCCGTCGAGCTGGTTTGATGCGGGGTTCCGCCAGGGCCCCTGGCACCGGCTGGCCGCGGCCCTGGACAAGGTCGATCCGGTCCGTGCATCCGACCTGGTGTTCGAGTCCGCAGCGGCGGATTCGGATATGGGGGCGGCATGCCGGGTGTATCGCTCTGACGGCCGACTGATGGTCAATGTATACCCGGGCGGCCGTCGGGATGCGGATTCCGGCATTGATGAAGCCAGCCTGTTTGCACAGCGGACCGGCCTGGCGCCGCAGGAGGAAGACGACTTCTTTCACCGGGGCGCCGTGCTCGATTTGCTCGCCCGGTGGACCCTGACCGACACCGAACGGGTCATGGGGCAAAAGGGGGTGAAAAACCGGCGGCAGGCGCTGGAGGAAAGTTTCTGGTACCGGATGGCGTATCATTTTCGGCAGTTGACGGGTGAGCAGTCCTGTTCCATTACCAGCGGCATCGATGAAGCGATGAACGAATTTGTGGTTCGCTGTACTTATGCCGATTCCCTAACACCGGTATTTGAGATTGTGGTGCCCCGGGAGCGGGTCCGGCACCTGGTGCGTACCCTGGACGGAGAATTCGGCGCCGGGGTGAGTGTATGGCCGGAATCGCTGGAATCCATCGTCTACGTCAGCGTCGATGCGCAAAACAACCTGATCCTGGATCTGTACCTGCTGCTGCACCTTCCGGACGGCTCGACCGAGGCATGGCCGCGCAAGTCCCTGAAAAAGCAGTGGTACAAGGACGCGGTCTATATCCCGGACAGAAAAATCCTGGCCACCTGGCGCAAGCCGGATCCCTATTGGGAAACATTCGGCGCCAAATACCGGAAAAAGATCCGGCAGGACCGATTGCCGGAGGTTTTCGACAAGCTCGGCGATATTTTCGCCCCGCCCAATATCATCGATGACAGTGTCGGGCGCCTGACCATTCACCGGCAATGTCAACGCATTGACCTTGCCGCCGAAGCCATTGACCGCGACTGGTGCTATCTGTCGGTCCATTACGGATTCGGCGAAAATGCCTCGGTCTCTTTGCAGGATATCTATCAGGCCAAGGCCGCCGGAAAACGCTACCTGCCCGTCGAAGACGGCTGGGTCGACACCCGGGCGGCCGTGCTGGAAGGCCTGACCGGCCAGCCCGGCCAGGACCTGGCCGGTCAACTGGCCGCATCGCCGGAAACCCTACGGTTTTCCCGGCTCGATGTGATGCGGCTGCAGGCGGCATTTGACCAGCCGGTTGAAATCGCGGAAACCGATGGGTCCGATACCCGGGTCGTGCGATCCCTTATGGAAATGACGCCGCCGGCGCCGGTAGAAGAGCTGCCGGGCCTGTCCAGCCGGCTTCGAAAATACCAGAAACGCGGCCTGGAGTGGCTGGTGTTTTTGCATGAAAACCGATTCGGCGGCCTGCTTTGCGACGACATGGGCCTGGGCAAAACCCACCAGGTCATGGCCCTGATGGTCTGGCTCACGCAGGTCCAGGCGACGACAAAACCGTTTCTGGTGGTATGTCCCACCACGGTGATTTCTCATTGGGCGAGAAAAATCTGCGAGCACGCCCCGGCGCTTTGCCCCACTGTCTATCACGGCACGGACCGCGCGATAGACGCCGACGGCCCGCCCGGCAGGGTGGTGATTACCTCCTATGGGGTTTTGTGGCGCGATATCGAACAGTTGACCGCTTTTGGTTTCGCCATGGCCGCCTTTGACGAGGCCCATTCCATCAAAAACCCGGCCACCAAATCCTACGAGGCGGCCAAAGCCTTGCCGGCCGGCATGAAAGTCGCCGTAACCGGCACGCCCATCGAAAACCGGCTGGGCGAACTAAAGGCGTTAATGGACCTGGTGCTGCCCGGCTACATGGGCGATGACGACGCGTTTTCATTTCGCTACGAATCCGGGGACAAAAACCGCCGGGCCGAGCTGCGCCGCCTGGTCCGGCCCTTTGCCATGCGGCGCACCAAGGCGGCCGTTTTGACGGAGCTGCCGGAAAAGATTGAAGACATCCGGTACTGTCAGCTCACCGAGGCCCAGGTCCGGCTCTACCGGGAAGCCGTGGACAGTCGCGGCAAAAACGTGCTCAAAACCCTCGAAAGCCCGGATGAAGACATCCCCTACATTCATATTTTCGCCCTGCTGACCCTGCTCAAACAGATTTGTAACCACCCGGCCTCGGTTTCCCGGGACGCCGGGCTGAAATCCGTCGGGGCGGCGGATTCCGGAAAATGGCAGTTGTTTGAGCAACTGCTCGATACCTGTTTGGAAAACGATCAGAAAGTAGTGGTGTTTACCCAGTTTGCCGCCATGGTGGAAATGATCGTGCAGGCCATGAAAGAAAAGGGGGTGGGCGTGGCCAGCATCACCGGGCAGAGTCGCAACCGGGGCGAGCAAATCGATCGGTTCAATGACGATCCGGATTGCCGTGTCTTTGTGGGAAGTCTCAAGGCGGGCGGCTCCGGCATCGATTTAACCGGCGGTTCGGTGGTGATCCACTACGACCGCTGGTGGAACGCCGCAAAAGAAGACCAGGCCACCGACCGGGTCCACCGGATCGGCCAGACCCGCGGGGTTCAGGTGTTCAAACTGGTCACCGAGGGCACCCTGGAGGAAAAGATTTCGGCCATCATCGAAAACAAGAAAAAACTCATGGCCGACGTGATCGAAGAAGACGACCCGGGCGTGCTCAAGTCCTTTTCCCGGGCGGAGCTGATGGATCTGTTGTCTGTGTGATTCGGTTTTTTGCGGGACCATCAAAAGTTCCTGCAGCGAACCGGGCAAAAAAAGGGCGGGACGGCAATTTATGTCGTCCCGCCCTGTTAGGGTATTTAGATACCGGTCGGTTTTATCGTGTCAGGGTCTTGATAAAACATCCGCTATCGCTGTCGTCGTCGCTGACGCTGTCATCGGTTGTGCCGTCGCTGTCATCCGATGTGGTTTCGGAATCCGTGCCGAGCACCGTGGGGTCCTTTATGGTGCCGGCAGTGGTGTTCAGGTCAAATTTTGAATTGTCTTCCACCACAAAATTGACGGTGTAGGTCTTGGTATCGTCTAACGAAGCCGCAGTGCTTACGTAATTGCCATCGGCATCGGTTAGCCACCATTGTCCGTTTGCCTGGGCGCCTTCGGACGCATAGCTGAACTTCAGGCTTTCTTCTTCCGAATTTTTCAACTTGACAAGCTGATAGTCTGATGCGGTTCCGGACAAATTCTTTACTTCATAAGAAAATTCCGCTTTGGGTTCATCGCCGGCTACATCGGCCGTGATGCTGCAGGCATCGGCTGCCGGTTCAAAGTCGGAAATGCCGTAGGTTTCCTGGATTTCCTCCCTGGTGAAGGCCGATGTCTTCGTTTTTTCTTTATCGATAGTGGCGTTTTCCGACGACGTTACGTTGGCAACCGATGAATAGTCGCTTGTCTTGGGTGCTTTAACCAGAAACGAGACACCGATTTCATTTCCGTCCGTTTCCGGTTTCATCACAAGATTGCCATCGGGACTGATTGCCCCATAAGTGGCTTCTCCACCGAGCAGGAGCCGGCCGTATGTTTCAGTGCCGTATGTGCCGCTTTCATCGGCGGTTGCCTGCTTCCAGTTGCCGTTTCCATCAAAATTAAAAATGCCGGCTTCGATGTCGGGGGCGCTCTCGGAAGAACTGAAATCATAATTCATGCCGGCGAGATGGTATCGCCCGAATATTTCGCTTTCATCGACGATGCCGGACTTGGTGAGAAACAGAATTTCACCGTTGGCCGGACTGGTAAAAAGAATAAAGTTTCCATCCGGGCTGATATAGCCGGTGCCGTCTTGTTCCGGCACATCAATGCTGCCATCTTCGTTTATGCTATACGCAAAGGGGCCGTTCGTATCATCCGCAGCGTCGCCCTGGGAGGCATTATATTGCTCGTGGTAGGTGAAATGGGATTTTCCGAAAACGATGTATCCGGCCCCCATTTCCAGGCTGTCTGTGGTGACATCTGAAAAATCGATAAAGTTATACCGTTGATTTGCCAGGTTTACCGGATTTTCCGCCTGTTTTATGAGAAGACACATCCCCGGCTCTTCGGTGATTTCGGGGACAGCGATGAGGTTCCCCTCCGGACCGACTGCACCGTTTTGGGTGATTTTTCCCGCCTCGGATTCAGGGCTGGTTATTTCTATGGTCAGCCGGCCCTGGTCATCAATGGCGTATGTCCCGCTATACGAGTCGTCATCCGGCAGTTCCATGTTCCAGTTTCCCGCACCGTCAAGGTTCATGGTCGTTGTATCGATTTCCATGGCATATTCGCCGGGGCCGAACCAGAGCCAGTTATAGTCGCCGGAAAGATCGGCTTCGGTCAGGCCTTCAGATTCGGATTCCGTATCCGCCTGCTGTTCCGGGTCTTCGGCCCGGGCGTAAAATGCCAATTGATAACTTCTTTCGCCGGTATCGCCCACCGGATAGCTGTCCGTGTAGATCATGATGTTTCTGTCCTGGTCCACCACCCCGTGGCCGTCCGTACTCGGCGAGGTTAATATGCCCTCGCCTGATAAATCATCCGGTTCTATTATGTATGAATCGGCCGGATAAGGATACGGGTCGTGATAGGCGCCGAATCCGTTGCCTTCCGCGTCGCTGCAGGTGTGCATGTCGGACTCCCATGCCTGCCAATCCCCGGTAAATAGGCTGCGGCCCCGCCACTGGGTGCCGGTCCAGTCAAAGTCGTCAAATGAAGCGCCGCCCTTGACAAAGATGTGGAGAATGTATTCATTTTCACCTGCGGTTTCCGTGGCCACGAAAATATTTTTGTCCAGGGCCATGGTGCCGTGGAAGCTATCGTTGCCTGGCCGGGTAACACTGCCGTCCTCGTCGATTATAAGCGTTGCAGTGTCCTCGTAATCCCCTCCGCCGGAATTCACCGCAGAATACGTGGCGTCTCCGTTTTCATTGATTTTCAGGGTAGAATGTTCCCAACCCGCATGGTTTCCGGAAGTGATTGAATGACCATACCACGTGCCTTCCAGATCGGGTTGAGAAAAACTGCCGCCTGTTTTTACATGAATGTTTAACGCGTAAGCATCGTTTTCCTCGCCATCATAAGTCCCGGTATAGGCAAAGATATTTTTGTCCGGGCTTAGGACACCGTGCAGGGAGGGCCTTTGCGTTGTGGTGATAATGCCTTCTTCCGAAAGATCTAAGCCGGCTATCTCTCCGTCAATGGTATCTCCGCTCGGCCGCAGGGCCTTATACTGGCCGCTTCCCGAGGCGTCTATGGTCGTATCAAGACATTCCCAACCATGCCAGCCTTCGGTATAAAGGGCGTAGCCATCCCAATTGCCTTCCAGGTCAGATTGAGCGAAATCGGCGTATGCCGGACCCGCCAAAACAACACCGAGTACAAGACAGCACCAAAATAACGATTTCAGTTTCGAAAAAATCATAATCACCTCTTCATTCGGGTAAAAATTAAAATAACTTTTCCAACTGTAGAATAAAAGCCAAACAGTTTAAATGTCAAGCATTCAGTGGGGTTTGTTGTAAGGTCGAAGCGAGGTTAACATTCTGATTTTTAATGTTATTTATCCGATCTCGTAGGCGGGCGTACAAGGTCTGGCCGGTGCCGGGGCAAGTCCATAGAATTAAAGGTAATAACCAAACGGACCAACGCTTTCTGTTGTGCCCCCATACCGCAAGCCCGGGGTTTCGTTAAAACCCCAGCCGTTCATTGACCAGGATCACGGTGACATCGGTCATCATGGGCTTGCGGTGTAAAATGGCGGTAATCCGGCAGATCCGCTGGGGGGAATTGCAATCGGTGCAAAAGCCGGTTTCCGCACAGGGGGTGGCCATGTTTAAACTTTTCGCCCGCATGGGGCCGGCCACGTCTCGGATGCGATCGAGTGCGCCCTGCAGGTCCCGGGCCAGTTTATTGACGCCGGCCACGAGAATTACGTGCGGGCAGCCGAAGGTCATGGCATTGGTGCGGTTGCCGACCCCGTCGACATTGACGATTTCCCCGGTAACCGAAATCGCGTTGGCGCCGGCAATAAAACAGTCGCAGCGCCCCTGTTTTAAACGCAGTTCGAGGTCCGAGGATTCCGGCGGCGGGTTCCAGTGGTCATAGATGGTTTTTCCCTGCGCTTTGAGCTGTTCGGGCAGATTAAGGGCCCGGGTGGTGGAAGAGCCGCCGAACCCGATGGTTTCATATTTCCGGGCCAGTGTCAGAACAAGGTCTTTGGCCTCTTCGACATTTGTGGAAAAATGGGCGTCAAAACCGTGTCGTTTCAGGTTCTCGACCGTGCGATGGCCCGTTTGTTCGCCCAGCCATATGCCGTATTGCATATCCGTCATGATGATATCCTTGCCTTGCATGAATCGGTTTTTGTTTGTGCCCTACAGACATTGATCTGAATTTATTTAAAAATTTTATCATAAAAACAAGGCCGTTACAAGTGGGTGCCCCGGAGGCGGCAGAAAGCCGGTTGTTTTAATATTCTTAACGTTAAGGTGAAATTTTCTTGATGTTATCGGGCAAGACCATTACAACAGAGGAAAAAAGGCAAGTGCGGGAGGGTTTGACCGAAAGCGGTCAATCTGGTAGGCTATTATAAATTTTCAAGTGTTAGGAAGGAGAGGTCATGAGCACAGAGGGCGACCGGTACGAGGTTTTAACCGGAGACATTTCCGGGGCTTCCGATCAGGAAATCAGCATTGCCGCCATTGGCGACCGGATTCGGACGATCCGGGAGGAAAAGGGGATTTCCTTTGATGAAATGGCCAAGATGACGGGATTTGATGTCGATTTTTTAACCAGGATCGAAAAAAATGAAATCCAGCCCCAGCTCGGGACCCTGGTGAAATTGTCCAAAGCGCTCGACAGTGCCTTCTACCGTCTGGTCTCCGGCGTTGGCAACCGCCTGTATTCGATTACCCGGAAAAATGAGCGCAAACTCGTGTCCCGCTCCACTTCCCGCCAGGGGCAGCGGCTTTATACCTATCAGAGTCTGGCCCCCGAGGTCCAGGGCCGGCACATGGAAGCCCTGATTGTAAACCTGGAGGAAAACCCGGACCAGGAAATGTCGGTGCATGAAGGCGAGGAGTTTATCTTTGTGCTCGAAAACCCGGTGATCGTCCAAATTGACCAGGAGGAGTTTGAACTCGAACCCGGCGACAGTGTTTACTACCTGTCCACCACCCCCCACCTGCTGTCTGCGAAAAAGGAAAAAGCTACCATCCTGGCTGTTGTCTACGAAGGGTGACGGCTTCGTAAAAAGCCCAATATCTGCGTCCCCGATGCTCGGGATCTTGAACTTTTTACTTTGTCGTCCCAAGAGCGACTAAGTAACTTCAGGTGTAAGGTCTGAGGTGTAAGGTGTAAGGTGTAAGGTAAAAAACGCCAGTGCATTCGTCCCGCTATACAGACAGAAGAAGTTACTTATAGGTTCGGTCTCCCGGGTGAGACCCGGGAGGGGATTACTTCTAAGTAACTCGAGGTTCAAGGTCTATGGTTTAAGGTATAAGGTTTAAAAAACTCAGTGTCTTAGTGCCTCAGTGCCTGCTCTTCCAGAGTTATTTATAGGTTCGGTCTCCCGGGTGAGACCCGGGAGAGGATTACTTCCAAGGAAGCCCCTTTTTCGCGCCGCCAGTCAGCCAAGGCGCCACAGGATTTACTTTCTGCAAAAATGCCGATCTGTGAAACGCAAATCAAAAAATCAACACACCGCCGCCTTCTCTGCCATTTTTTCATAATCCGCCCATTTGGCATCGACTTCCGCTTCGATTTCGGCCACTTTTTCCTCGTTTAAGCCCTTGAACCGGGTCTGCGTGGTAAAGTACTCCATCACCGGTTTGCGGGTTTTGCCCAGCATTTTACGGGATTGACCGGTAAGCCGGAAGTGTCCGTTTTCAATTTCATAGAGATCCATCAGCCCGGTTTCCACGGCCATGCGGCCGATTTCGATGGTGTGGCGGGCGGAAAATCCCCAGCCGGCCGGACACGGGGTGTGGATATGAATGTAGCGGGGGCCGGACATGGTTTTGGCTTTGCAGATCTTGTCATAAAGGTCCAGCGGGTAGGCCGCCGATGCGGTGGCCACGTAACCGATCCCGTGGGCGGCCATAATCGCCGGCATGTCCTTTTTCTTCTGGTGCTTTCCGGAAATGGGTGTTGTCGTGGTCAGCACGTGCTGCGGGGTCGTGCCCGAACGCTGCACCCCGGTGTTCATGTAGGCCTCGTTGTCGTAGCAGAGAAAAATGAAATCCTCGCCCCGCTCGCAGGCGCCGGACAATGCCTGGATGCCGATGTCGCTGGTGCCGCCGTCACCGGCCCAGGCCGCGACCGTCGTGTTTTGCCGCTTCTGGGCCCGCAGGGCGCCGAGGACACCGGTTGCGGCGGCTGCCGTGGAGGCAAAGGTGACGTTTAGGCACGGCAACTGGGTGGCGGCGATGGGGTAAAGCCCCTGCAAAACGGTCAGGCAGCTCGGCGGCACCACCAGGATGGTGTCGCGGCCCAGGGCCTTTAAACCGATGCGGTAGATCAGGCTCAGGCCGCAGCCGGCGCACGCCCGGTTGCCCGGATGCACGAGTTCTTCTTCGGGTAAATTCAATATGGTGGCTTTGTCAGTCATAATCCATACCTGATAATGAAATCATTTTTATAGTTTAAGGCCGATCCATTCCGGCGCCGCTGCCGTTTCCGACGAGGCCGAACAGGAGCGGCGCAAAGCCTCGGCCAGATCGCCGGTTTTGATTTCGCGTCCGCCCAGGCCCAGGATGTAGTTGTGGACAAACGGCCGGTCCTCGGCTGTATAAAGCGCCGATTTGATATCGGCAAACAGCGGGCCCTGATAGCCGTAGCTCACGGCTTTTTCAAAAACGATCAAGCCCTTTTTGTGGGAAAACGCCTCCACGATGGCATCATCCGGAAAGGGGCGATACAGCCGCAGGCCGGCCGAACCGACGGCGAAGCCTTCCGCGCGGAGCGCGTCGACCACGTCTCTGAATTGATAGGACAGCGAGCCCATGCAGACGGCCACGAAATCGGCATCACTGCACCGGTAGGGCTCGATAAAGGGCGTGCCGCCGCGGTCGAAAGTTTCAAAAAACCGGGTTTCGATATCAGCGATTTCATCGATGGACCGGCGCATGTCGGTGTGCAGGTTGTGGCGGATTTCCATGTAGCCCGGTGCCATTTCGCCGCGCACGTTTGCACGCACATCCGGCAGGGTCACGGTATTCAAGTTGGCCGGGTGTTTCGGGTCGAGCTTGTATTCGGGTTGAAACGGCGGCAGAAATTTTGCCACCGCCTGTTGGTCCGGCAGTTCGAACGGCATGTAGGTATGCGACAGGATATAGCCGTCGTAGCAAACCATTACCGGCGTGCTGACCCGCTCGGCCAGGGCAAAGGCCTTTAGGACCGTATCGATGATCTGTTGGTGATCACAGGCATAGAGCTGGATCCACCCGCTGTCGCGCTGGGAAATGGCGTCCTGGTGGTCGTTCCACACCGTCCAGGGCGCGCCGATGCCCCGGTTGACCACGCACATGACGATCGGCAGCCGGGCGCCGGCCGCCCAGTGGAGCTGTTCGTTCATGTACAAAAGACCGTTGGCGCTGGTGGCGGTAAATGCCCGGGAGCCGGCGCTCGAAGCCGCAATGCATACGGACAGGGCGCTGTGCTCGCTTTCCACTGGAATGTATTCGGCCTCCATTTCACCGGCATCCACGAATTCGGATAATTTTTCCGTCAGCGGGGTCTGCGGGGTGATGGGATAGGCGGCCACGACCTCGACGCCCGCCAGTTTGACCCCGTTGGCGGCGGCCACGTTGCCGGATTCGATGATATGCATGGGATTAGTCTTCCTCCTCCATGATTAACGATGTTTCCTCGATCATGGTAATCGCCCCGACCGGGCATTCCTGCGCGCAGATTTCACAGCCCTTGCAGTATTCATAGTCGATGGTCGGCGGCACGGTCTTGGTAATCACCCCGTCCGGGCAATACAGCCAGCAACTGAAACAGGCCGGCTTGTTTTTTTTGGCGGGGATGCATTTTTTCAGGTCAATGACCGGTCGCCGCACCCGCCAGGACCCGGTTCGGCCCGCATCTCCGGGCCCGGGATCGCTGTGGGATTTTTTGCAGGCGTACTTGTCCTTATCCATATTACAGGCCTCCAACAAGGGTATTTTCATAGGTGGCTTTGGCGGCCCCGGCATTTTTTTCCGGGTGTTTTCCGGCGAATTCGGTTTCGATGGCCTCGGCCAGGGTATCGATGCCGATAAGCCCGGCGGCTTTGCCGAACGCGCCGATGATGGCGGTGTTGACAATGCCGTAGGGCAGCCCGGCCTGCCGGGCGATGGAGGTGACATCGGCGGTGGCCACCCGCATGCCGGGAAAGTCAAAGGTTTCCGGCGGGCGGGGGGAGTTGATAATCACGAGCCCGCCGGGCTTTAAACCGGCCGCTACGTCGACTTCCTGAACGAGGAGGTGGTCGAGCACAATGACGATGTCGGGCTCGGTGATGGGGGAAAGGTCATAGATTTTGTCTCTGGCGAACTTCAGGGATGTCAAAACGGGCGCCCCCCGGCGTTCGGTACCGAAGGTCGGGGCCATGACCACGCCGCTGTAGCCGGAACGAAACGCCGCGTTGGCGACAATTTTGGCGGCTGTAATCGCCCCCTGACCGCCGCGGCCGTGCCACCTGATTTCAATCATGTCATCTCGCATCATGTAAACACTGGTCTATTGTAGGGGTAAACAGTTTCAGGCGGGCATGACCGTTTGGAAGATATCCGTTTTTCGGTACGCCCGCATTTCTGCCACAAAGTAGTAACGATTGGTAAAATTTCAATCGGTCAATGACTGAAAATGAACCACTATTTATAACGCCAGTTAACGTTTAAGTAAATTATTTTTTTTGTCAACGGTATTCTGCGGCCTGCAATCTTTTTTCAATCATCGGTCATGCGGCAGGCCCGGGCATAGGGCAGAAGCGATAACCGGACGCAATGCCGGATCAGGGCCTCGGGATAGGGCGGGATCTGCTTTTCCACAACGGCCGGGTAAGCCCGGGGAAGGTACTGGCTGATCAGCGGCAGGGGGATGGGGCGGTTTACATTTTCCAGCAGCCGCGAAAGGGCGGCCGCTATGGCCGGTTTCGCCCAGTAGTACCGGATCCGGTCGAGAAAGCCGTATGCCCGGCGCCACCGGATTTCGGCTTCTTCGCCGGTATAGTGCGACTGCCAGAATTCCGGGGCGGCCTGCATCTGTTCATCGATGATCCGGCAGATATCGGACAACACCACCCCCTTTGCCGCACCCAGCCATTGCGATTCAATGTGGGCCAGTCCAAAGACGGCTTCGCGGAAGGCAAAGGTCAGCACGGGCCCCGTTTTCAGCAGGGGGAAGTGGTCGTTGACCATTCGGGAGAGCCCCGACGGGGTTTGGTAGTCCGTGCCGTGGATTTCATAGGTCATCATGTGGGGCAGCCGCCCGTGATACCGGGAAAGTGCGGCGGCCCGGTCTGCATCATAGGGGGCGAAGGTGGTGTCGCCGAAATCGACGCCGGGCTGGACGACCACGGCGGCCACCCGCTGCCAGGCGTCGTCTAATCCGGCTTGTAAGAATTGCCGCCGGCAGATGTCTAAAAAGTCGGCCACTTCTTCCGGTGAGGTCACCGGCACATGATCGGCCGATTCCAGGGATCCGCCGGGTGTGGGGGCCTCGGCGCCGACCACGTAGACGGGCTCGCCCCCGGCCTTGCCGGCATCCGACCGGGCGGCTTCGGCCACTCGGCAAAGATCCGCGGTGCGTTGGGCCGATATGTCCATGGGCAGGTGATCGCCGGGGTCATCGCCCAGGGGCATGCCGGCATCCAAATGGATCTTGGTATAGCCGGCGGCCACGCAGTCGGCAACCAGTTGCCGGGCTTTTGCCATGGCCGAATCCGCGGCTTCATTGCGCCACACATAGGGGCCGAGGTGATCGCCGCCGATAACGAGTTGGTTTAATGGCAATCCCCGGCTTTTTGCCAGTTCATGGATATAATGGACAAAGTCCGCCGGTGTTCTGCCCGAATAGCCGCCGAACTGGTTGGCCTGGTTGCAGGTGGCTTCAATGAGCAGATCGCTGCCGTCGGCTGCGGCCTGGTCCATGGCCGTTTCCAGCACAGTCGGATGAGAGGAGCAGATGGAATAAATCCCGTATGCCTGTCCGTTTCGCTGCCGCGGTCCCACTGCACAAAGCCGGCTGTCCATCGGGGGCCTCTTTCAATTCAGTATGTCTTCGAGGTAGTCTCGATAGTCGCGCTTCATATCGTTTCTACCTCTTTTAAAAGCTCGTGCCGGTGCTTTCGTAAAATGGTTTCTATATTATCTGTGTTTTGAAGTTTCATGCTTCACCAAAAAAGAAAGCATAGAAATTAAATAGTATA
>JBNJEA010000189.1:0-4907 GCA_051745395.1 Thermodesulfobacteriota bacterium | reverse complement strand
GAATAAGGATCGAAAGCAACGTTGAAGCAGATTATACTCGGTACCGCCGGCCATATCGATCACGGCAAAACCAGTCTGATCAAAGCCATCTCCGGCCAGGACACCGATCGCTTGAAGGAGGAAAAACGGCGCGGTATCACCATCGAACTCGGCTTTGCCTCCATTGATTTGCCCAGCGGCCTGCATATCGGCGTCGTAGACGTGCCCGGCCACGAAAAATTCGTCAAAAACATGGTGGCCGGCGCCACCGGCATTGATGTCGTGGTCATGATCATTGCCGCAGACGAGGGCGTGATGCCCCAGACCCGGGAACACATGGAAATCTGTTCGCTTCTGGGGATCCATTACGGGTTTGTTGTTTTGACCAAAGTCGACCTGGTGGACGAGGAATGGCTCGAGCTGGTCATGGAAGACGTCCACGATTTCATCGAAGCAACATTTCTTGAAAATTCGCCCGTTATTCCGGCTTCCGCCATGACCGGCCAGGGCCTTGAAGAAATGATTAACACCTTGGACCAATATTGCAGCGCCCTGCCCGAACGGCCGGCATCCGGCTTGTTTCGCCTGCCGATCGACCGGGTGTTTTCCATGAAGGGATTCGGTACGGTGATCACCGGCACCCTGATTTCGGGCTCGATTGCCACCGGGGAACAGATCATGGTCTATCCCTCGAAAATCACCTCGAAAGTCCGCGGGCTGCAGGTCCATGACCAAAACGTTTCTGAATCCGAAGCCGGGCTGCGCACGGCGATTAATTTCCAGGGCATCGACAGGCAGACGGTTAACCGCGGCGATGTGCTGGCCCGGCCGGACACCCTGATCAATTCCTACATGCTCGATGTCGAGCTGCACCTTCTGGAAAGCAACGAGCGGCCCATCAAAAACCGGGAACGGGTCCGGTGCCACATCGGGACGAGCCAGTTGCCGTGCCATATCGTCCTGATCGACCGGGAAGCGTTGGAGCCCGGTGATTCTGCCATTGTCCAGATTCGCCTGGAAACGCCGGTGGCCTGCATGCGTGATGATCGATACGTCATCCGCAGCTATTCCCCGGTGCGCACGCTCGGCGGCGGCGCTATTCTCAACCCGGTGCCGCCCAAACACAAACGATTCCGCCCGGAAACCATAGAACGGCTGGAACAACTGAAAAACCCGGACCCGGAAACACTGCTTTCCCTGCATATCGAATACGCCGAATACAACGAGCTCTCCTTTGCCAATCTCAAGGTGCTGGCCAATCTTTCGGACAAGGCATTAAACGCGGCCCTTCAGAAAATGCTGTCCAACCGGATCATCATCCAGACCGACCGAACCGAGCGGCGCTATATTCACCGGCGGACTTTCGACAAATTTCAATCCGCCGTCGAAGACATTTTGACCCGATACCATCAAAACAACCCATTGAAGGCCGGGATGCCCAAGGGCGAACTGCGCTCCAAGTTCCCGCGAATTGAAACGCCCCGCCTGTTTAACCATTTCATCAACATGATGATCAAAGCCGGCACAATTGAGCAGACCGAAGACAGCATTCGGATGGCCGGTCATGAAGTCACCCTCCAGACCGATGAGACCGATCTGAAGGAAAGCATTCTGGCGACTTATAAAAAGTACGGCCTGCAGCCGCCAACCATCAAGGACCTGTGCCGGATATTAAACACCGATGACAGGCAAACCCGGAATGTGTTGATGCACCTTGTAAACGAAGGCCAGCTGGTAAAGGCCAAAGAGGATCTTTTTTTTCACGCCGATGCCGTTGCCGACCTGAAACGTCGCCTGATTGCGTTTTTCCGCGAAACAGAGGACCTCAGCACGGCACAATTCAAGGAGCTGACCCAAACCTCGAGAAAATATACCATCCCTTTGCTTGAATACTTAGACGGCGAAAATTTTACCATCCGGGTGGGCGACGTTCGGAAACTTAGAAAAAAAACAAATGCGTAATCCAAAAACTTTCGGGCCACCGGTGGAGTGGACGGATCGATGTAAAAAAGATGAACTTGTTTTTGTGTGGGCCCTTCCATTATGATATATTCTTAAATTTAGGACATATTGTAAAAACACTTCTTTCCGGTATTGCCATTCCGTAAAAGGGGCGTGATTATGGTTGAAAAAATTGAGCACCAAGCAAAAACGGAATCAACCGATAAGGAATACCGCAAATTTGTCTGGGGCCGCATCATTGCCACCATATTGATCACCATCGTTTTCCTCTGGACCGCCGGGTATGTGGCAAAACGACTAATGCCCGCCAGCCCCCCTGAAACTGCCCCTTCCTACAAAACAAGCGATCAAAAACGCCCGGAAACGCAATCGACTGATGCCACCCATGAAAAAACCGCACCGGCCGACGCGCCTGCCGAAACCGATCAAAAAGCAGACAAGGCCGCGTCCGCCGACACCCACGAAAAAACCGCAACCGGGGGCAAAGACGGCGGGGCGGCAAAACAGCAGCAGGGCGTCGCATTTGTCGAGGCCCTGATCGCCCCCCTCGAATATGAACTCAAACAACGATTCTGGGGCTGGCGGCCCAACGACATTATCAACATCACCGACAACGTCGATGAAATGCAACTGGGGGTGCTCGAAGTCACGCGCCGCACCACCGTTGCACTGAACGAACGCATCGCCCGGCGCGGCATGGCCGAATCGCTGAACCCGGATCTTGAACAGGCCATGAACTGGTTAATGGTCAATGCAGACAATTACTGGTTTCCGGCACCGGAAAACAAATACCGCGAAGCCATCTCCCTGCTGAAAAAATACAAACAGAATCTGCAAAACGACAAAGCCGGTTTCTACACCCGGACCGACAACTTAATCCCCCTCCTCCATTCCCTGGCCGAGTTACTCGGCAGCTGCGACGACAACCTCGTCAAACGAAAAGAAAAAGACGGTGAGCCGGTCAGCACGTTTCATGCGGACAATTATTTTTATTACAGCAAAGGCGTGGCCAAGGCCATGCACCGCATCCTGCAGGCGGTGGAAACCGATTTCCATCGCACGCTGGAAGTCCGGGGCGGCACCGACGTTTTGCATCATGCCATTGAAGCCTGCCATCATGCAGCAAAACTCGATCCCTGGCTTTGTGTCACCGAGGGCAACCCCAACGGCATCCTGGCCAACCACCGGGCCAACATGGCCGCCCCCATCAGCCATGCCCGGTTTTACATGGCGCTTCTGATTGAAACTTTATCGACTTGACAACTTCCTTCCGGTAACCTATAAATTTTGGTAATGCTTGATTTTGTAGTTGTGTTTTTATGGGTCAAGCCGTCGTTTTTTTCTCTATTGGACATTTTACAGTGACAACGCTTCTTACGCCAAAAAACTTACCCCGAGCCACTAACCCATTACGTCCAAACCAAACAGCACTGTCATTACTTGTTTTCTGTAAATACGGAACGCAATTTTATTTCCAGTAACATGGGATTCACAGTAAAAAACGGAAAACGGCGCACCAGAGTTTTATCCAATCAATGCAACAATTAATAAAAAGGGAGGGTTTTATGCAAAAAAGCATCCAATTCAGTCTTGTCCTTCTGCTGGCCGGTCTTTTGCTTCTGCCGTTATGGGGGTGCAACGACTCCGGCGGTGGCGGAGGCTCAAGCGACGACGGCGGAACGGTTTCCACCTCCACACTTGACGGCACGCTTTCAAAAGGGCCAACCGCAGGGGCAGAGGTTCAGGTTTTTACCGTTGCAAACGGAAAAAAAGACAAACGGATCGGTGAGGGCACCACGGATGACACCGGCCAATACGAAATCGATCTCGAGTTGGACGGCTACGACGGCCCCCTTTACATTGAGGCCAACGGCGGAACATATATTGATGAAGCCACCGGCAATGAGACCAATTTAGAAGCAACCCTGCGGGCCGCCATCCCGGAAGTTGCCAGTGACCGGATTACCGGCTGCATCACGCCGTTAACCGAACTGGCCGTGCGCAAAGCCGGCACCGCACTGGATGCCAACACCATCCGCGCATCCAATGAAATGCTTTCCCAGATGCTGGGAGACGAAGGCGAAGGCGGGGATATCCTTTCCGACCGGCCCTTTGATCCCACCCAGGCAAATGCCGGCGATACGGCCAAAGAAACGGAAAAAACCTACACCATGATCCTGGCGGCCTTGTCCCAAATGGCCCAGACCCAGGATATAGAGCAGGTGCTCAACGAGCTGGAAAAGGATCTGGATGACAACAAACTCGATACAAATGGTCAACAGTTACAGGATGCCATAGAAGCATTTACCGCCAGTGACCAAAACAAAGCCGGCTTAGACGATGCGGCCGGAACCATAAAAGAAAGAATTCAAACCATCGCCGAAAATGGCATGGAGCCAACCGGCGATCTTGCCGACCTGAAAACGGCATTGACCGATTTTCTGAGAGAGCCGACCAAAGCAAATTTTACTACTTTTAACAATCTTTTCCCGCTGACCCAGGAAAGTGCCGAAGCCCATCTTTTTGCAGCCCTCGGCGAACTCACGGCCATTTATGAAAGCGATGCCGCCGCCTTTTTCAAGGATCAACTAAACATCGACTTTGGAACGGATTTCGATGCAGAGGCAGACGCCATCGAAAAAGCACTGCTGAGTATGGACAATTACGACCAGCAAGTCCTGAACACGATCGCGGAAATCAATGACCGCTTAAGCGGTGTAAAAGGCCATCTTGAAAAAGCCGAAGGCGCCAATATCAACATCTCGCTAACCGGTTTCGACACCGTCTATCTCGATGATGTCGATATCAAGCTCTTAAAGGCCATGACCAACGCATTGATTGCCGGCTGTTCCTATATCGAGGCCGTGGATTTTTCCGTGGACCAATGGGAAGTCAACGGAACGGATTTCCGGCAAATTGAAGAGCCCACGGATGCAGATACAGCAGCCTTTTTTGAAAACAATCCG
>JBNJEA010000188.1:0-4961 GCA_051745395.1 Thermodesulfobacteriota bacterium | reverse complement strand
GACCACGGGTTTACCCCCGCCCATGTCGAGATCGGAAAGCGCAACACCACGCACGCGGAAATTGCTGCCGGGATCGCACCGAATACCGAAATTGCCGTGGCCCATACGTTTATGCTCAAGTCAGAGCTGAAAAAAGAATCCATCGGCGGACATAGTCACTAAGCTGTCAAAGATAACAGAGAGGCAAATATGATCAGAAATATTATCCATACCGCACTGGCCAACAAGCTGCTGGTGGTGCTTTCCATCGTGCTGGTTTTCGGCTTCGGCGTTTACGCCTACCGGGGCCTGCCGGTGGATGCCTTTCCGGATGTATCGCCTGCCCTCGTCCAGGTCTTTACGGTCACCGAGGGGCTTGCCCCCGAAGAGGTCGAAAAATACGTCACCTATCCCATCGAGGCCAAGATGACCGGCTTGCCCAAGGTGCGGGAAATCCGGTCCGTTTCGAATTTCGGGCTGTCGGTGGTCAATATCTATTTCGAAGACGGCACCGACATTTATTTCGCCCGGCAGGTGGTGGGCGAAAAGCTCGGAGAGGCCCGGGAGCAAATCCCCGAAGGCTTCGGTGATCCGAAGATGGGCCCCATTGCCACCGGCCAGGGGCAGATTCTTTATTATTATCTGAAAGATACCACCGGGAAGTATTCCCCGACCGAACTGAGAACCTTCCAGGACTGGATCGTGAAGTTCAACCTGCAGACCGTCCCCGGTGTCACGGAGGTCCTCGGCATCGGCGGCCATGAAAAACAGTTCCAGGCAGTCGTGGACCCGGATGCCCTGCTGCGCTACGACCTGTCGTTGCGGGAAATCATTGAAAGAATCGAAAACAACAACCGTAATGTCGGGGCCCAGTTTCTGGAACAAAACGGCGAGCAGCTCATTATCCGCTCCGAGGGCCTGGCCGAAAACATCTCCGATCTGGAAAATATTGTGGTCAAAAGCGCAGACGGCCGTCCGGTTTATCTTGCCGACGTGGCCGATATAAAAATCGGCGGGGCCATCCGCCGGGGGCTTCAGACCCGAAACGGCGAAGAGGAAATTGTGGCGGGCATGGTGATCAAGCTCCTCGGCACCAATTCCTCGACCGTTATTTCGCGGGTCCAGGAGAAAGTGGCGGAAATCCAGAACAGTCTGCCGGAAGGCGTCGAAATCGTGCCGTTTTACGAGCAGAAAACCATTGTGGACGCTTCCGTCAACACGGTCACCACCGCCCTGGTTCAGGGCATCGGGCTGGTGATGGTGGTGGTATTCGTGTTCATGGGCGGCATCCGGCCCAGCCTGATCGTGTCCCTGGCCATACCCTTTTCCGTGCTGTTTACCTTTATCGTCATGCGTATTACCGGCATGTCGGCCAACCTGATGACCCTGGGCGGGGTGGCCATCGCCATCGGAATGATGGTCGACGGCACCATCGTGATGGTGGAAAACGCCGATCGCATGCTGCGCCGCTCCGACCCGGACGAATCCGTGTCCCACGTGGTCGCCCGGGCCTGCCGGGAAGTGGGGCGCCCGATCCTGTTTGCCATTGCCATCATCATCATCGTGTTTCTCCCGCTGTTTACCCTGGAAGGAGTGGAGGGCAAGACCTTCCGGCCGCTGGCCTACACCGTATCCATTGCCATGCTGGGTGCGATGATTTACAGCATTATCCAGACGCCGGCACTGAGCGCGCTGCTGCTCAAACGCCCCGGCGGCAAATCTTCGGGGCAAACAGAGCCGGCGGCAAAAGAACCCCTGGTGCTCCGGGGGCTGCTCAAACCCTATAAACCGATGGTCGGATTTTTCGTCCGGTTCCGCTGGGTCGCCGTCAGCCTTTCCGTGGTGCTGCTGATCATCGGGGCGCTCGTCTATCCGCGTCTCGGCCAGGAATTTACCCCGCGGCTCCTGGAAGGCGATATCATGGTCAACCTCACGTTTGCGCCCTCGGCATCCATTTCGGAAAGCAAGCGCAACGTGATGCTTCTGGAAAAGCGCTTCCTGGAAATACCGGAGGTATCCGAAGTGGTCAGCCGCATCGGGCGCGGCGAAGTCGGGGCGCATTCGGCGCCGGTCAATGTCAGCCACATGAATGTTTTGTTGCACCCCGAATCCGAGTGGACGGATGCGAAAACCCAGCCGGATATCGAGGCCAAAATCCGGGAAAAACTCAAAGGTTTTCCCGGTGTTCAGACCAACATCACCCAGCCGATCCAATTGAGCGTCGACGAGCTCATCGGCGGCGTGAAGGCGGAGCTGGCCGTAAAACTGTTCGGCAACAGCATCGACACCCTCAAGGAGAAAGGCGATGCCATCGGCGGCGTGCTGCGCAATATTGCCGGCGCGGCCGACGTTCAGGTGCAGCAGATGACCGGTGCGCCGCAGCTCATCATCCGCCCGGATCGGGAAGCCGCAGCCCGGTATGGCATAAACATCGCCGATGTGCAGGATGTCATTCGCGCCGCAGTCGGCGGCGTGGAAGCGGGACAGGTATTCGAAGGCATCCGCCGGTTTGACATCTACGTCCGATATGAAGCCTCCGCCCGAAGCACCCCCGAGGCCATAAAAAATATTATCGTGCAGACCCCGGACGGGGTTCGCCTGCCGCTTTCCGATCTGGCCACCGTGAAAACCGTGGTCGGCCCCCGCCAGATCCGGCGGGAAAACAACCAGCGCTATATCGCCGTTCAATGCAACGTGGTGGACCGGGATATCGGCAGCTTCGTGGAAGAAGCGCAAAAGCGGATTGCAGCCGACATCGACCTGCCGGCCGGCTATTTTATCAACTGGGGCGGGCAGTTCGAACTCCAACAGCAGGCCAACCAGCGCCTGGCCATCGTGATTCCGGTCACGCTGGCACTCATCACCCTGATGCTCTACATGAGCTTTAAGACCTTTTCCAGCACCCTGCTCATCCTGCTCAACATCCCCCTGGCCTTAGTCGGCGGGGTGGTGGCGCTCTGGATCGGCGGCCAGAACCTCTCGGTGCCCGCATCCGTGGGATTTATCGCATTATTCGGCATCGCCCTGGAAAACGCGATGGTGCTGGTGACCTATATCAATCAGCTCGTCGGCGAAGGCGTCCCGATCAGCACCGCATCGATTCAGGGGGCCTGCATGCGGCTGCGGCCGGTGCTCATGACGGCCGCGACCACGTCCCTCGGCTTAATCCCGCTGCTGCTGTCTTCCGGCACGGGCAGCGAGGTGCAAAAACCCCTGGCCGTGGTGGTCATCGGGGGGCTGGTCTCTTCCACCCTTTTGACCCTGCTGGTGCTGCCGAGTCTTTATAAGTGGTTTGCACCGCGCATTGAAACCGAAACAAACGGGAATTAAGGAGCAAAGAAATGAAAATGATTATTGCCTACGTCAAACTCAACAAAATCGATGACGTGATGCTGGCGCTCCACAAAGTCGAGGGACTGACGGGCTGCAGCAATTCCGATGTCCGGGGGTTCGGCCGGGATCGGTCCGAATCCGAGATTTCCCTGGATTACAAGCCCCATATCCGGCTGGAACTGGCCTGCCGGGACGAACTGGTTGATCAGGCGGTTTCAACCATCGAACAAGCCGCCCATACCGGCCTTCGCGGCGATGGCAAAATCTATGTCCTGCCCGTCGAAACCGCGGTAAGAATCAGCAGCGGCCGGCGCGGCGAACCGGCGGCTTGATAAAATAGGGGGACATTACTTATCATGGATGTCCCCCTATTTGAATTGTAGATTGCAAATTTGCACAAAAGGTTCTGGTATATTACCCTTATAACAAGGGGTTCTTAGGGCCAAATTACTTTTATAGCAAAAATGGAGGTCGCCATGCTGCTTTCACAAACCTTCACTCTACGGGACCGGAAAATGCGAATCCGTAAGGAAATTCGGTGGGTGGCATTCTTTGCCGTTCTGATTTTCTTGAATCTTCCCGCCATCGCTTTCGCCCAATCATCATGTCCTGGTATTCACGTGAAAATTCCGAACATAAAAAACAGTACTGGAAATATAGCTTGTGCAATTTTCGAATCACCAGAGGGTTTTCCCAAAAAATTTCAAAGTATGGCAAAGGTAGTTATATTAAAGAAAATTCAGAATATGCAAGCGCAATGCGACTTTGTGGATATCCCGCCGGGAACATACGCGATCGCCGTTATCCATGATGAGAACATGGACGGCAAGCTCGACACCAATTGGATAGGTGTCCCCACGGAAGGCTACGGCTTTTCAAATACGACCATTGACGAATTCGGCGCTCCTGCGTTTTCTACCGCCAGCTTCCGCTACGAGGGGCAGAATCTTAATCTGACGGTTAAATTGAAATACTGATATCTCGGCGATTTTCACAATAAGGGAATTAGGGGCGGCATAATAAGATTTTCCATAGGTCTTCAGTAAGGCTTCCTATACCCCCACCCTGCTGGAACCGGCCTTCCGGGCCAGATTGGCAAGTCCCTGTTTGAGACTGTCCAGGCTCGAATATACCACCGGCACCACGATCATGGTCAGAAACGTACCGATCAGCAGCCCGGTACCGGCCACAATTGCCAGGGGACTGAGCCGCTCCAACCCCACCGCCATTTCAAAGGCCAGCGGGGAAAGACCGACCACGGTGGAAAAAGTGGTCATCAAAATCGGCCGGACGCGCAGTTCAACCGAGGCCTTGATGGCTTCCACCTTTTCCACGCCCTGCTTTCGGGTCTCGATGATGAAGTCCAGAAGCAGTATACTGTTGTTGATGATAATGCCCGCCAAAAAGATCATGCCCATGTTGCCGGGCATAGACATGGGTTTGTCGAATATCAAAAGGCCCCACAGCGAACCGGCTACCGCCAGGGGAATGGCGGCCATGATGGTCAAAGGGTGCAGAAAGGAGCGAAACATTGTCAAAAGCAGCAGGTATAAAAAAACAACGCCGATGATCAAAGACTTGCGCAATCTCTTTTGCGTATCTTGCATATCCGCCGTTATACCCGAAAACGCTATACGATATCCGGCCGG
>JBNJEA010000187.1:0-5028 GCA_051745395.1 Thermodesulfobacteriota bacterium | reverse complement strand
GGCCACCTGATGGCAGTCGCCGGGGCGGCCGGCACCACGGGCGCGGCGGCCATGACGGCCATGTCGGCCCTGCGAAGCGGCGCCGGCCTGGTCACCCTGGGCGTGCCGGAAACCGTCAACGCCGCGGTCGAGCCCCAGGTCACCGAGGCCATGACCCGTCCCCTGGCCGACACCGGCGCGGGCGTGCTGTCGGATGCCGGGGCGGAAGAGATCCTGGACCTGCTTTCCGGCAAAGACTGCCTGGCACTCGGCCCGGGCATGGGGACCGCCGAGCAGACCCGGAAACTGGTGGAAAAACTGGTCCGGCAAAGCCCGGTGCCGGTGGTCGTGGATGCCGACGGAATCAACAACCTGGCCGAAAATCCGGAAATTTTGAAAAACAGCAAATCCGAAGTCGTTTTAACCCCCCATCCCGGGGAAATGGCGCGCCTGACGGCCACGTCTGCCAAAAAGATCCAGCAGGACCGCATCGGGGCCGCCCGGGCATTTGCCGAAACCTACGGCGTGTACCTGGTTTTAAAAGGCGCCCGGACGGTGATTGCGCACCCGGACGGCCGCATCGATATCAATCCGACCGGCAACCCCGGCATGGCCTCCGGCGGCATGGGCGACGTGCTCACCGGCATGATCGCCGGCTGGATCTGCCAGGGCTATGCACCGGCCGAAGCCGCGGCCCTTTCGGTATATCTGCACGGTGCGGCCGCCGACATCCTCGCCGAGCGGCGCGGGCCCCACGGGTACCTGGCGACTGATGTCATGGCCTTTCTGCCAGATGCCCTCAAAGCTGTCATAACCGGGGAGTTTGTCGACATTACAGCCGGGCTGACACCGCAGATTTAAAACACTTGGTTATCCGACAAACTCCAATTTTCTATTCTTTCATCAAATAAAATTGTCATGCAAGCCAGAACATAAATCAAAAAGGACATCGCCTCGCCCGTCATGCCTGTGAAGACAGGCATCCAGGATTTTCTTGCCACCTGGAAAAATGGATGCCTGCTTTCGCAGGCATGACAGACGTAGCAAATTGCTTTTTTTGTAAATATTGGCGGTTTATGATGCCTTGATTCTACAGACAAAATCACGAACTGAAATATTTCGGATAAAAAATGCGGATAAATTTTTTCCATACTCGCGCAAAGCCGCCAAGAGCGCCAAGAATGACTTTGCGCCTTGGGGCTTTGCGCGAAAATACAAACTGGTTTCAAAAGCAACCCCATAAATCTAAAAAATGACGCCTTTCACCAGTCACCACCCCGATCACAGCCTAACGATCCAGACCGAATCCGAAGAACAGACCCGTGCCCTGGGCCGGGCTCTGGGCCGATACATCGACCGCCCCGTCACCATCGCCCTGACCGGCGACCTGGGCAGCGGCAAAACCGCCCTGATCAAGGGACTGGCCAGCGGCCTGGACGTGGCCGCCCAATACGCCGTCACCAGCCCGACCTACAACATCGTCAACGAATACCCCGGCCGGCTGCGGCTTTTCCACGTGGATCTCTACCGGCTGTCCGCCCCGGAAGAACTCGACGACATCGGGTTTGAAGAAATCGTCAGCGGAGAAGGCGTTGTGGCCATCGAGTGGGCCGAGCGGACCGCCGGGGAAGCCTTTTCCCCGGATATCGTCATCGCCATCGAAGCCCGCGGCACCTCCGAACGCCGGTTTGGCCTATTTTTTTATGGACCGGACAATACAAATCTGGTACAGGGCATAAAAACCGAATATCATCCCAAGTCATCCACTTAAGCCCTTCTTTGGCCCGCCCCCGGAAACTCGGGGGAGGAATTGGGAGGGGAAAACAAAGGACCGGCGCAATGGCGCTTATCGTACAGAAATACGGCGGCACCTCCGTGGGCGATCTCGACCGGATCCGCAATGTCGCCGGCCGGATTACCCGGACCTATGAAGCGGGAAACGACGTGGTCGTGATCCTTTCGGCCATGAGCGGCGTTACCGACGAGCTGATCGGCATGGCCGAAAGTATCACCGAAACGCCGGACAAGCGGGAATTAGACGTTTTGCTGGCCACCGGCGAGCAGACCACGGTGTCTTTGATGGCCATGACCCTTCAGGCCATGGGCTACAAGGCCCGCTCCATCCTCGGATACCAGGCCGACATCCTCACCGACAGCACCTCGACCAAGGCCCGGATTTTAGACATCGGCGCCGACCGGATCAAGGCGCTGATAAACGAGCGGCAGATCGTCATTGTGGCCGGGTTCCAGGGCGCGGATGCGACCGGCAATATCACTACCTTAGGCCGCGGCGGCTCGGACACCTCGGCCGTGGCCGTGGCCGCGGCCATCGGCGCCGACCGGTGCGAAATCTATACCGACGTGGACGGCATCTATACCGCCGATCCCAACATCTGCTCCAGGGCGAAAAAACTCGACCGCATCGCCTATGATGAAATGCTGGAAATGGCCAGTCTCGGCGCCAAGGTCCTCCAGATCCGCTCCGTGGAGTTTGCCAAGAAATACGACGTGCCCATCCACGTCCGATCATCCTTTAACGAGGAGGAAGGTACCATGGTCGTCCATGAAGATGCCAATATGGAAAAAGTGGTGGTCTCGGGTGTGACCCACAACAAAAACGAAGCCCGGATTACGTTGCGCAAAGTTCCCGATCAACCCGGCATTGCCTCGAAAATCCTCGCCCCCGTGGCCAAAGCGGGCATCGGCGTGGACATGATCATCCAAAACACCCGGGCCGGCAACATGACCGACTTGACCTTTACGGTGCCCAAAGGGGATTTTGCCGCGGCCATGGACATCGAAAAAAAGATGGCCGAAGACATCGGGGCCGCCGAGGTGCTCGGCGATGCCAACATCGCCAAGGTATCGGTCATCGGCGTGGGCATGCGCAGCCATTCCGGCGTGGCCTCGAAAATGTTTGAAACCCTGGCCGCCGAAAACATCAACATCCTGATGATCAGCACCTCGGAAATCCGGATTTCCTGCGTGATCGAGGAAAAATACACGGAGCTGGCCGTCCGGGCGCTGCACACGGCGTTTGATCTTGACGCCGCCTCTTAATCACAAAAAAATTTCTCGCGCCAAGGCGCAAAGACGCCAAGGATTACCGGAAAGGCACAGGAAAGGCTTTGATAACGTTGCGTCTTTGCCCCTTGGCGCGAGAAAACATTTTGCAGCCAACCCATGGTAATTTTTGCCGTGAAACAATTCAACACCGACCAGATCTTATTCACCCTCCTTTTGGCCGCCGCCATCACCGCATTGATTATCTACCGCCACTTCGCCGGCTGAAAATGCCGCCTCAAACCTCAAACCTCACACCACAAACCTCACACCACAAACCTTCAACCTTACACCTTCAACCTTACACCTCATACCCCATCCCTTCCTCAATCTCGGCCGCCACCATCTCCGCCGCCGCAGACGGATCCTCTGCATCCCGGATGGGCCGGCCGATGACGACGTAGTCCGCCCCCCGGGCGACGGCCTGGGCGGGGGTGACCACCCGCTGCTGATCATCTTTTTCCGAAAGCGTCCAGGCAGGCCGGATGCCGGGGACCATGGTCACAAAGTCATTGCCGAAACGCTCCCGGATCACGGCCACCTCGTGCCCCGAGCAGACCACCCCGGCGCATCCCGCCACCTTTGCCATGTCGGCGCGCTTGATCACCAGCTCGGACAGGTTGTCGGCATAGGCCGCCAGAAACCCCGCATGCCGGATATCATCAGGCGATACACTGGTGAGTACGGTCACGCCCAGCACGCCGACTCTGTCCCGGCTGCCGGCCACGGCCGCTTCGAGCATGGCCGGGCTTTCCCCGCAATGCACCGTGGTATAGGAGACCTGCCAACCGGCGATCTGCTCCATGGCCCGCCGGACGGTTTCCGGGATGTCGTGGAGCTTTAAATCCAGAAATATGCCCGCATCGCTTTCCTCCCGGATGAGCCGGATCATCCGGGCGCCGCCGCGGACAAACAACTCCAGACCGACCTTGAACATCCCCACATCATCGGCAAGCCGCCGAACGTAGCCGGCGGCCTGCTCCACCGTTGGCAGATCCAGCGGAAACACAATATAATCCTTTGCACTGCGCATGGCCGTCTCCCTTATCCTACTGGATGCGTCGTCAATTAATTTTTCCATTCCCGCGCCAAGACGCAAAGGCGCAAAGTTTCAAAGCCTTTCTTGGTGCGCTTGGCGGCTTGGCGCGAGAAAAACAATTCCTGCTTGCAGGCAGCATACATCCCGCTTTGCCGAACCGTCAATATTTACCGGCCGATTGCTTAAATTTAAGTTGAAACAACGGGATATAAAATGATAGGGACTAAAGGGTTAAGTGGTTTAAATCTCTGAAGAGAATCATTGAAATATGGTTATCCACTCGACAGTCCAAAGTTCTGTCATTCCTGCGAAGGCAGGTCTCAGTTCAAGGCTTTAGCCGCAATCTATAACTCACTGATTATTCTGGATTCCCGCCTTCGCGGGAATGACTTCGAGAGACAATGCGGTTTCTTTTTAAAATCAACAACTTAAACAGAGCTTTGGACTGTCAAGTTATCCCAAAAACGCCAATTATTAATCCTTTTCAGTCAAATAAATTTGCTGCGTGAAAGCCCGCACACATCCAGAAAAAGAACATCGCCTCGCCTGTCATGCCTGCGAACCTGTCCCGGACTCTTTCGGGACAGGTTCGCAGGCATGACGGATGTAGCAAGTTGCTTTTTTTGTTAGGTAATGACAGTTCATGATGCCTTGATTCAGCACACAAAATCATGAACTGGAATATTTCGGATAACCAGGTAATAAGATAAGGGCCTAAGGATTTGAATATAAATTATCAGGATCTTATCAACCGGCCTGATACCTTACACCTTGAACCTTAAACCTTATACCCTGAACCTTATACCTTACACCTTTTACTTTGACACCTTATACCATGTCCCAACCAAAAAACCCGCCCCCCGATCTCCAGGCCCTGCTGCGCCGTTTGCCCGGCGTGGATTCGGTCCTTGAACAGACGGCGGAGACCCCGGATTTCAAGGATGTGC
>JBNJEA010000186.1:0-5040 GCA_051745395.1 Thermodesulfobacteriota bacterium | reverse complement strand
TGGGCCGGGCAGGCATTGACGCACGGCCCGCGCTCGTGCTTTTCAATGGCGAAGGTGATGGGAATCGACTGGGGAAAGCTCCGGTAAATGGCCTTGTGGCGGCCGAGCCCCGCATCCCAATCGCTGGACATCTCCACCGGACAGTGCCGCTCGCATTCCCCGCAGCCGGTACAGGCGTCTTCTTTGACATAGCGGGGGTGCCGGCGCACATCGACGGTGTAGTTGCCGATATAGCCGGATACCGATTCGACCTCGCTGTAGGTCAGCAGTTCGATGTTGGGGTGCTGGCCCACCTCCACCATTTTGGGCGTGCCGATGCAGGCCGCGCAGTCCAGGGTCGGGAAGGTCTTGTCGAACTGGAGCATGTGGCCGCCGATGGTTGTGGCCTTTTCCACCAGGTAGACCTTGTAGCCGCCGTTGGCAATGTCTAATGCCGCCTGCATGCCGGCAATCCCGCCGCCGACGACCAGGCTGTCCGGGTTGACGCCGACTTCCCGGGTTTCCAGGGGACGGTGGAAATTGACCCGGGCAATTGCCGCGGCCGAAAGGGTCTTGGCCTTCCGGGTGGCCTCGTCCTCGTCGGCGGTTACCCAGGACACCTGTTCCCGCACCGAGGCCATCTGGAAATGGTAGGGGTTGACCCCGGCCCGGCGGCAGACGCCCTGGAAGGTTTTTTCGTGCATGCGCGGCGAGCAGGAAGCCACCACCACGCGGTTTAGACCGTATTCGGCGATGTCGGTTTCGATTATCTCCTGGCCCGGATCGGAGCACATGAACTTGTAGTCCCTCGATATTACTACGTTTTCCAGTCTGCCGGCCCACTCGGCGACTTCTTCGACCCGCACCTTGTAGGCGATGTTGATGCCGCAGTGGCAGATGTAGAAGCCGATCCGGATATCGGCCGCCGATCGTTTGGCAATCATGTGGGTCATAATATTGGCCTCTTTATGAAACATCACCGTTGGGTTGCGGCGGCGCCGGTCCGCCGGTTAACTGCCGGACTATCGATACGATGGTGCCGGCTTCGGGCGGCGAGGGGCAAAATGCGTCGGGTTCGGCGATGGCCCCCGCCCATCCGCCGCGCCGAAACATCCAGTGCTGCATCATGATGTCCTTGTCGATGGCTGAAAGCAATACCACCGGAATGTTTTTGAGCTTTTCGTGGGTTTTGATGTTCTGGTAAAGGGCCAGCCCGTCTTCCCCGCACATCAGGCAGTTTAAAATGATGCAGTCGGGGTTTTCGGATTCGGCCTTTTGGAAACCGTCGTTGCGGTTGTCAGCGCTGATTAAGTGATAGCCGCAGCTGGTGATGAGACTGGCGAGGAAAAGGCGTACATCCTTGTCGTCGTCCACGATGAGAACGGTTTTATTGGCGGACGTATCCGGGGACGTATCAGGGGACGCAGGAGACACAAACCCTCCTTCCCATGGGGCAGTTGGTCGAACTGGCAGCGGCCAGCCGGATACCGCCATGGTTTGTTCCATTCCATGCATGGGTTATGCCAGAAATGTTGTGTTTTTAAGGTTTTGAATTTGTTGGTATTTTAAGAGGGGGTGCCAGAGGTGTTGCATGCAACAAAAAAACAGGATAGAAAAATAAATAATAAATTTAATAAATTATAATAAAAGCGAATATTGCGTACGGTGGTGCAGGCACGCAACAAATTGTTGCAATGCAACAGTGTGCAACAAAAGGCCGTGGCCAGCCAGAAACAAGTCGGCGGGCAAATGGGGAACATTTTTTCCGGTTATCCAATGTAGTCCGGTAACAGCCAATTTTCGTGCCAAGACGCAACCTTTCCAGGCCATTCCCAGCGCTTGGCGGATTTGCGCGAGATTAGAAAAGCAACTCGATGATTTGTCACTTACGGGAGCCAACCGGATAACCGGATTTAACTTTTAAACCGGCAGCCGCAGGGAAAAGGTGGTCCCCTTGCCCGGCGCGGAATCCACATCCACTGTGCCGTTGTGATGGACCGCGATGCCGTAGACCGTGGAAAGCCCCAGGCCGACGCCGTAGCCTTCGCGCTTGGTGGTGTAAAACGGCTCAAAGATGTGGGGCCGGTCGGCTTCGGCAATGCCGGTGCCGGTATCGGCCACCGTGATGACCACCTGGGCGGCGGCGGTGTCATGGAAGGCTTCGATATCGAGTCGGCCGCCTTCGGGCATGGCGTCAATGGCGTTGAAGATCAGGTTGATCAGGCATTGCTGGAGTTGGTTGATGTCGCCGTAAACCGCCGGCAGGCCATCGGAGACCCGGTGATGCAGTTCGATATTCGACAGCTGGAGCTTGTGCTGGCTCAGCAGCACGCAGCGCTGTATCAGGTCGGCGACGACCACCGGCGAAAACTGGGCCGGGGACTTTCTCGAAAAGGTCAGCAGGTTGGATACGATGCGCGAACACCGGTCGGTTTCGGATTCCACGATTTCAAGATACCGGCCGAACTGCTCTTTTGTGGCGCTGTCGATGTCTTTGCGGGAAAGGATTTTGATCATCAGCCGGATATAGTTTAAAATCCCGGCCAGGGGGTTGTTGATTTCGTGGACCACGCTGGCCGCCAGCCGCCCCAGCGACATCATCTTGTCCTGGTGCAGGATTTTGGCCTGGTCTTCGACCTCGCGTTCGAGTTGCCGGATCTGCCGCAGGTCCCGGAAAAACAGCACCAACCCGGCGTTTTCCGGTACCTGGTCCAGGGGGGCGGCCGAAGCCTGCACGGGCAGTTTCTGGCCGGATGCCGTGGCAAGCACCGTTTCATAGAGAAACAGCCGGTTATTGCCGCCGTAGCCGTCAGCGCCCATGTCGCGCATGAACCGGCGAAAGTCCTTTTCGAAAAACAGTTCGGGCAAACCCATTTTCCGGATGACAACGCCCCTGTCGTATCCGGTCAAAACTTCCATGCTCCGGTTAAACGTCACAATGGTCTGTGTTTCGTCACAGCCGACAATGCCGTCCATGGAGCTTTCAATCAGTTGCTTTTCAAACCGGAAGGCTTCGAGCAGTTCCCGGGTGGTTTCGTTCCAGCCGGTTTCGAGAAACTGCGTGTAGTCGGCGAGTTGCTTGTGGTCCGTGTATCGTTTCTTGGCGCGGTCTATGGCGATGTGTAAGGCGTCGTCATCCACCGGTTTGGTGATAAAATCCGAAGCATCGAGCTGCAGCGCCCGGATGGCCGTCTCCATTTCCCCGTAAGCGGTGACCACGATGACCTCGATATCGGCAAATTCTTCCTTGATGGCCTCCAGCAGGGCAAGGCCGCCCATTTTCGGCATCCGGATATCGGTGATGACGATATGCGGGGCAAATTCCCGGCAGGCGGCAAGGCCGGCTTTTCCGTCTTCTGCCGTGTGGACCGTGTAGCCGGCATCTTGCAGGGCGATGCCGGTGACTTTTCGGATGCTGGCCTCGTCGTCGACGAGCAGGATTTTCCAGTCAGCGGGATCGGTCATGGGCGTCCTTTTCTGGATCCGGTTTCGGATCCGGGAAAAATTCCGGTGGTTCAGGGGGGTTTTATTCCAACCAAATGGCCGTCCGGCCAGCCCCCATACCATTTTCTTATTACCGTATTTTTTACAGAAACAATAGAATTGATTTGAGTATGAGAAAATGTTATTTCTGGCAAAAATCTTCGCAGTTATTCGATATTCACATCATAATGCAGGCATTGCGATGATCCGAGTGATTACGGCAGATGATCACCAGTTGATCCGCTTCGGTCTTCGGCGGGCCATTGAGAAAACGCCGGATATCGAGGTCGCCGAGGAGGCGCACGACGGACGGATACTGATCGAGAAATTAAGACACGCCGCCTTTGACGTGCTGGTGCTCGATATCTCGATGCCGGGCATGGATATATTCGATTTGCTCGGCGACATTAAAAATCTTGCCCCGAAAATGCCGATTCTGATTTTGACCGTCCACTCGGAAAAACAGTATGCCCTGCGGTTGATGAAAGCCGGTGTTTCAGGGTATTTGCAAAAAGACTGTACGTTCCGTGAAATTTTGACCGCCATCCGGCAGGTGCATGCCGGAAAAAAATACATCACCGAGGATGTGGCCGAAGTGCTGTCGGAACATATCGGTACCCGGTCGGATCGGGCGCCGCACGAACGGTTGACCAACCGGGAATACCAGGTGATGAGCCGGATCGCCGCCGGCAAAAGCGTATCGGAAATCGCCGATGAACTCTACATTTCAGTAAAAACCGTCAGTACCCACCGCAGCCACATTCTGCAAAAAATGGCCCTCGAAAACAATGCCCAGATCATGCAATACGCCATGGCCAACGGGTTGACCTGAATTTTTGCCCGCCATATTGGTCTCTTATCCGACTGAGAAGTCAGCATCTGTCTGATGGTTTTCCCGCCTTCCTTTATCGTATTTTCATTTACAATTACAAAATTTTGTTTACCGGTTATCCGGTTTACTCAATTGAAGAAAATGAAACGGCGCCCTGACACCGTCCGGCCGGTGTCCTGCAAACCGCGATTGACACGACTGGAGAAACGGCCCCTATGATCCGCACCATCGCTGCAGATGATCATTTTCTGATCCGCTATGCCGTAAAACGGATGCTGGAAAAAACCCCGGATATCCGGCTGGTCTGCGAAGCCGAAAACGGCCGGCAGCTGCTGGAAAAGCTTTCCCGGGATGAATTTGATGTCTTGTTGCTCGATATTTCCATGCCGGGCCCGGATGTTTTCGATTTGCTCGGCGAAGTCCGGGCCGTTGCGCCGAATTTGCCGGTTCTGGTGTTAAGCATGCACGCGGTCTCGCAATACGCCGCTGCGGTAATCAAGGCGGGCGCCGCGGGGTATCTCAACAAATCCTGCGCGCTTGCCGACATCGTTGACGGCATCCGCCGGCTTTATGCCGGCCGGCAGTATATCACCGCCGAGGTCAGCGAGCAGCTTTGCCGGCACTCCGCCGGCAAAGCCCATCCGGTACCGCATCACCGGTTGACGGAGCGGGAATACCAGGTCATGTGCCGCATCGCCGCAGGTCAAAGCCTGTCCCAGATCGCCCGGGAACTCCATTTGTCCCCC
>JBNJEA010000185.1:0-5040 GCA_051745395.1 Thermodesulfobacteriota bacterium | reverse complement strand
AAGATGCATAACGTTTCCTCTGTGCACTCTGTGGTTAAAAAAAATTAATAAATAATTTTGGTTATCCGGAAAATTCCAGATCCAAAAAAAGACATCGCCTCGTCTGTCATGCCCGCGAAGGCGGGCATCCAGTTTTCCAGGCGACATGAAAACCCTGGATGCCTGCCTCCGCAGGCATGACAGACGTAGCAAATCGCTTTTTTTGTTATTTCTCGGCAGTTCATAATGCCTTTATTCAACAAACAGAATCTCTAACTGGAATATTTCGGATAACCGGATAAATAATTTATTCCGGTGTAGATCTGTTTAAAACTGGTTTTCCCGGCGGAATTGAATAAGGATGAATCATGCAGGAGATCATAGACAGAGCAAACCGGGTCATCGCCAACACCTACAAACGGTTTCCCGTGGTGTTTGACCACGGCACGGGCGCTACCCTGTGGGATACGGCGGGCAAGGCATATACGGATTTTGTCGCCGGCATTGCCGTCTGCAACCTCGGCCATGCCAATCCGGGCGTGGCCCGGGCGTTGAGCGAGCAGGCCAGCCGGCTGTTTCACGTATCCAACCTGTATTACACCGCACCCCAGGTAGAGCTGGCGGAATGGCTGGTCGGCCACAGTTTTGCTGACCGGGTGTTTTTCTGCAACAGCGGTGCGGAGGCCAACGAGTCGGCTATCAAGCTGGCGCGCAAAAACTTTTTCGACCAGGGCAATTACGACCGGTGGCGGATCGTGGCCATGGACCATTCCTTTCACGGCCGGACCTATGCCACGCTTTCAGCCACCGGCCAGAAGAAGGTCCGGGAAGGATTCGAGCCGATTCTGGAAGGCTTTGATTTCGTGCCGTTTAATGATTTTGATGCCTTAAAACGCCAGGTCAATGAAAATACATGCGCCGTGCTGATTGAACCCGTGCAGGGCGAAGGCGGGGTGGTCTGCGCATCGCCCGAGTATATGACCGCCGTGCGAAAGCTCTGCGATGAAACCGGCGCCATTTTGATATTTGATGAAATCCAGACGGGCCTGGGCCGGACCGGCCGGTTTTTCGGATACGAGCATTTCGATGTGACCCCGGACATCATGACCCTGGCCAAGGCGCTGGGAAACGGCCTGCCCATAGGGGCCATGCTGGCGAAAGAATCGATTGCCGCAGCCTTTACGCCCGGCGCGCATGCATCCACGTTCGGCGGCACGCCGCTGGTCACGGCCGCGGCCCTGGAAGTGGTCGGCCAGATGGAGCGGGAACAGGTTGTCGCGCATTGCCGGGAGACGGGGCAATATTTCAAGTCCCGCCTGGAAGAACTGCAAAAGCGCCATTCGGTTGTCCAAGACGTCCGGGGGATCGGCCTGATGCTGGGCATGCGCGTAAATACCGGCGGGGCGCCCATCGTGGAGGCCTGTATGAAAAACGGCTACCTGATCAACTGTACCCAGGAAAATATTCTTCGATTTATTCCGCCGCTGATTATCCGCCGGAGTCAAATCGACGGGCTGATCGATTGCCTGGATGCCATACTCGGCGAATATGACGCCGAATAAGGGGAGACACCTTGAATAAAGACATTCTGACACTTTCCGCACTGAATCGATCGGATTTCGATGCATTGTTTGCCCGGGCGGCGGAGTTAAAGGACCGCCGCCAAAAAGGGGTCACGGACCGGTCCCTGGTCGGCAAAACCGTGGGGATGATTTTTGAAAAGCCGTCGACCCGGACGCGGATTTCCTTCGAAGCAGCCGCGGCCCAGCTCGGCGCAACGCCGATTTTCATGCAGGCCGCAGACACCCAGTTGGCCCGCAATGAACCCATCGCCGATACGGCCCGGGTTCTGGAACGCTACCTTGATGCGCTGGTGCTGCGGACCTTTTCGCAGCAAATGCAGGAGGAATTTGCAGATATCGCCTCCATTCCCATCATTAACGCCCTGACCGATCGCTACCACCCCTGCCAGGTATTGAGCGACCTGATGACGGTCATCGAATGCAAGGGCGGCTATGAAGGCGTCAAGGTCGCCTGGATCGGCGACGGCAACAACATGGCCCAATCCTGGATCAATGCCGCGGCCGTGCTGGGGTTTCAGTTGACCCTGGCCTGTCCGGAAACCTATATGCCGGATGCGTCCATATTGGCCGCCGCACAGGATATCGCAGGCGGAAAAATTGCGGTGACCAACGATGCCTATGCGGCCGTGCGAAACGTGGACGTGGTCAACACCGATGTCTGGGCCAGCATGGGGCAGGAGGCCGAGACCGAGGCGCGCCGGCAGGTGTTTGCCCCCTTCCAGGTCAACGAGAAACTGCTTTCCGTGGCCGCCGAAGACGCCATTGTCATGCATTGCCTGCCGGCACACCGCGGCGAGGAAATCACCGCCGACGTACTCGAAGGCAGCCAGGCCGTGGTCTGGGACCAGACGGAAAACAAGCTGCATATGCATAAGGCGATATTGGAGATGTTGATTGTGGGGTAAATCCCTAAGGTATTGGAATTATGAATTCGACAACCGATTATTTTCAAATACTGAAGGAATTTGCCGAAAAGGTAAGACGAGTATACCCGGAGGCACGTATCCGCGCTTATGGATCGTATACCAGGGGAACGGCCACGCACGAATCGGATCTTGATGTTTGCGTTGTGCTGAAGCAGGTCACACCGAATGACCGTTTCCGGATAAGCGATTTGGCCTGGGAGGTGGGCTTTGATAACGAAGTTTTTATATCCACGATAGTGATATCTGAAAAAGAATACGAACACGGCCCCCTTTCTGACAGCCCGCTAATTGAATCAATACGAACTGAGGGAGTGGCTGCATGAATGACGATTTTCGGAAACGGGAACTTTGCCACTATAGACTGCAGCAGGCAAACGACGCCCTTTCTGAAATGGATGTCTTAAAAAATGCAGGACACATCCGTGGCGCCATTAACAGAGCCTATTACGCCATGTTTTATGCAATACAGGCACTGGTGGTTTACGAAAAAGCCAAAGTATCCAAACATTCCGGTGCGATTGCTTTTTTTGACAAGGCGTTTGTCAAAACCGGCATCTTTGATAAACGTTTTTCAAAATGGCTGCATCGTCTTTTTGATCTTCGTCAGGATGCCGATTATGGCGACATGTTTGAACCGACAGAAGAACAGAGTGAAGTAGCCGCAGAACAAGCAAGGGAATTTGTTGACGGGATTTGCACATATTTAGAGAATTATACGGCATCATAAGCTTCGTTGAAAGGCAATAACTATTCATTTGTATTTTTTCGAAGGCTTTCAACAAAAAGGAGTTCGCTCTTGGGTAAAGATATTCAAAAAGTCGTCCTCGCCTACTCGGGCGGTCTCGATACATCGGTGATTTTGAAGTGGCTGGCCGAAACCTATGATTGCGAGGTCATCGCCTTTTCCGCCGATATCGGCCAGGAAGAAGAACTTTCCGACGTCGAGGTCAAGGCCAAACAGACCGGGGCGTCCACCGTCTACATTGATGATTTAAAAGAAGAATTCGTCCGCGATTACGTCTTTCCGGCCTTCCGGGCCAATGTCATCTATGAAGGGCAGTACCTGCTGGGCACATCGCTTGCCCGGCCGCTGATTTCCAAGCGGCAGATGGAAATCGCCAAAGCCGAAGGCGCCGAGGCGGTCAGCCACGGGGCCACGGGCAAGGGCAACGACCAGGTGCGCTTCGAGTTGAGCTATTACGCCATTGATCCCCAGATCCAGGTGATCGCACCCTGGCGGGAATGGGATCTTAACTCGCGGACCGCCCTGATGGCGTTTGCCGAAAAACACGGCATTCCCGTGACCTCCACGCAGGAAAAGCCCTACAGCACCGACCGCAACCTGCTGCACATCAGCTATGAAGGCGGTATCCTGGAAGATCCCTGGAACCCGCCGCCAGAGGACATGTTTACCTTGAGTGTTTCCCCGCAGCAGGCGCCCGACCAGCCGGAAATCATCGATGTAACGTTTGCCAAGGGAGATCCGGTGGCCATTAACGATCAATCGATGTCGCCGGCCGAACTGCTGGCCGCCTTAAACCGTCTTGGCGGCAAACACGGCGTGGGGCGGGCCGATATCGTGGAAAACCGGTTTGTGGGCATGAAGTCCCGCGGCGTTTATGAAACCCCGGGCGGCAGCATTTTGCGGATCGCCCACATGGCCGTGGAATCGATAACCATGGACCGCGAGGTCATGCACCTGCGCGATTCTTTGATGCCCAAGTACGCCGAGATCATATACAACGGCTTCTGGTTTTCCCCGGAACGCGAACTTATGCAGAACATGATCGACGACACCCAGAAATCCGTCAACGGCGTTGTCCGGCTCGAACTCTACAAGGGCAATTGCCGGGTGATCGGCCGTAAATCGGAAGAATCGCTCTACAGTGAGGATTTCGCCACATTCGAGGACGATTCGGTTTACCGGCAGAAAGACGCCGAAGGCTTTATCCGGTTAAACGCCTTGCGGCTGCGGATCCGGAACCTGATGGAGCGGAAGGGGAAATAAGGCACAGAGGAAATTTTCTCGCGCAAAGGCGCAAAGACGCAAAGGAAAGCAGGATCCGGTTACCGAAATATTTCAGTTAGAGTTTCTGTGTGCTGAATGTAGGTATTATGAACCGCTGAGAATTAACAAAAAAAGCGATTTGCTACGTCTGTCATGCCTGCGGAGGCAGGCATCAAGGGTTTTCATGCCGCCTGGAAAACTGGATGCCCGCTTTCGCGGGCATGACGGACGATGCGATTTCTTTTTTTGAAACTGGAATTTTCCGGATAATCAGAAAGCAGAAAATGAACGTAATGCCTTTGCGACTTGGCGCGAGAAATAACGCGCAAGAAAAGAACAAAGAATCTTTGAATCGTTGGCGGGGATGATCCGATAATGAGTGAAAAACCATGGGACGGGCGTTTTTCCCAGGAAACCGACCGGGATGTCGAGGCCTTTACATCATCGATTGCCGTTGACCGGCGGCTGTACGCCTACGACATTGCCGGCAGCATCGCCCACTGCAAGACGCTGGTCAAGGCCGGCATCCTCACTGAGGCGGAAT
>JBNJEA010000184.1:0-5055 GCA_051745395.1 Thermodesulfobacteriota bacterium | reverse complement strand
GCCCAACAGTTGATCCTGCTCGGCGAATATCGACTGGCCACCTGGGTTTATACCCAACTCCAGCAAGCCCGGACCCGGATTTCCGACGACAGCCGGCAAGCGCATCCCCCCGCCAAGCCCCTTTCGCCCGGTGTGACCGATGGGATCATAGAAGACCTTAAATCCGAAAACCGGTCGAGACAGCAGGAAGCATACCAGATGCTCAGCAGCATGGGAGCCGGCATTGCACCCCTGTTGACCGAAATCATCCAGCAAGAGGACAATTTGCGCGTCCGCCGGCTGGCAGCCGACCTGCTCAAAGGCTGCGGCCCGGATGCCATCGACCGGGTCAAACAATTAATTACCGGCGCCAGCCGACCCGATGAACGCGCCCGGATCCTGGATGTCTATGACTCCCTGGTCCCGGATATCACTGCGGAACTGGCATACGTGTTTTCAGATCCCAACGAAGCCGTTCGGCGCAGCGCTTTCCGCCTGGCCGAACGTTTGAACACCGATGAAGTGATTTCCCTGCTGACCGAACTTGCCGAAAGCGATGATACCCAGCTTGCAGTCTTTGCGATCAATACACTCGGCAAACTCCGGCCGGCCGGCCTTGGCGCCACACTGTCAAATATTGCAGGCAAGGCCCACGACCCGGAGGTGCTGGTGGCGGCCTGCCGGGTCATGGGGCAGATCGGCGACCCGGCCGCCATCGAGCCGCTGGCCAAAATCGTAATGCCGAAACGCCGGCTGCTGCGCCGGAAAACATACGACACTTCGGTGCGGGTGGCGGCGGCATATGCCCTGGCCCAGATGGACGACCGCCGGGCCGACACCATCCTGCAGGCGCTGAAAAACGATTCCGACGCCCGGGTCCGGCAGGTGGTTCATCGGTATCAAAACGAATAGCCGGTAAAAAATGATTTTTATTGACACTTGGGCCGCTTATCTGATTATGAGAGAAATTTTAAAAGAGGAAGCATTGATGGACTCGTAAATGCACTCGTAAAAAAAATCGATTGAATAAAGACGCGCAGTTTAAAAAACACCCCCCATTAGGAAAGGTAGAAGACATTATGACAAAGCGGTTTTACAGGTTGGCAATATTTTTATTAATGGCCGTATGCATCAGCGGCGGCGCCAGCTCTGAAGCTCTGGCGGCGGATGACTTCGAGGTCTCCGGCATTGAACCCATTTACGTGGAAAAGGGCTCGGAGAATTGCAAAGTGACTCTCAAGGCCAAAGTAACCAATAATGGAAGCTCCGATGATGTAAGCTTCAAAGCGATTGGTGTAGATGAGGAAGGATTCCAGCTTCATACCATTAAATTCAGCGGTCAAATCAAAGGCGGGGAAACCAAGGTCTTTCTGGAACGGGTGAAAATGAGCAACCAGACCTACGAACAGATCCTGGACTGGGAGATTAAAAAATAACTTCGAAAGAAAGGCAAGTCCCTGCCGTCCGCCGGCGGCCGGGACTATTTGACCACTCGAAGATGCCCCGATTGTTTGAGTTTCTTCCAGAATTGCCGCAAAATCAACATGGCCGCCTCATGAGGGGAAAGTCCGGTTTTACCGGCCAGCGCCTGACAATCGGAAAGCAGGGCATCGTTTCCCCCATCGAGGCCGAACTGCTGCTGAACATGCCGTCCCCACGAATCACCGAGCGCTTCGACTTTTTCGACGGGCAGGCTGGCGATTCTGGCTTTATCCATGGCCGGCAACTGATTGACGAGTTCCTCGACAGCCGCCGCAACCGTTGCCGGCAAAACCACCTCGCTTTTTGAATCCTTCCCCTCGTCATTTTCCGCCTGGCGCAGCCCGGGCATGGTATTGAAAATCAAATCAATATGGAAAACCGTTTCCAGCAGTTCGTAGGTGCTTTTATAAATCTCCGGATCTTTGCTGGCACGGGGGCCGGCCACGTTTAAGGTTTTAATATCATGGGCCCGCAACCATTCATGGATATCAATGGCGGCATCAAAAGCAATGACCTCGAAAAAGTTGATATGGAGACACGGCTTGCCGTGCTGCTCCGCAAACTGGCGGGTCAAAAGCGATCCGCCGGACAACTGCCCCCGGCTGACAATCAGGGTGGCATCGGAATCGATTACGTTTTGCTCCGTACGTTCCGCATACCCGGCGCCGCGCAGTTCCGATACCCGGTATCCGGCCGGCACCACACCGTCTTCCGCCCTGCGCCCCTCGGGGACCCAGCCGCCGTGGTCAATTTCATATTCGATGGCAAAATCAAGCGCCGCACGGTCCGCGCCGGATTGGGCCCCTGAGATGATTTTTTCAATCTGCATTCTTTGTTATTCCCCGGCCCCGGTATCAGGCCGTTAAAACGATTCTGTTGTTTGGCCAAGCACGGCAAAGCATACCTTTCATCCTGCATAGGGCGGTCACGGGCTTTCTCCCTTTTCCCGTTTTTCAATCTCTTCCGCCCTCGGCTTTAGAAACAGATGATACATCAGGTCGCAATACCGATCCATTTTGATCATGCCCGCCTGGGATTCCGTAAAACGCCAGAATCCGTAAAGCTTGGTCAACCGGAGCAGGGTATCGCTGTACCGGCGCCAGGTAAACTTTTCCCGAACCCGGGCCATGCCATTTTCCGAAATGCGATGCCAGTGGTCCTCGCTTTCGCAGCGCTGGACAAATTCCCAGATCCCGTCGGCGATTAAATACGGCTGACTCGTATTTATCAGATAGCCGCTTTTGCGGTCGATAATAATTTCGGACGGGCCGCCGAAAATCGGCCCGAAGGTGGGCAGGCCGCACTGCATGGCTTCAAGGACCGTAAGTCCGAAGGCCTCAAACAATGCCGGCTGAACAAACATGCCGCCCCCATCGGCAATAATGCGATAGACCTCGCCGGTTTCCTGCTTGGCGATACTCGGCAGCCACCGGATGTAGCCCTCCAGCTCGTATTGCTCTATGAGCGCATACATTTTGCCGATTTCCTTCTGCTCCTCGACGTCGCTGGATTCTTCCGCGTGTATGGTGCCGGCGGCCACAATCAAGTTGCAATGCTGCCGCAGCTCGGGATGCTGCCCGAAGGCTTCGACCAGACCGGTAATATTTTTGATACGGTCGAGCCGGGCCATTGTAAAAATCGGCGGCTTCTTCGGGTTTTGCAGGGTGCCGTGGATATTTTCGTTTTCTTCGTAAAACAAGCGGTTTTCCCAGAACCGGGTCTTGCTTTTCGGGCGATGGTCATGGTTATAAAACGGAAAATAATTGGATTCATCCACGCCCGGCGGCACCACGTTGAACTTGGGGCTAAACAGGTTGATGCCGTTGACCACCTGGTACAGGCCCGGCATGGTATAAAACAGGTAGGATTCATACTGGCCGAACCGGGTCTCGGTGCCGGCGATTTCCTGATGGGTGCTGGTAATGATGAAATCCGACTTGTTCATGGAAATCAAATCGGCCGTAAACTGACAGGAAAAGTTATAATCCGCCTCCATGTCCATCCAGTACAGATCGGAAAAAAGGTACTTGGTTTTCTCCAGCGCATGGGCAATGGTGCACTGCACCACATTCATGCGGTCGGACAATAAGGTGGCCACCAGGTTGCCGTCGGAATAATTGCCGATAAGCAGATCCGGCCGGCCGAGAAATTCAGCCAACAGTTCATATTCGCAATCGCTGGCAAACTGGTCGAGGTATGGCCAGATTTTAAACCGCGACACCCAGTCATTGACCATCTGTCCTTCCCTGTCATAGAAGGGAATGCGCAGAATATAGGAATGCTTGGTGCCGACGATATCTTCCCTGCGCTGGTTGCAGGAGGTATCGCCCGCATTGGGTATCAGCCGGGTCAGCACAATGACCTGGGGGTCAACGTCAATGCCGGCCAGTTCGAATTCCTTTATCAAATGTTGTTCCAGGGCCCGGACCTGGTCTAGAATATAGATCACCTGACCGCCGGTATCGGGTTTTCCCAGCACGTTTTCCTGGCCGAACCAGCCATGAGGAGATAAAATGGCGACTTTGAAAATCATGGGAACCCGGGAGATAAACTCCTCGAGACTGGCACTGCGGGGTTCATTGAAAAGGCTGGAAAGCAGGTCCATGGTTTCTAAGATACGGCCGGCGTTATAGCCCCACCCCGGTTCAAATCCCTTGGTCTTTAACCGGGATTCGAGCTGTTTATACGGCGTATCCGGGTCCTGACGGTCCAACATTTCAATGGTTTCATCCAACACTTCCAGAAACTCGCCAAGACTCTGCAGTATCGCGGGATTGACCAAAAGCTGCTGACCGTTTACCCGGTGGAGCTTGATGAACTCAAAGAGCTTATCATTCCATTTTTCGCCTTCCTGAAACATGGTGCTCGACATGTGCTTGTTTAAATAGCTGATGCCGTTGCCCACATTTTTAATATTTCGAATGGAAGGCGAGTAATCATAAAACGGCATGAAATCGAGTTCGAGCATGTTTCGGTTGGCAATGGCCCGATTGCCGAGCACATGGGCATCCTTGTAGTCCAGATACCGGTTGACATCAATTTCCTCCATAAAATCAAAACCGGAATTGAGCCGGTATATACGAAACTGTGCCACCGCATAGCGATGGACGATCAGCACCCGGTTTTCCGTAAACAGCATTTCCGGCACCCGGCTTAAAAATCGGGCAATGGTCGATGATTCCATGAATTGCCGGGATTTATCGTTATCCTTTACCCATTGGGTCCACTTCAGCCAGATATCGTTGGTTAACAAGTAAGCGAAACCCGCCTCACGCAGCACATACATGAAATCGGCAAAATCTTTCTGTTCTTCTCCGGATACCAGGCGAGAAATGATATTATTCAATGTTGCCTCCTTTGCAAGCAGGTCTTTCGGACTGGCCCGCTCACCATGCGAAAAATAGATCCTTTCCTTTTATCGTCAAGCTGCCGGTAAAGATTTAACCAATTGCTTTCAATGGTAATCGTATTTTAAATATTTTCATGAAATTTTTCTTGATAACATCGGCCACATACTTCGTAAAGCCTGATTCTTTTGCCATGCAAACCCCACCCCTGTCAAAACAAGAAAAACCCCGTCGCGCATTTTCGTGG
>JBNJEA010000057.1:0-18343 GCA_051745395.1 Thermodesulfobacteriota bacterium | reverse complement strand
CCGGACCCTTTCGGGAGGCAGGCATCCAGGGTTTTCTTGCCGCCTGGAAAACTGGATGCCCGCCTCCCGAAAGGGTCCGGGACAGGTCCGCGGGCATGACGGGCGAAGCGAAGCCCTTTTTATGGTACCTGCCGACCTCCCCAAAGTTTCTTGCTTGAAACCGAAAAAATACCGAGGTTTTCCGGATAAACAGAAACTTTGCCAGAAATTTTGATTGATCAAGTCAACTAAATTATAATACGAAATATTCTGGTTAAACAACGGTTTATTTTTCCACATGGACAGGAAATTCTATGAAACCCGATTATTCTAATTTTCATCTCAAACAAACCCGACAGCTAATGGACGTGGCGGCCGGCCGCGATACCGCGGACCTGGTGGTAACCAATGCCCGTGTGTTTAACGTCTTTACCGGGGAGGTGCTCGATGATCACAACGTTTGCGTGAAAGGGGAAAAAATCGCTTCCGTGGGGCCCAACGCAGACGAGCAGATCGGTGAGGACACCGAAGTCATCGACGCCGACGGCCATTGCCTGATTCCCGGCTTTATCGACGGCCACGCCCATATCGCCTGGAGCTTTACCCCGGAACAATTCCTGCCGCAAATTATGGCCGGCGGCACCACCGCCATCGTCACCGAAACCTTTGAGGCGTATTTTTCCGCCGGACTCGACGGGGTGCTCGACTTTTTGGACGCCTGCCGCAACCAGCCGATCAAAGTCTATGCCACCGCGCCCGCCATGGTGTCGATCAGCGAGTTCTCCGCCGGCATCGATTCCAAAGACCTGGAAACCCTGCTCGAAATGCCGGAAATTGTCGGCATGGGCGAATCCTACTGGCAGGGCGTGCTCCAGCGGCCCGATATTTATCTGCCCGCCTTTGAAAAGGTCCGCGCCCGCGGAAAAACCCTGGAGGGCCACACGGCCGGGGCCAGTGAGAAAAAGCTTTCCCAGTATGCCGCCGCCGGCATCTCCTCGTGCCATGAACCCATCGGCGCCGATGAAGCTTTGTCCCGCCTCCGGCAGGGCCTCTACGTGATGATCCGGGAAGGCAGCATCCGCAAGGACCTGGCCGCGGTCTCCGAAATCCGGAAATCCAACGTAGACACCCGCCGCCTGGTACTGGTCACCGACGGGGTATCCCCGGACGAGCTCCTTGATTCCGGCTACATGGAAAGCGTGGTGCAAAAAGCCATTGATTGCGGATTTGCCCCGGCCGATGCCATCCGGATGGCCACATTGAACGTCGCCGAACACTTCGGGATAGACGGCGATATCGGGGCGGTGGCGCCGGGCCGGTACGCCGACTTTCTGCTGGTGCCGGAGCTAAACGACATCCGCGCCGCGTGCGTGGTCAGCAACGGGCGGGTCATTGCCCGAAACGGCCGCCGGAATGCCGATGCCGCCGCCCGCCCGCACCGGTTTGCCGACGCCAGCCGCAACAGCATCCACCTGCCCGGCCCCATGACCGCCGGCGATTTCGCTGTTTCCCCGCCGGATGAAAACCCCGTACAGCAGGTGCGCGTGATCGAGATGGTCACGGATCTGGTCACCCGGGAAAACATCATGGAAATGCCGGTTTCTGAAGGCATTATCCCCTGCGATTGCGAAAACGACATCGTCAAGATCGCCGCGATCAACCGGCGCCAGGCACCGGGCAAATCTTTTACGGGATTTATCAAGGGCTTTGGCATGACCTGCGGGGCCATGGCCGCCAGCGGCGCCTGGGACACCTCGGATATGGTGGTGGTGGGCGCAGAAGAAACCGACATGGCCGCTGCCGTCAACCGGATTTACGAAATGCAGGGCGGCATCACGGCGGTCAAAAACGGCAAAGTCATCGCCGAGCTGCCCCTGCCGGTATTCGGCGTGATCTCCGATCTGGCCATGGAAGAAATCATCTCCCGCAACCAGGCCTTGACCGCCGCGGCCCGGGATTTGGGCATCGCATTTGCCGATCCGCTGCTGACGATTGTCACCTTAACCGGCGCGGCCATTCCGTTTTTGCGGATCTGCGAGCAGGGGTTGGTGGATTTAAAAAACGGGCAACATCTGGGGCTTTTCGTTTAACCCCGTCTTTTTCGGTTTTATTTACCTTGAGGTTCTACCGAGCCGGCCCAGTACATCCGATTTCAAAGATGAAATAAGCTTTGAGTCTGTTCCTTGCACCCAATAAGTTTCTTTTTTATAATGGGATATCGTTCTCATTTTCAATTGCGTATGATCCGGAACAAATTTAATTTCCACCATGCTTCGGTATTTGCCCTGGTGCTCTTCATTGTACCCATAACGCCATGACGTCCGGACATAACCGATGTCTTTATTGATCAGATCCAGACTGTAATGCTTTATAAGGATACTGTTGATGGTCTGCCAGGCTTCATCATAGTCAATATCTTCTCTGATATCGAAAAACGCCCATTTGGGATCGGATACGGGGTTAAAAGATTGCGGTTTTTGCGATGCGCATCCGAAAAGCAATATCAAAGCAGAAAGAATGAATATAGACTTTTTCATGCCGCCTCCCTATCGTGTGGCCCTGCCGATTTTACCCATAATATCTGATTTCATAGTAGAAAGAAGCCGCGTGTCATAGCCCCGGACCCGTTCACCGGGAGCCCCGTATTCCGCCTCGGATTTTAACTGCAAATTCTTGTGATCCGGGGAAAACTTACACGTAACCCGCACCCGGTAATTTTCTTTTAATTCCCCTGTCCAATGATACAGCCAGTTCGTTCGGATATATCCGTCGCGTTTGGACAAGACTTCCATGTCAAAATCTCTTATCAGGGTATCGACAACTGTATTCCAGGCTTCCGTATAGGTCATATCCTCCCGTACTTCTATGGTAGACCAACTCGGTTCCAGCGTTTTGACAAATGTTTTCGGCGCACAACTGGCCAGCGCCATAAGGACAACGATACAAGCAGTGAAACAGATCCCCCTTCTCATTTTCTTTATCCCTCCCTGTCGTTACATTTTTTGAATATGGTTATCCGGAAAACTCCAGTAATTGCTCTTTTTCGGATCACCAATTTTTTTGAATATATTAACAGAAAAATTATCAGCTTGGGCCACACGCGGGTCTTTCGAAGATGATCTTTATCTAAATTGTGACCAATGTCAAATAATCTTCACAAGAAGTTCATAAAATGCAACCATAGATTAATGATGCCGGTTGCAACTTGTTCAAAAAAAATCTACCCCAAAAACCAATTTCCGATTATTGGATTAAAGACCGTCTTCATTTTATCCGACAAGATACTATGATAACAATCGACGGCGGCAGTGCTTATTGGCAGGGCTTGTGTTTCCGGGTAGGCTGGAAAACAAATTATGACCCATTTTAAAGACAATCCGGTCGGTCCGCAAAACCAAAACAGGGTCTGGATCATTTCCGAGGGCCGCTGTGTTGATGCGGATGTAAGCCGAATAGCCGGCGGCAAGGCCACCGGGCCGGTCCGGGAATACGTGGTTTCCGATCTCGGCCGCTACCTGTTGAGCCCGGAGCCCATAGAGGTGGAAAAACGCCTGATCGGATGCCAGATCCACTATCGGCCCACCCCTTCTGAAAAGTGGCGGAGGCAATGCCGGCAGTGGCTACCCGGCCGATTTAAACGGCTGATTGCGGTAAAGGCGACCGCACCGGCCTGCATCGAGGTCCAACAGCGGCAAAATGGGTACGAACCAAAGGACCCGAAACTAAAGGCCCATGTCGAGAGCATCCGGGAAGCCCTTCGGCCTTACGAACCCGCGCTGAGAGAATTGTCAGGCCTAAACGCCTTTCAAATCGATGAAATTTCCGGCATCTGTCAGGACCCGGGCGGCAATCGCTCCAGCCTCAATATCCCCGGCACGCCACGCGAACAGATCGATTACATGAAAGACAACATCGGCCGCCCGGTTGCGGTGATACTGGAAAAAGCCTGCATCGCCGACGGGCTGTTTGAGCTCAAGGGATTTCATTTCACCGACTATGATCCCGAAAACACCCACCGCCTCCTGAAATTTTACCAGGACGACACCCCCCGGATCTGCCTGCTCAACGCCGACGGCACCCCCTGCTGGATCGACGATGTCAAACTAGTGCATTACATGCAGCTTTTCGAACAATCGATCCGAAGCAATGCCAAGCTAAGAGACAGCCTGCAAAAATGCATGCAGGGCGAGGCCACGGCCATGAAGCTGCTTTTCAACCGGCAGCTGGAAATCGAATACTCCCGGGCCAATCTGCCCCGGGTTTTCCGGGAGATCTTTCGCACCGAAAACATGGGGGACAACGAAAAGGCAATTCTGGTCAACTACTTGAATCAGCAACAAATCGGCGTGGCATTTAATTACGTGCCCGGCGACGCCCCAGGAGACGAAACCCTTTATGCCGACATATCCGTGATGCAGGACATGCGGGCCTTGGAACCCATCAAGGAGAAACTGCCGCGGCTTTATTCCGAAATGGCCAAACGCGCCGCCAACGCGGAGGGCGGACGGTTTTACCTGCTCGATGCCATACGAGGCCTTCAGAAATGACACGCGAATACAATGAAAACGACTACACCTGGATTCGGGAGCTGACGGAGTATCCGCAGGCGTTGGCCGAAAACTTTGATGATTTCGAGCATACCGGCCAGATCGACATCCCGGACGATCCCATCGAAACCGTCATTTTCCAGGACCGGGCAAAGGCCGCGATTCGAAAAATTGCCCAGGACAAGGGCCACGTCCTTATGGTGGGTCGGCCGGGCACCGGAAAATCGATGCTGGCCGGCATGTTTCAGGAAGTTTTGAGCCGCTCGCTGGGCGATTACCTGCGGCCGTCCAAGGCCATTGTCGCCTACCCGGGAAAAGACCGCAACCACATCCGCATCGCCTATGAAGACCCGGCAGGCGCTGATCAAATGACAGACGAGCTCAACTGCGACATCGAAGCGGCCGCCCGGAGCATCGAACCCTTTTCCCTGAAAGACCAGATTGCCGCGGTGCGCCGGGTCAAAAAATGGCTGATCGCCGGTGCCGTCGGCTCCGCCATTGCCGGTTTTTTCTTCCCGCCCGCCTTTGTGGCCACGGGCCTGACCGGTATCGGCTCCATCTTCATGTATATGCAGGAAAACAACCATCAAACCCAGGAAAAGATTCAGCAGCAAAGCCAGGGGGGGCAAAAAAACGCCGTCAAGCACATCGATGACATGGTGCCGGAAATCCTCTATGACCCCCGCCGGGATACCGAGCTCATGGCCAGAATATCCGAGCCGGACGCCCGGAACATGAAAGGCGGCTTCCGCCACGATCCCTACCAGTCCGGCTCCTTGCATACGCCGACCCACAAGCGGGCCTTTGTCGGCGCCCATGCCAAATCGCCCATCCTCTATATCGATGAACTCAAAAGCCTGATCAAAGTCGGCTACATGCCCGATCTGCTCGAAATCATGCAAAACAAAAGCTATATCCTGGAAGGCGGGCGAAACACCGGCAGCGGGGCTGCGGATCGATCGGAAAACCGCATACGGGCCGAAAACATCGTGGTGGCCTGCTGCAACCACGATACCCTGGAATATCTCCAGCGGGAAGGCGACGGGGCCTTTTTAAGCCGCATCGAGGACAAGGGCGAAATCATCCGGATGGAAAGCGAAGTGGCCGAAACACCGGCCACGGTGCGCCAGGTGGCCCAGTACATCAAGCAGGAAGTCGACGGCCTTGGTCACACCCTGAAAAAAATCTGGGGAGAGGTAATCGAAAAAGAAGGCCATGCCGGGGTCAAAAAACGCAGTGAACACATCTTCGGCCGCCGCCTGCCGGAAAACTACACCCTTGCCATCCGGGAGTTTTCCCGGCCGGCGGTAATGGAAATCGTCAAGGAACTGCGCTGCCGCGCCTCGGACGGCAAACTCAGCACCATTTTGCGGCCCATCAACGGCATTGTCAAAATCGCGGAATACGAAGCCATCCTCGAAAACGCGAACCAGGTTTATCCCCGCCACGTGCAAAAGGCGCTGGCCGACCATTTGAGCATAGAAGGCGCTGTGTCCCAGGAGATCATGGCCCATAAACGGGATCTGAAAAAGTATATCGGCGCCATGACCGACGCGGTGGGCTACGTGGTGGGCCTGGCCGTGACCCAGTCTTCTTCCAGTGCCCAGATGTACGGACAACCGCTGCCCATTCATTGCCAGATCAGCGCCGGCGGCACCGACGCGGTGACCGCTCCGGGCAAAATCGGCGACATTGCCCGGGCGGCGGCCCAGAACGTGCGCGCTTCCATCAAGAAAGTACTCGCAAAGGTCAACGCCCCGTACGTGGGCTACGAAATGCACGTGGAACACATCCAGGCCCATGGCGGCGTCGAGGGCGACAGTGCCTCGGCGGCCATGGACGTCGGGCTGATTTCGGACTTTATCGGCCAGCCGGCAAACCAGACCATCGGGGTGACCGGATCGCTGACCGGCGACATCCTGCTGCCGGTAGGCGGGGTCACGGAAAAGATCCGCTCCATAATGGACCCGGAACTCGGCATGGCCGGAGCCTGCATCCCCTGGCAGAACAAACACGACGTGGAGCCGCTGCTGGTAAACGCCGATTACGAGTTTATCCTCCGCGAGACGATACCCGGCATCCGCATCTACCGGGCAGCCCAGCGGCAGGCGCCTTTTGACGTTTATTTCTGCAAAACCAAGTACCACGCCTACGAAATTGTCATGGGCCTTGACCGGAAAACCGTGGAAACGCGCATGGCCGAGCGCAGCCGGAAAGACAGCGAGTTTTTACAAGCGGCCAAAACCACCGCCGGCACGGAAAGAAAAGATTCTCAAGAGGTGTTTTTGTCTTCCAAATAGTCATTGATAAACTGCATAATATCTTCAAAGTCTTCCGTTACACCCCTGTATATCGTCAGCCACAAAAACCCGTCTGCTTTGTCCGATTTATAACCGATACCGACCAGATCATTATCCATTGTCATCACCTCGTTTTTTGGATGTACCGGCCCAACATAATCATTGAAATTGAAATGTGAACTTTTGAATACAAATTTTTCACGGATCCGGCCCTTATTGACCCGGGGCCCCTTCGAAATTATTTTTATCAATAGGTAGCGGGCGAAGAAAAAAACGCCAAAAACGAAACACAATCAAAAAGGTGAAATGATGAGAATGCCCCTGGAAATTACCTATCGCAATGTCGCCAAAAACGATGCCACCGAAACTTTGATCCGGGAAAAAGCCGCCAAGCTCGACCAACTCCATGACAGCATCATCAGCTGCCGGGTTTCCATTGAACAGCCCCAGGAAAAGCAGCGCAGCGGCAACCGGTTCCGTGTGCGCATCGATTTACGGGTGCCGCCGGGAAAAGAACTCGTCACCCGCCGGGAATCCGGGCAGGGGGAAATGCACGAGGGGCTTCGCAAGGTAATTACCGATGCGTTCGGCTCCATGGAGCGCCAGGTCAAAAAGCTCAAAGGCAAACAGCAAAACCATTTCAAAACCCAGCCCGCCCCTTCGGACGCCCGGGAAACCGGCATTGTAATCCGAAAATTTCCCGACGAAGGCTACGGGTTCATCAAAACCTTAAACGGACAGGAAGTCTATTTCCACAAAAACAGCGTCAGCAACAATGACTTCGATCGGCTGGAAATCGGCACCGGCGTGCGGCTCGTGGAAACCGAGGGGGAAAAAGGACCGCAGGCCAGTACCGTTCATATCGAGGACAAACCCGGCAGCCGGGTCTCCAAAAAAAAACAGGCGGACCTGGAGATGCCCGAAGGCTGGCAGCCGTAATCCGGCAAAAATCATGTACGCCGCCGGCAAAAGCCGGTGCCGGCGGTTTCACCCCACAAATCAAGACCTATAAATCAATCGCTTCAATGCCCCGGCGGCCAGGGGGGCTGCCGGGGCATTTGTATTTCGTTCGGGCAATACTTCCAAGGAAGTGCCTTTTTGCGTTTTAACGAAATTGTACTCTGTTGCCCTGGCGGCGGCGGGGAAAAGTGGGTTTCCGGGCGGAAATTGCGCCTCTGTTCGGCGCCTGGAGCGCGGAAACTTACTTTTTCGCGACGCCAGTCAGCCAAGGCGCCAGGACTTACTTTCTGCAAAAATACCGCCGCGGCGGAATAAAGAGCTTTTTATGGTAAGGCTTTGCCTTTGCCGGCCGGCGGGGGCTGATGTTGCGGCGCGTGCGGCGGGGGATGCCCGGCGTGCCCCCTGGCCCGCTTGTGCCAGCGCCGACAGGGAAACGATTCTTTGATTTCCTTGAACCGGGCCCGCTGCTCCGGTTGCAGTTTTTCCTCAATCCGGGTAAAACACGTGGAAAAAATTTCCCTGATCCGGGGTCGGTACTGCTTTCTCAAATTCACCAGCTGCTGCTGGGTTTGCTCCAGGATGTTTCCCACCGCTTTTTTCTGTTCCAAGGTCAGCTCCAGCTGACCGGTCATCCGTTGCATGAAAAGCGGCTTGATCGGCGGCGGTCCTTTTTCGCGCAATGTTTCGATCCGATGCTGGAAAAACAGGCTGGTGCCCAGCACACCGGTGAGCGCACCCAGTATGAATATGGCGCTGATTCCCGCAATGGCTTTAAACAGCTTCATTTCGTATCCCCGTGCTAAAACGGCATATAGCCCAGATAGGGCGATGCCGGCTCCGAAACCGAAAGCGCGGCCATCTGGTAATCAATGACGCCGCCGGTTTGTATGATGTAGATCGACAGCAGGACCATGAGCAAAACGGCCACCGGCGCCAATCGATACGACAGGGAAACCATGCCGACCGGCCGCCGCGGGTGGGCCGCAGGCAGATCGATCTGCCGGATGGTCCGCATAAGTCCCTGCCGCCACTGCAGCGATGGCTTGGGGGCGTCATCGACGGCTGCCCTGGATCGGTAAGCCGCTGCCAGTAATTTTCGGAACCGATTGAATCGGTTCTGGATTGCATTCATGGGATGATTTTTTCCTCCTGGCCGGCCAGCAGTTTTTTGAGCTTTTTTCTCGCCCGAAAGGCGCGGATTTTGACATTGGCCGCACTGCAGCCCATTAATTTTGCGGCGGCTTTGATGCTGTGGCCCTCCAGATGGACCAGTCCAAGCACCATCCGTTCCTGAGGCGTCATCCGGTTTAAGGCTGTATTCAAAATTTCACGGGCCTCCTGCTGCCGGCCCATTGCCTCGAAATCCCGGCCCGCTTCGCCTGCCAAAACCTTTTCCAGCCACTGCCGGTGGTCGTCGGACAGGGCACTTACCGGCATTTCACGCCGACGGTAGTGTTTCCGCCAGAAATCGGCACAGGTCCGGACACAGATGCCGCACAGCCAATTCGAAAACCCGTTTTGCTGTTTGTATTTCGGCAGGGACCGGTATGCCCGGACAAAGGCCTCATGTGCCAACGCCTCGACTTCTTCGGCCGGCGCATGCTTTCTTACAATCGAAAACACGTAGGCCTCGTAGCGCGCCACCAGGTGTTCGAATGCATTGACGTCGCCCGCGAGCACGAGGCGGACGACGTCATCATCATTTCCGTCAGCAAAGGATTGCGGCATCCGGACAGATTTATTCCTCGGTTTGCCGGTAATTTCGAAACGCTTTGTTCAAGCGCCGATGGCATTTTCTCTGCTCCAGTCGCTTGGTTTTCATGGTTTCCAGTTTTTCAATCTGGTCGGCGGTCAGAACGGGACGGATTTCGGAAAAGATCCGGGCCCGGTGAACCGCCATATCCGCGATCCCGTCGCCGACAGTCCGGGCGGCGCCACGGATTTCTTCCTCATTGAAGCCATCGCCGTGCACGGCCTCGCGAAGCGCTTCTCTGGCTTCGCGCATCTGTTTGCGCAGGTCATCGTGTTCATCTTCGTATCGGTTAAACACGTCGGCCACCTGGTCGACCTGGCTTTCACTCAGATCCAGGCCGTGGAGCATGGCCATGGGGCATGGCCCGGCTTTGCCGGGGCCGTCGGCTCCCATGGTCCCCCGTTTGCCTTTCATGCAATCGCGTTTGCCGTGGTGGGCCGCCAAAGCCGTTGCCGCAAAAACCATGACCAGGGCCAACGCAATTGATACCGTTTTTTGAAGCTGCATGATCGAATCTCCTTTTTGTTAGCATGCTTGGTTGTGTTGTTGAAATTGACACCGGGTTACCCCATTCCAAAGCTAAGGCCATCCCCGCCTTCTGTCAGTTATGTCGTTTGGCGAATGGAAATGGTTACACCGGTTTTTATTTTTTTGTTTCATCCAGTGCGATTTTTGATAAAGATTGAAAAATAATATCGTCTCGTCTGTCATGCTTGGGGAAGCAGGCATCCAAGCTTTTCTTGCCACATGGAAGACTGGATGCCCGCCTCCGCGGGCATGACGGACGTAGCAATTTGCCTTTTTGTTAGGTTTCGGCAGTTTATGATGCAGCAATTCAGCAAATAAAATCATTAACTGAATTATTTCGGACAACCAAGAAATAATAAATGTCAATGCGCAAAGGAGACTTTACCGTACCATGCTACACCAGAGCCAATTATACACCTTTATCGACAAAGACAAAAAATTTGCCCTGTATTTTCTGGAAGGCCAGAAATTAATCCACGACCTGGTTTTGACGCACAATCCCCGGCGGGCTGGATTTTCTTATTTCCGCACCATTGTGCTCAGCGTCCAGCTCATGCTCGGTCTTTTAAAACAGCGCGAAAGTTTCTGCGTCTATATCGATTCGGAATCGCCCTATTTCCGGTTAAAGATCGAAATGAACGCCATGGGCCTGATGCGGGCGATGATGTATTCCGACCTGCTGGACAGCACCCCGGAAAATGTGTCCGGGCAACTGCGCCTGCTCAAGTTTCTGCCCAGCAGCGAAATTCCCTATCAGTCCATTGTATCCCTCGACGGCGTGGACGCCGGGGAAATTATCAACGAAGTGCTGCAACGCTCCTACCAGGTCAAAAGCCGCCTATCCGTATCACAGGACAGCGACCAAAGCTTTATGCTCCACCAACTGCCGCTTTCGGCAAAGGAAACCCCGGCGGACATTGACACCGTGTTTGCACAGTATGCCGGCCCTTTAAATGACGTAATGAAACAGGCCCTCATGGACGAAGACGCCATCATAGGGGCGATGGAAAAAATCGGGTTTAAATTTCTGGCCAGCAAGCCGGTTGAATTTAAGTGCGGCTGTTCAAAGCAGCAGATGATCGAAAACCTGAAAAGGGTGGCAAACACCAGCGAGGAACCGCTTTTCGGGCCGGGCGAAGACGTGCTCGAAACCCTCTGTCAATACTGCAACACAGCCTACCCAATTACCAAACAAGAAGTCGAAGCATCGCCGCCGGACAACCAATAACAGTATCCAATTATATTGATGGTCGCCCCGAATAAGGAAAGACAGGCATGACGGAAAAGCCGGAAAACCCCATACCGATCGGTGTCGATTGCTATGCGGGCTATCGCGGCGAGCAGGAGCCGCGGAGCGTTTATTTCGGAAAACGCACCGTGGAAGTAACGGAAATCCTTGATCGCTGGATAGCGCCCGATCATCGCTATTTCAAGTTCCGCGGCGACGATGGCGCCATTTATATCATTCGCCACGACGAAAACGATTCCCGCTGGGAACTCACATTTTTCGAGAATCGAAAAACATAATGCGGAATCGCTCGACAAGCGGGGCCATCCAAGCAGGCCCCCTTGGCGGCTTTACTCCGCCGCGCCGAAATAATAGGTGGCGTGGAAGGCGGTGACCGTGCCGAATCGGAATTCGCTGTTACCCAAGTCTCCGAAGCCCATTTGCACGCCGACGTCCGCGCCGACGCTGAAGTTTTTGTTCAGCCGGTATTCGGCCCCGATGTGGGGAGCAATCGAAAGCGAGGTATCCGAATCATCCCCATCAACGAGGTCAAGGAAGACATCGCCGCCCACGTAAGGCTTCAGCGCCGCGTCGGACAGGTAGTAATCCAGCCCGCAGCCGAGGGTAAACACTGTCAGCGTATCGCCGCGCTTCTGGTCGGAAATGCCGAAGCCGCCCTTGGGCGTGATCACATAGGGGGCGTTGTCGATCCGGACGCCCACAAGGCTTTGTTCAATGGTGATCGGAGACAATCGCATGCCGGCCTGGACACCGACGTCCGGGGTGCGGGCAGAATCGGCCGTGCGATGTCCCATTTCCTGGGCATGCAGGGGCAAAGCGGCCACAAAGATCCAAAAAGCCGAAAAAATCGCCAGATACAGAATGCGGCGGGTTTTCATACCGATTCTCCCTCCTAAATTGAGCGTTTCAGATTTTTAAAAACATGATTTTTTATAAGATTATAACAATTGTTATTAAAAAATCAAAAACGCTCCATTCAGGTTTCAGTCTTTCTATAAAAGCGACTGAATAAAACACCCCGACGAGCCGCCGCCGGCGTCCGAAGAAGCACTCTCTTGCGTTTCCTCGGCTGTGCTGTTTAAACCGCTCATGGGCATGGGCGGGGCGTCGGAAAGTATCGCGTCTGCCAGGGCAACCCCCGGAGACAGCAGCTCCTCCGAGATCCATTCGGTGCTGCCGCTCCACCAGCCGGCCAGCATGACGCCTGGATTGGAAAGGGCGACCTGCATGTCTGCGGGAAATCGCAGATAGACATTTTCCGCCCGGGCCTTTACCCAGTAGCCGGCATAGGGTGCCAGGGTAAAACTCGGGGAACTGTGGGCCTCGTATGTGCCGTTTTCCTGCTGCTGCCATTGCCAGATGCGGGGATCGATATAGGGATTGTCCGCCGCCAGCTCATTGATGGCAACCGGTCCATGCTCGACCCGGCCGTCGGCGTCACGGACCTCGATTTCCACGTTGCCCCAATGGTAGGACGCCTTGTTGGGAACCCCGATCATGGACCAGCCGTTTTCGTTGTCGCCATTAAACGGCAGAGCCACACAGACATCGTCTTCTGTGGTCACGGGCACGCCTTCGACGGACACATCAAGGCCCCGGCGCGCCAGAAACCAGTAGGCTTTCCCCGGCTCGACCTCAAAATCGGGATATTCATGATAGCCGCCGTTGCCGTCCTTGTTTGGGTCATAGGTGCACAGGCGATAATCGCCCAGGTCGTAGCCCGCGTCCATATGGGGACCGAAAACCGCTTCTGCGGATGCGTCCTCGGGCCAGTGCACAAAAGAGGCCATCGTGTTTTCAGACAGGTTTTGCCCGGGCTCAACGGGCGGGGTATCGGTGTCCACCGTTTTTTGGCCGACGACAAAACTGCGTTTTTCCGACCATGCGAACAAACCGCTTTCCGTGTCCTGAAACCCCACGCGCCAGACATATCGCATGCCGGGTTCCAGGGTTTCGGCCACTTCGTGGGAAAGCAGGTCCATTTCCGAGGTCGCATCATAGAAGGGCTTTTTTTGATCGTAGCGCCGGATCTGCCACCGGCTTTTCAAATGGGCGGCATCTTTCGGATGATCGTAGGCTTCGGCTTCCAGCAGGACCGATTTGCCGGGCGCAATCTCTGCGCCGTCTTCGGGGCCCAGCAAAACCGGCGTATGCGGCGGCGGGTTTTCCAACGTGGATTGAAATTTTGCCGTGACAGACAGATCGGCGGCCACGTTGGTCTCCGTGCGCGGATTGGCGGTGGAGCCGTCGCTCCACCGGACAAACTCGTAATCGGAATCCGCAACCGCGGTGACCGCACTGCCGCTTTCGCCTTCATCCACGACCTGCGGCGAGGCGCCTGAAATGGTGCCGCCGGTGCCGGCCGCGTATGTCAGGGTAAAGGTATCGACCGCCCGCTCGAAATTGGCGGTAAGGCGCATATCCGAAACCACATTGGACAGGGTCAGCGACGCCTCGGTGCCCATATAATCGCCGGACCAATGGGTAAAGGCATAATTTTCATCCGGCTGTGCGGTCACCGCGCCGGCGCTGCCGTCGTGTTTGACCGTCTGGGAAGCCTGGCCGTCAATGCCGCCGTTTTCTGCGGCAGAAAAGGTGACGCTGTATTGTTTTTCGGCAAAACGGGCGGTCAGGCTCCGGTCGGCACCGGCGGTAAAAGACAGTGTCGTATCCGTACTGACCGTGCTGCCGCCCTCGGTCCAGTCGACAAAATCGTGGCCCTCTGCCGCAGCCGCCGTCAAGGAGACCGAAGCCCCGTGATCATAGGAGCCGCCGCCGGATACGCTGCCGCCGCCGGCCGGATCGGCTGAGGTGTCGATGCGGTACTGCTTTTTCGCAAAGCTTGCCTCAATGGTGTGCCCGGATGACACGGCGGTAAAAGTATGGCTGTTTGCCGGGCCGATGGGTTCGCCGTCAACGACAACCTTGGAGACCTGGTAACCGGAATCGGACTGTATGTCAAAGGTCTGGGAGCTATCATGTGAAACCGTGACATCTCCGGCGGGACTGATGGTGCCGCCGTCCCCCGCACTGGCTGCGATCGTGTAAGGGGAAAAGGGGACGGTGTAGGATATGATCTCCGAAAAATCGCTTTCCCCGCCATTTCCATCGGTACTGGTGGCGGCAAAGAAATACTGCCGGCCTTCTTCCAGGCCGGATATCACGCACGAAGTCTCGGAATCATCGAGTGTTTCCACCGGCGCATTGTCTGTAAAGCCGTCTTCGTCTGCCCCATAATAAATATGATAGCCGGAAATGTTGGTCAAATCCGACGGGGCTTCCCACGACAGGGTGATTTCAGCCGCCAGGGCGCTGAAAGGTATACAAAGCAGAAACATTGCCGTAAAAAGCAACACCGGCAACCGCATCCAAGTTGAATCACGCATTTTCCCGATACTCCTGTTTTTCCGTTTTGATGATCTGCCTCTCATGAGGTTCGGTTTATGTTGGCAAATATCATGCCATAGGGGGGAGACCCGGACCGGATGCCTCCTTTGCAAACACAGAAGCACAGGAAAGCATCGGCAAAATGACGTGCAATGCCGCACGGCGGCCTCCGGCGCTGTTATTTCACGGCCTGCCGGAAGCCATCCAGACGGTACTTGAACCGTATATAATTGCTCAACAAGTGTATGATAAACTGCAACAGGGCAGGGCTGCTTCGGTGCGGCAGGGAAATGACAAACCGTTGACAATGAATTTTTCAAACATGGCTCAAATGGCTCGCACTCCATCGACGGTCAGTGTTGTCGCCCCCCAGTTGGATTCGACTTTGCCGGAGAGGAAAAAGGGGCGGCCGTAGTCGAGGATGTGGCAGAAGCGATGGTGGGCTTGGGGGAAGAAGGTGGTTTCCACGAGGCCGGTGTCGTCTTCGAATGTCAAAAACTGCATGGGATCGCCCTTTTTGGTGGCAACGGTCTTGCCGGTGATCAGCCAGCCGGCAAACCGGATGCGGCGGCCGAGGTGTTTGGAAATATCGGCGGCCTTGACGGTGTGCAGGGATGTAAGCCGGTCTTCAAACAGGGTCATGGGGTGCCGGTCACAGAGGAAGCCGAGCACGGCAAATTCCCGGCGGAGCCGCCGGGTGGGATCGTCTTCGGGCAGATTCGGTGCGGCCGGGGGCGCCGGGTCGGCAAACAGGGCCGGTTCGATATTTTGGCGGCGGCGTTTTTTGCGCCAGGCCGCATACTGCCAGAGCAGGGCCGGACGATGCTGTTGCGGATGGAAGCAATCGAGTGCGCCGCTGTGGATCAGCGCCCGGGCTTCGGTGTCATCGGGGGCAACACGCTCGAAAAAATCGGGGGCACTGGTGAAGCAGGCGTTTTGGCGGGTTTTGATGATGCGGTTTCGGGTGGAACTGGAGAGGTCTTTTATGGAAAGCAAGCCCACCCGCAGAAAGCTTTGTTGGCCGGTCCAGCGGATGCGGCTTTTTTCGACATCCGGGGGCAGAATGGTTACGCCCAGCCGCCGGGCCTCGGACACATAGGCAAAAGTGGAATAAAACCCACCCTGGTTGCTGATGACCGCGGCCATGAACTCGGCCGGAAAGTGGGTCTTCAAATAGGCGGCCTGAAACGAGACCCGCGCATAGGAGGCGCTGTGGGGCTTGCAGAAGGAATAGCCGCTGAAACTCATGATCATTTGCCATATCCTTTCGATATCGGCATCATTTACCCCGCGGTCGCGGGCGCCGGCGGCAAACCGCTCGAAATAGTCCGGCAGGTGACGGCTGCGGTCCTTTTTGGCCATCACCTTGCGCAGTCCGTCGGCTTCCGCGTGGGAAAATCCGGCGATGCGCACGGCCACCCGTGAGACGTCTTCCTGGTAGACCATCAGGCCGAAGGTTTCGCCGAGCACGTCGGCCGTCAGCGGGTGAATGGGTTCCCATGCACCGCCGTGCAGGCGCCGGAGGTATTCCTGGATCACCTCGTTTGCCGCCGGCCGGATGATGGAGGAATGGATCACCAGGTGCGCAAAATCGCCGACGCCGCTTTTCTGCTGCAAAAGCCGCATGGCCGGGCTTTCGATGTAAAAGCATCCCATGGTGTTGCCCGCCGCCAGGGACGTGCGGGTGGCGCAATCGTCTTCCGGCGCCCAGCAGCGCTCGTCGAATGCGATTTGGTTTTCGTGGATATCGGCGACTGCATCCCGGATCACCCCGAGGCTCCGGTTGCCCAGCAGGTCGATCTTGACCAGGCCGGCGTCTTCGACCGCGTCTTTTTCCCACTGCACGATGGGCACCCCTTTGGGCGCGGTCTGCACCGGCACGTAGGCATCGATGGACTCCGGCGTGATTACCACGCCGCCGGGGTGTACCGACAGATACCGGGGCAGGCCGATCAGGTGTTGGGCAACAGCGAAGATCTCCGGCCAGGGTTCGGCAAAATCGATGCCCTGCATGCGGGGAAGTGCTGCGATCCGGTCGTGCAGGCCCTGCCCGCTGTCATCGCAGTCGCGCCAGAACGCAGACAGCCGGTCGGCGACTTTTCCGATCTCGCGATCGGTCAGGCCGAAGACGCGTGCGGTTTCGCGCACGGCCATGCGCGGCTTGAAACACACGTGGTTGGCCACCAGCGCCGCCCGGCGCCCGTATTTGGAAAGCACCGAGGCAATAACATCGTCTCTTTCGTCCCAGGCGAAATCGACGTCGATATCCGGCGGATCACTCCGGCCCGGGTTTAAGAAACGTTCGAAATAGAGATTGTGCTTGACCGGGCAGACGTTGGTAATCCCCAGGCAGTAGGCCACAAGCGATGCCGCCCCCGAGCCCCTGCCGCAGGTGCGCGGACTGTGGGCGACGATGTCGGCCACGATCAGAAAGTAGCCGGGAAATCCCATTTCGGAAATGATCGCCAGTTCATGTTCCAGGCGTTCCCCCACGGCTGTTGAAATTTCGCCGTAGCGTTTTCCGGCGCCTTCGTAGGCGGCCGCCCGCAGGTGGGCGGCGGCACAGGCCGGCGGGCCGAATTCATAGGGCGGCATGACCAGGCCGAAATCGGGGCCGTCAAAATCGATGCGTTCGGCGACAGCGTATGTGTTTTCGATGGCTTCCGGGCAGATGGCAAAGCGCTGTTGGTACGTTTGCGGTGCGGCGAAAAAGGCGTCTTCCGGGGCGGAATCCCCGGCTTTGAGGCGACAGAGGGCGGTATTGTTGTCAATGGCGCGCAGCACGCGGTGGGTGGCAAAGTCTTCGGGGTTTAAGAAGAAGCTGCCGGGCGTGGCCACCAACGGAATATCCAAGCGGGCGGCGGCTTTGCGCACCGGATGGGTGCCGGGCAGCGGGCGGCGGGGCAGCGCAGCACAGATATCGATTCCGGCGGTGTGGCCGGCAAAAAGCAGGTCCGGGCAGCCCGTGAGCACCACCAGGCCGTCTGACAGTTCGACAAGCGCCGATTTTACATCAAAATCCGCATCGGTGTGGCGCCGGGTGATCAGTCGGCAGAGATTGCGGTAGCCCCGGGTGTTTTTGACCAGGCAGACCGCGCGGGACGAGGTTTTTCGGTCCGTGACCTCGGCGCCGACAATGGGCCGGAGCCCTTCGCGCCGGCACGCGGCCAGAAACGGCCACAATCCGTAAAGGTTGTCCGTGTCGGTTACGGCCAGGTGCTCGTAGCCGAGATCTTTGGCATGGCGGCAGAGAGCGTTTACGCCGGATGTGCCCCACATGAGGGAATAGCCGGAGCGGACGGTGAGGGGGATCATGAGGTTATGCCTGCTATGAGGCCATCGCCCGGCCCATATGAATGGCGCCGGGTCCAAACCGCTGCCGCACCCGGTCGACCGCGCCGATGACGGCCTCGCGCTTTTCCGTGGCCGCCCGGTTTTCGGCAAAAAGCGCCATCTGGGCCTGCGGCTCGACCGGTTTGGTGCAGGTGATGCGTACGTGGCGCAGCCGCACCCGGCGGGTCCAGGCCTTGTCTAAAAGGTTGCGCACTACTGCAAACAGCGTGATATCGTTGGCCGAAGGCGGATTGACGGACAACTGCCGGAAGCAGCGCAGGCCGTCGGCATAGTCGATGGCAATGGC
>JBNJEA010000183.1:0-5090 GCA_051745395.1 Thermodesulfobacteriota bacterium | reverse complement strand
ATTGGAGGAAGACCGGGTCTTGTCCGCTCCATTACCGAGCCGGAAATCATTGTCGTTAAAGGTGGTCATCGCCCGGTTGTACCCGGACAACGGGTCATAGACCGATTCCTGCCCCGACTGCTCGAATTCCTCAAAATCATCGAACTGGTCGAATGAATCGCCCGCCGCCTCCGGCTCGTCGGCCGCTTCATCGCCCGAAGCGGGAGTTTCGGTCCCGTCCGGTTGCGCCTCGGGGGCCAGCGTGGCTGTCTGCCCCATGGCGGCGCCGGCAAAACCGAGCATCCACGCCGTTACAATTGCCGCCAGGCAAAAACAAAGACGCCTTTTTTTCAATGACACAAACATTTCGAAAAAATATACCCCGTTGACGTCAATGTCAATTTGATAATGACTTGCCGATCCTTGGGAAACGTCCTGCCCGGCTTATTGCCAGTAGTTGATGGTGCGGATTTCGTCGGCAATTTCGTTCATACGGTCGATCACCTGCGCCATGTTGACGGTCAACAGCCGGCCGCCGGAGACCACCGGCCGCCCGTGGATTAACACGGTGTCCACATCGCTGCCGGAAGCGGCATACACCAGGTGCGAAGCGATATTATACATGGGCGTCAAATGCGGCTTTCTGGTATCGATCACCAACAGATCGGCCCTTTTGCCCACTTCAAGCGAACCGGTTTCCTTTTCCAGGCCAAGCGATCGGGCCGCCTCAATGGTGGCCATGCGAAGCACCGTACGGGCGTCCATGACGGTGGGATCACCCAGGTTGACCTTGTGGATTTTGGCCGCCGTGTCCATTTCCGCGAACATGTCCACGTTGTTGTTGCTCGTGGGACCGTCGGTGCCCAACCCCACGCAGACCCCGGCGTCGAGCAGCGCCGGGACGGGGGCAATGCCGGAAGCGAGCTTCATGTTGCTTTCCGGGTTATGGGAAACCTTGACATCATGGCTTTTGAGCAGCGAAATATCTGCGGCGTTGACGGCCACGCAATGGCAGGCCAGCAGACGGGGCGACAAGGCCCCGATATCGGCCAGATGGGCCACCGGGGTTTTACCGTAGCGCTCGATACAGGTCGCCACCTCTCCTTCTGTTTCGGCGAGATGCACGATCATGGGGATCTTGCGGGTTTCGGCCAATGCAGCGGCCCGTTTGAGCAATTCCGGAGCACACAGGTACGGCGAATGCGGTTCCACGGCAACGGTAATCAGCGGATCGTCTTGCCACTGGTCCACCAGTTTTTCGGTAAAGGCAAACCCCTGTTCAAGGGGCCCATAGTGGGGCGAATCAAAATCATAGAGCACCTCGCCCACCACCGCCCGCATGCCGGCCTCGGCGGCGGCGGCGGCCACAGCATCCTCAAAGAGATACATGTCGGAAAAGCACGTAGTCCCCGACAGCATCATTTCCGCACAGGCCAGCAAAGTGCCGGTGTGGACCTTGTCAAAATCCAGTTTGGATTCTGCCGGAAAGATATAGCGCTGTAACCACGTCATCAATTCCAGGTCGTCGGCTAAGCCCCGGAAACAGCTCATGGCTGCATGGGTGTGGGTGTTGATCAGCCCGGGCATGATCACGCCGCCGTTGGCGTCGATGACATGGGCGGCATTGCGAACGTCCACTCCGTCGGCCGGCCCGACATAGGCGATATTTTCCCCGGATACGGCCACCGCCGCGTTTTCGATCACCGTATCGGCGGCATCCATTGTCAATACCGTGCCATTGACGATAATAATGTCATCTGCTCGATTCATGATTTTCCAATCGCTGCATTATGCCGGTTATCAGTCGGGCCAGCTCGTGCGAGGCGTTTTCCGCCACCTGGATGATCGCCCCCACGCTGGCCGGTTCGGGGCGATCCGGGTTATTGACATTGGTGATGATCGAAAGCCCGAGCACCCGCATCCCGGCGTGGACTGCGGCAATGACTTCCTGGACCGTGGAAAGGCCCACCGCATCCGCACCGATTTGCCGGATGAACCGCGTTTCGGCCGGTGTTTCCAGCGACGGTCCCTTCAAGCCGACATATACTCCCTCGCGCAAAGCCAAACCCTCGGCAATTGCGGACTGACGGGCGGTTTCGATCAAATGCCGGTCGTAAGCCTCGGCCATGTCCGGAAACCGCACGCCCCAGGCCGGATGGTTTTCCCCTACCAGTGGATTTTCCCCCGTGAGGTTGATGTGATCGCAAATCACCATGATATCGCCCGGAACAAAATCCAAGTTTAGCCCGCCGGCGGCGTTGGTGACCAGCAGAGTGTGCACACCGGCGGCCTGCATGACCCGTACCGGAAACGCCACCATTTGGGGCAGATAGCCTTCATAGAGGTGAAAACGGCCCTGCATGGCCATCACGGGGTGGCCGGCAAGGCTTCCGGCCGCAAGCCGGCCGGCGTGGCTTTCCACGGTGGAGACCGGAAAATGGGGAATATCGGCATAATCCACCGCCACTTCGACATCGAGGCCGGCGATGCTGTCGCCGAGTCCCGTACCGGTCACCAGGCCCACCGATGGCCGCCGGGTCATCCGTTGACAAAGAAAATCCGCTGACTGCTGCACCTGCTGCCAATAACGTTGCATGCGCCTCCTGTTCTACGCCCTCGGGTCCGGGCCGGTTCCATCCCCCTTTCAGGCATCTCGCTTAAAATTAAGATAGTACCCTTTTCGTTTTCTATCCGTCAAGGACGATGGGAAAAGTGACATGCGATTTTCTGATTGGACAACCGTGTATAAGCATGTTATAGAACCGATTTGGTTTGCAATATACACTCGGCTGGCAACAAGTAAGACAATATCATTGTGCTGGAGTAGGCTATGATCAATGCAATTCTGATGATGGGCGGCCTCGGGCTTGTGACCGGTTCCTGTCTGGCCCTGGCGTCCAAGGTGTTTTACGTCTATGTCGACCCGATGGTGGAAAAAATTGACGACCTGCTGCCGGGCGCCAACTGCGGCGGCTGCGGATATCCGGGCTGCGCACCCAACGCGGAAGCAATTGTTGCCGGCGAATCGCCACCGGATTCCTGTGTGGCCGGCGGTGCCGACCTGGCCGAGGCCATCGCCGGCGTGCTTGGCCTGAGCATCGAAGCCAAGGAACCCGACATCGCCCGGCCCGGCTGTACCTACGGGGTTGCCGATGCCGAAACCAAGTTCGCCTATAACGGGCTGAGCAACTGCCAGGCCGCCGCCCTGCTATACGGCGGCATGAAGGTCTGCCACATCGGCTGCCTGGGACTGGCATCCTGCATGCGGGCGTGTCCTTTCGACGCCATCACCATGGGTGAAGACGGCCTGCCGGCAGTCGACGAGGCGCGGTGTACCGGCTGCGGCACCTGCGAACGCGTATGTCCGAAACATATTATCAAGCTGTCTTCGGTCACCCGCCGCATCCTCCAGGAATATGCCGCAGATGACTGCACCACGCCCTGTCAGCGGGCCTGTCCGGCCGGCATCAATATCAGCGAATACATCCGCCATATCCACGAGGGCAACTATGTCAAAGCGGTCCAGGTCATCAAGGAGCGCAACCCGTTTCCCGCCGTGATCGGCCGGATCTGCCCCCGACCCTGCGAAACCGAATGCCGGCGCAACATCGTCGATGAACCGGTGGCCATCAATTACTTAAAGCGTTTTGCCGCCGATTATGAAATCAAAAACAACACCCGCTCCCAGCCGTATGCCGCGCCGGCGACCCGTCGCAAAGTCGCCGTGATCGGCGGCGGAATTGAAGGTCTCTCCGCGGCGTTTTTCACCGCCCGCCTGGGGCATTCGCCCACGGTCTTCGAAGCCACCGCAAAGCTCGGCGGCCTGCTGCGAAAAGCCATTGCCGAATACCGGCTGCCGCCGGAAATTCTGGACTTCGACATCGAAGGCGTACGCGAACTCGGGGTGACGACGCAAACCAACATGGCCCTGGGCCGCGACTTTACCATTGCCTCGTTGTTGGAAAACGGCTACGAGGCCGCCCTGCTTGCCTCCGGGGGTTGGGACAGCCGGATGGGCCGGGGCGATGCATCGGAAAAGGAGGAGCCGGTCCCCGGCGTCAATCTGCTCATCGACGTGATCAACACCGGGTTAGACAACAGAAAACATATGCATATCGGCGCCGAAGTCGTCATTGCCGGCGGCGGCGAACTCGCCCCGAAAGCCGTCCATATCTGCAGCCACCTGGGGGCGGAAAAAACATCAATCGTGTTCCGGCAGCCGCGCACCGAAGTGCCGTTGACCGACCAGCAGATCGCCGACATGGAAGCCAGGGGCGCCGATGTGATCTTCAACGCCGGCATTACCCGCCTTATCGGCGAAGCCGACCGGTTGACCGCCATTGAATACCAGGATCTGACCGAGGGAAGCACCTACGTGATTGCCGCCAGAAACATCGTCATTGATGCCGGCCGTCTGCCGGAGATGATTTTCCGCCGCATTGCGTCGAGCACCGAAGAAGAAAACCACGGCGGCGATTTATCGGCTGAGCCGGTGCGCTGGGAAGGCATCCAGCCCTATCCGAACCCGGCTTACAGCGAAGAAAAAGGACTGCTTTCCGGCGGCGAACCGATCACGGATTACAGTGCGGCCATCCGGGCCATTGCCGGCGGCCGCCGGTCGGCGGCATCGGTACACCGGATCATGTACGATCTTGGTCTTGCATTGCCGAAAAACGCCATATCCCGCAACACCGTACTCCAGCAGGTTGACAGTCTGGAAGACGTCGCCGAAAAGCCCAGAAACATCATGCCGAGCTGCCCGCCGGCAGATGTGCCGGCCAAATGCCCGGAAATCGAACTCGGTTTTTCAGAAGAAGCCGCCCGCAGTGAAGCCGATCGATGCCTGCAATGCGGCGTGGTCTGCTACCAGGGCAGCAAACGCGAGCAACGGCCGGAACCGCAACAGGCGGCCTCATAAGCCGCGAAAACCAAAAAAAGCTCTTACAGATCTTTTCTTTCACGATTTAAAACCGGCGGGGGTATCGGCGCAAAGCCGCTCCGCCGGTTTTTTTTGTCAAACATTTCCGAATGATGGCCCAAACCCGACTTCTACATCGAGTTTCAGTTCAATGTTCCAAGCCCGGGCACTTTTGGCTGCCCGGTAGACGGTC
>JBNJEA010000056.1:0-18562 GCA_051745395.1 Thermodesulfobacteriota bacterium | reverse complement strand
AATCCGGAATAAAATCTTTAGGGTTTCTTCCTTGATCCGGAAAACCATGTCCTGGAACATGTCAAAGGCTTCTTTTTTGTATATCCGCAACGGGTCCTGCTGGGCATAGCCCCGCAGTCCGATGCCTTCTTTCAAGTGATCCATGGACAGCAGGTGATCTTTCCAGAGGTTATCGACGGTCTGGAGCATAATGACGCGTTCGAGCTGCCGGAAATCGGGTTCCGGGATCATTTTTTCCTTTTCGTTGTAGACCTGGATGGCCGAATCGTGAATCAGGTTAACGAGCTGATCGGGGGTCAGGCCTTCGCGCAGGTTTTCATTCAAGGGCAGTTTCAGGTTAAACTGGCTAAACACCGCGTCTTTTAACCCCTTGATATCCCACTGCTCCGCCGAGGTTTTTTCATCGGCGTAGGTCCAGACGATATCCTCGGCCTTTTCATGGATCATATCCTCGATAACCGGTCTCAGGCTCTGATCGCTCAGCGCCTGCTGCCGCTGCCGGTAAATGACTTCGCGCTGCTGGTTCATGACGTCATCAAAATCAAGCAACTGCTTGCGGATATCAAAGTTGTGCGCCTCGACCTTGTTCTGCGCGTTTTCGATGGACCGGGAAATCATCTTGTGCTCGATGGGCTCGCCTTCCCCCATGCCCAGCTTGTTCATGATGTTGGAAATTCGCTCGCCGCCGAAAATCCGGAGCAGGTCATCTTCCAGGGAAAGATAAAACCGCGAGGAACCGGGGTCGCCCTGGCGGCCGGCCCGGCCCCGCAACTGGTTGTCGATCCGGCGGCTTTCGTGGCGTTCGGTACCGAGAATGTGGAGGCCGCCGAGTTCGGCAACGCCTTCGCCGAGCACGATATCGGTGCCCCGGCCGGCCATGTTGGTCGAAATCGTCACCGCCCCTTTCTGACCGGCATTGGAAATAATTTCGGCTTCGGCTTCGTGATTTTTGGCGTTTAAGATTTCGTGTTTTACCCCGCGTTTTTTCAGCAGGCCGCTGAGGTATTCGGAGACGTCGATGGAGACGGTGCCCACGAGCACGGGGCGGCCGATGTTGTTTAATTCAACGATTTCCTCAATGGCGGCGTTGTATTTTTCCTGCTTGGTCATGTAAATCATGTCCGGCTTGTCTTCCCGGATCATGGGCTCGTTGGTCGGGATCACGACGACATTGAGATCGTAAATCTTTTTAAACTCCTCGGCTTCCGTATCGGCTGTGCCCGTCATGCCGCTTAGCTTGTTGTACATGCGGAAAAAGTTCTGGAAGGTAATGGTGGCCAGCGTCTGGTTTTCGTTTTCGATCCGGACCTTTTCCTTGGCCTCCAGGGCCTGGTGCAGTCCTTCGCTGAAGCGCCGGCCCGGCATGAGCCGTCCGGTAAATTCGTCGACGATGATGACCTCGCCGTCTTTGACGATGTAGTCCACATCCCGGGTAAACAGGGCATGGGCCTTTAATGCCTGGTTGACGTGATGGAGCAGGTCGATGTTTTTGCTGTCATAAAGGTTGTCGACCTGGAGAAGGGTTTCGGCCTTGCTTACCCCTTCCTCGGTCAGGGTCACGGACTTTGCCTTTTCATCGACGGTGTAATGGTCTTCGGCCTTCAAGTACGGCACGATGCTGTTGACCTGGTAATACAGGTGGGTCGATTTTTCCGCCGGCCCGGAAATGATAAGCGGGGTGCGGGCTTCGTCGATTAAGATGCTGTCGACCTCGTCGACGATGGCGAAGTTGAGCTCCCGCTGCACCAGCGATTGCTCATCGAATTTCATGTTGTCGCGCAGGTAATCAAAACCGAATTCGTTGTTTGTACCATAGATGATATCGCAATTGTAAGCGGCTTTTCGCTCGGCGTCATCCATGCCGTGGACAATATTGCCCACGGACATGCCCAGAAACCGGTAAATCTGGCCCATCCATTCCGCGTCACGGCCGGCCAGGTAGTCGTTGACCGTAATCACGTGGGCGCCTTTGCCGGTCAATGCATTCAGGTAAATGGCCAAAGTGGCCACCAGGGTCTTTCCTTCACCGGTTTTCATTTCCGCGATATTGCCCTGGTGCAGTACAATGCCGCCGAGGATCTGAACATCGAAATGGCGCATGCCCAGGGTGCGCCGGGAGGCCTCGCGGACCACAGCGAATGCTTCGGGCAGCAGGTCATCCAAAGGCGCCCCGCTTTTGAGCCGGGATTTAAACACATTGGTCTGGTCCGCAAGCTCGGCATCTGTCATGGCCGACATTTTGGGCTCAAAGGAATTGACGGCATCGACAAGCGGATAAAGCTTTTTTAATTCCCGCTCGTTTTTACTGCCGAAGATTCTGGTTAAAAAATTACCGACTGGACTTGTACTCATATTTTCAATAAACCCCTTATGTATCAGAATAAATCGATTCCGGCGAAAACACATGGTGTTTCCATCGGAAAAATCCGCAACCCGGTTTCATGCACGGCATCGAAATCAATCGCCCGCCGTAAAATCCATTCCAGCATACCAAAACTATGATCATAAGCAAACCCGTTCATCCGTTGCAAATGATTTTCTTTTCAACCAGATTGAGCGACTTTCAGGAGGGGCAATCCATGCATGCGGCCAATGCGTGTGCACTGACGCGCTTAATCCGTGGCATTTCCGGCAAGGGATGTGGCCATGTATTTTTCCGCATTAATCGGGATGCCGTTGAAGCGCACTTCGTAATGCAGGTGCGGGCCGGTACTTCTGCCCGAGTTTCCGGTTTCGGCAATGATCTCGCCCTTTTTGACTTTCTGCTCCGCTGTTACCCGGGCCTTTTCCAAATGCCCGTATCGACTGGTAATGCCATAGCCATGGTCCAGAACAACGCATTTTCCCAAATGCCCGGAAGTGCCGCAAAATTTTACCACGCCGTCGGCGGTGGCCTTAACGGGGCTTTGCGCCCGGATCGCGATGTCAACGCCGGTATGGAATTCCTTTTGATCGGTAAAGGGCGATTTTCGATCACCAAACCCGGAAGACACCCATCCGCCATCCACAGGCCGGATCGACGGGGTAACGGCCAGCAGTTCCTGTTGCGTTTTCAATATTTCATATAGTGCCTGCAGGCTCCGGGATCGCTTGGTTGCGGTATGATTTAACCGTTCGACCCGGCCGCTTAAGCACTGCATCCGGTTTTCATATTTTTTCCATATGGATTCCGGCGGGTCGATGGCATCAGGCATTGCCCCGCCAATTGCGAAATCGGCGATTGGCTCGGATTTTTCGTCAACCCCGGCTATGTTGCGAATATTTTTTTCCAATCGGGCCAACTCGTCCATCCGGTTTTCCAGGGTATATAATTTGCCGGCCAGCCGCTGGAATTGATTGTCCCTTTTCTCGATTTTTTGATGCAAACCGGCAATGGTGCTTTCCTGCTGCCGGTATTTGGCGCGCAGCTTTTCCACCCGCTGGCTTTCATTGACCCACGCAGTCGTGGTATACGCCGTATAGGCCGCCAAGCAGATGACCCCCCCGATGATGCCGGCAAGCACTGCTGCGGTTTTTTTCCGGTTCCACCGGGCACCAGACCGCTTACGGTTGCCTGTGGGCGATGATTCTGACATAAGTCAACACCTTACCGAGAAGTTTAGGAACATTTTTTGATGATGAATTTCGATTTTTCTTACAATAAACATTTCCTCCTTGTCAATCAAATCAATTATTTTATCAAAAATTTAGATCGGTTTTTTCTCTTTTTCCCTGTGGTCCGATACAAAAAAAAGCTGAAAAAATCATGCCTCCAATAAATAATGGAGAATGATTTCTTCAGCTTTTTCAGTTTGTTAAAATATAGATTTAAAACGTTACATCAGAGAAAAAAACTACATCAGGCCCAACTGATACTTCAGCGAATTCAAAGTATTTTTCATCAGCATGGTAATGGTCATGGGCCCGACTCCGCCGGGAACCGGGGTAATATAGCCGGCGATTTCCTTGGCGGCGTCAAAATCCACATCTCCTCTCAGGATGGCGATTTTTTTCCCCGTTTTTTCACTGATTTTTTCCCCGACCCGGTTGACGCCGACATCAATGACACAGGCACCCGGTTTGATCCATTCGGGCTTGACCAGACCGGGGACCCCGGCGGCGACAATCAGGATATCGGCCCGCTTGCAATGCCCCTCCAGGTCCTTGGTCCGGGTATGGACGATGGTGACGGTGGCGTTGGCGCCTTTGCCTTTCTGAACCATCATGTTGGCAATCGGTTTGCCCACGATGTTGGACCGGCCAACGACCACCACCTCGGCGCCGCTGGTTTCCACGCCGGCCCGGATGATCATCTCCTGGATGCCGGCCGGGGTGCAGGGCGCGTATTTGACCTCGGAACCGCCGATCATCAGGCGGCCCACATTGACCGGATGGAAACCGTCGACGTCCTTGTCGGGATTAATAGCATTGAGGATCTTTTTATCGTCGATATGGTCGGGCAGCGGCAGTTGGACGAGAATGCCGTGAACGGCATCGTCTTTATTGTATTTGTCGATCAATCCCAGCAGATCCGCCTCTGAAATGTCTTCGGGCTGGTTGTCCTGGATTTCTTTGTATCCGAGGCGTTCGGCTGTTTTCACCTTCAGGCTGACATAAGACATCGACGCCGGGTCTTCGCCCACCAGGATGGTGACCAGGCCCGGTACGGCGTTGTGTTTTTCCTTGATCTGTTTGACCTCTTCGGAAATTTCTTCCAGAATCTCTTCCCTGATGTCTGTCCCTTTGATTAATGTCGCTGTCATGGATACACTCCTTTTTTCGTCGGTTAATAATAAAAGTCCCTGGAAATCATTACAGGCGATGGGATAAAAAAAATCTGCCCCTTATTTCCTTTGCCGTATTACATGCTACATATCTTATTATTCCTGAATTTTTCAACAACAGATTGCCACAATAAAAGGCGCCTAAACGAACCGGCGTTTGTCGACAATGGGTTTATAGGGATCAAATGTGGCAGGTTCCACCAGCCGGACGTTGACCTCCCATCCCAGGATTTCGGAAATCTGCTGGTGGAGATGCTCCACGAAACGCCGCTGCTGTTTCATCTGGTCGAAAAAGTATTTGTCCGTGATTTCAATGAGAATATACAACTGATCCTTGTCATCGGTGCGTTCGACCACCAGCTGGAAGTTCGGGGTAAAGCCGCTGATCTGCTGCAAAATCCGCCCGATCTGATCCGGGGTGACACTGGTGCCCCGGACCACCAGCACATCGTCGCAGCGCTTAAACAGTCGGCTGATACGGCAATGGGTCCGCCCGCAGTCACAGGGCAAATAGTCAATGGTGCTTACATCCCCGGTCCGGAAACGAATCAGGGGAAAGGCTTCCTTGCCGATGGTGGTCAGCACCAGTTCGCCCTCGGCACCCGGCGGCAATGGTTCCAGGGTGACGGGATCGATGATTTCGGCGATAAAGTGGTCTTCTGCCACATGCAGCCCTTTTTTTGCCGGACACTCCCATGCCGCGCCGGGACCGAAAACCTCAGTTAATCCGTAGGTATCCGTGGCCGTGATATAGAGCCGGGATTCGATGGCCTCCCGCGTGGTCTCGCCCCAGGGTTCGGCGCCGAAGACCCCGGATTTAAGCGTCAGGCCGTGCGGATCGATTTCCTGGGCCTCCATGGCCCGGATCAAACCGAGGGCCGCCGTGGGCGTGGAGACCAGTACGGTAGTTTTAAAATCCCGCATGATCTTGACCTGTTCGCGCAGTTTGCCCGCCGAAATGGGAATCACCGAGGCCCCGATCAGCTCGGCGCCGGCCTGGATGCCGAACGGGCCGGACATGCTGCCGAAAGTCAAAGCGATCTGCAACACATCATCTTTGGTCACCCCCACGGCCGCCAGGTTGCGGGCAGTCAATTCGGCCCAGTTTTTCATGTCGTTTGCGGTATAGCCCACCACCACCGGTTCTTCGAAATTAAAGGCGGTGGTGTGCAGGCGCACGACTTCGCGCAGGGGCACGGCAAACATGTCATAGGGATAATTTTGGGAAAGATCCCGCCGGGTCAGGAAGGGAAGGCGCTGAAATTCATCGATGGAGCGCAAATCCTCGGGCATGAAATCGATCTGGCGAAACACTTTGCGGTAATGGCGGACGTTTTTAAACACCCGGTTGAGGGTGGTCTGCAATCCCTCGAGCTGGACCTGGGCGATTTGCTCCCGGTCCATGCATTCAATGGTTTCATTCCAGTACGTCATTGACTCTCCCCCCCAAGTTCGGGTTTTGGCAAGCGCGAAAATGAAACTGCCTCTATTCCCAGATTTCCTTCTGGTCCCGCCCCAGATAAGCCCGCTTGACCTCGGGATTGGTCAGCAGGTCCGATGCGGCTTCCTCGATGATCATCCGGCCGGTTTCCAGCACATAGCCGCGGTCTGAAATCTGCAAGGCCGCATTGGCGTTCTGCTCGATCAGCAGTACCGTCAGGCGGCGTTGCTGCTGAAACCTGGAAATGGCGTCAAAAATCTCCTTTGCGATCATCGGGGCCAGCCCCATGGACGGTTCATCCAAAAGCAACAGGCGCGGCCGCGTCATCAATGCCATGCCGATAGCCAGCATCTGCTGCTCCCCGCCGGAAAGGGTGCCGGCATATTGACCTTTTCTTTCCCGCAATACCGGAAACATTTCAAACATGGCGTCGATATCGGCTTTCAGCTGTTTTCTGCCGTAATGCCGGTAAATCAGGTGCCCGCCCAGCTCCAGGTTGTCATGGACCGACATGGGGGCAAAAATCTGCCGGCCTTCGGGCACATGACCGATGCCCATGGCAACCAGGCGTTCGGCCGGGAAGCCGGTGATATCGGTGCCTTCAAAATAGATTTTTCCGTCACAGACGGCCTGAAGGCCGCTGATGGCCCGCAGCGTCGTGGTTTTTCCGGCTCCGTTGGCCCCGATGATGGTCACGACTTCTCCTTCGCCCACGTGCAGCGAAACATTTTTCAGCACGTGAACCAGACCGTAATAGCTGTTGACATTGACCAGTCGAAGCATTTTATCCCGTCCCCAGATAGGCGGCAATCACATCCGGGTTTTCCTGTATCGCCTTCGGCGGCCCGTCTGCGATCAACCGTCCGAAATTGAGCACTGCCACGTGATCGGAAACATCCATGACCAGTTCCATGTCGTGTTCGACGAGCACGACGGTCACCCCGCTTTTGCGGATTTTGCCAATCAATTCCCCCATGGCAATGGTTTCCCGGATATTTAAACCCGAAGCCGGTTCATCGAGCAAAATCAAGTTTGGCTCCACGGCCAGTGCACGGGCGACTTCCAGCATCCGCTGATTGCCCAGCGGCAGGCTTGCCGCCGGGGTATCGGCCACATCCGCCAACCCGACAAATGACAGCCACCGACGGGCATCGGATTCAATGCGTTTTTCTTCCGGGCGCACAAACGGCGGCAGCAGGCCGGAGTAAAACAACCCCGCCCGGGACCGCAGGTGGCGGCCGACCATGACATTTTCCAGCGCACTCATGCTGGCAAACAACTGCACATTCTGGAATGTCCGGCTGATGCCCATGCCGGCAATTACATGGGGTTTTTTCCGGTTCAGCAGCCGACCATGATACTGCAACCTGCCGGCGGTGGGCGCCAGGTAGCCGGTTATCAGGTTAAATACCGTGGTCTTGCCCGCCCCGTTGGGACCGATAACCGAGGTAATCGTGTTTGCGGCAACGGTTACGCTCAGATCGTCAAGGGCCACGACCCCGCCGAAGGTCTTGCGCAGGGATTGTATCTCGAGGATGGATTCACTCACGGGCAACCGACTTTCCATTGACGATCCGCATGACAAAGTTCCGGACGGATTTGAGCCCTTTGGCCACCCCCCCGAACAGGCCTTCGGGTAAAAACAGCATGATCAGCAGCAAAATGGCGCCATAGATCAATATATCGTAATCCGGCTTGTATTCAATGCCTATGCCCTGAAGGTGTTGTGCGCCAAAGGACAGGATTTCCGGCAGCAGCGACAGCAGCAGCGCTCCGGTGACCGCGCCCCAGATACTGTGAAGGCCGCCGACGGCCACCATGGTTACCAGCACCACCGAATGCATGACATCAAAGGGGCCGGGGTCGATATAATTGACATAAAAAGCGTACAGACTGCCGGAAACCGCTGCGTACACGGCACTGATGGCAAATATCTGGATCTTGTAGACCGCCGTATTTATCCCTGCGGCGGCCGCTGCATCCTCGCTGCCGTGTAAAGCCCGCAGCCCCCGGCCGATCCGGGAATGCAGCAGGTTAAAGGCCAGGTAAAGGCCGATGAGAACCACGCCCCAGACGAAATAATAGTATTGCAGATCCGAATCCAACGGGTAGCCGAACAGGCTGATCCGGGGAATGTTTAATATGCCGGCCGGCCCGCCGGTCAAATCCGTGGCGGCAACGGAGACGATATGGATAATGGAGCCGAACCCCAAAGTGGCCATGGCAAGGTAATGGCCCTTTAACCGCAGGGTGGGAATACCGACGAGAAAGGCAACGGCGAGCACTATCACCACACCGGTGCAAATCGCCAGGCCGGGCGACCACCCGTAACCCGCAGTGAGTATGCCGGCACTATAGGCACCAATGGCCACAAAGCCGCCGTGACCAAGCGATATCTGCCCGGCATAGCCCATCAGCAGGCACAGCCCGATACAGGTCAGGCAATTCAGTGCCGCAAACACCAGCACGCCGATGTAGTAATCGTTGGTCAGGGCAAAGGGCGTCACCAGCACAAAAACCAGCAGGATGCCCATTCCGATGTAGTCCTTGCGCGGCATACTAAAACTCTTTTAACCGGAGAATTTCCGAATTGCCGAAAAGCCCGCCCGGTCGGACGAACAAGACGGCAAGCATGATGACCAGGGCAATGGCGTCCATATAGTGCGAGGAAATGTAGCCGCCGGCCATGGCTTCGATAATGCCGAGCAGCAGTCCGGCCACCACGGCGCCCATGGAATTGCCGAGGCCGCCGAGCACGGCGGCGCCGAAGCCTTTCAGACCCAGCAGCGCACCCCGGGCATAATCCATCTGGATGATCGGTGTCACAATAATGCCCGCAATGGCCCCGATGGCGGCGGACAGGGCAAAGGACAACATCACCATTTTCCGGTCATTGATACCGGCCAGCCGGGCCGCATCCCGGTTGATCGCACAGGCCCGCATGCATTTGCCGGTCATGGTGAAATTGAAAAAAATCACATACCCGAGGACCACCAAACCCAAAATGCCGATAATCCAAAGGGTTTGGGGCATGATGACGGCCCCGAGCCACTCGAACGGGGCGGCATCGCTGAAATGGCGCATGTAATGCGAGCCCTTGCCCCAAAAACACATGGCCGCCCCTTTGAGCAGCATGGACACGGCAATGGTGATGATAATCAAACGCAAGACAGTGGGCTGCCTGACCGGGTTGATCGTCAGACGCTCCATGAGGATACCGACAATCGTGACAAACACCACCGACAGCATGAACGAAAACAGCAGCGACAGCTCCATGGCCATGGTCAGCGTCACCATCATCAGCCCCCCGAGGACGACGAATTCGCCCTGGGCGAAATTGATGATGCCGGTGGCATTGTAGATCATGTTAAACCCGATGGCCACCATGGCATAAATACAGCCCCGCTGCACGCCCATGAACAGAAACTGTATGATATCGGTTAAAAGCCCGGCTCCCGCATCCATTGACTATGGCCTGTTTGAAAAATCGTTTGAACCCAAATTCAGGTTAAATGACGCCGTAATACGAAAAGCTGAATTTCGAACAAAAATGATCCGCTGTCAATGCATTTTGCACATTCTACACCAACAGCGGATAAACGGACAAATCAGATAATGATTTTCAACGGGCTACTGCCCTTGTAGCACAACAAATCGCTCATTTTTAACGGTCATCATCTCGAAAGCAGTTTTGTCCAGGCCGCAATGATCATTTTCCGAGAACTCAAATATGCCGCCGATACCCACAAACCGCATGGTTTCAATTTCGTCCCGGATGGCTTCGGCATCGTCGCCCACCTTTTCAAGGGCCTTTGCAATGATGTGCATGGCATCATAGGCATGGCCGCCGAAAGTGGTGACCTTGTCGTCATACCGGGATTCATAGGCGGCCTTGTATTTTTCCAGCACCTCCTTCTGGGGATGGTCGTCGGGTACGGTGGCCGCCGCCATGATACGGCCGGCCGGAAAAATCGACCCCTCGGCGGCTTCACCGGCCGCCTCGGCATACTTGATATTGGCAAACCCGTGGCTTTGATACAGCGGCAAGTCCATTTTGAGTTGTTTCATATTCTGGGGCACAATCGACTGGGCCGGCACAATCGACCAGTTGATCACGGCCTGGGCGCCGGAGTTGCGAATCCGGATCAACTGGGCGGTCATATCCGTATCCCCGGGGGCATAGGTTTCATCGGCCACAATCTCAATGCCGTAATCATCAGCCCGTTTTTCGAGCTGGGTCCGTCCGGCGTCGCCGAATCCCGTGGAGCCGGTCATGACACCGACTTTTTCAATACCGTTTTCTTTCATGTGGCCGTAGATCCGCCGTGCGGCGTCGCTGTCGTTCTGGCCCATCTTAAAAACCCAGCGCCGTTTTTCGGGCGGGTTTGTGATGCTGGCCGCCGCCGCGCAGGAAAGCATGGGCACCTCGGCTTTTTCGACCACCGGAATCGCCGCAAGTGAAGTCCCGCTGCGCGACGGCCCGATAATGGCACAGACATCGTCTTTTTTGATCAGCTTTTTGACGGCATTGACCGCCCGGGTATTGCTGCCCTGGGTGTCTTCGATGTGCAAAACGATTTTTCGCCCGTTAATACCGCCTTCGGCATTGATTTTTTCCGCCACCATTTCGACTGTGTTTCGCTCCGGCTCGCCGAGCCAGGCGGCTTTGCCGGTAATGGCCAGCGCACACCCGATGTGATAGGCATCGTCTGCCGCATATACCGCAGTGGCCGATAACATGAAAATCCCTACAATTAAAACTGACAGCAGTTTTTGCTTCAAAACGCACCCCCTTTTTCGTGTGGTTCGATGTGGTTGTCAAATCAGGCCCGACACCGTGGAGGTCGGCTGCCCCGACTTGCCCGCCGTTTCCTGTCTGTATTTCAAAGATTTCTACATAATGGTTATCCAGAATAGTCCAGTGAGTCATTTTGGGTTTTGAATCAAGACATCATGATCTGCCAAAAAACTAACAAAAAAGCAATTTGCTGCGGCTGTCATGCCTGCGGAGGCAGGCATCCAGTTTTCAAGATAGTCCAAAAAGCCCTGGATGCCTGCCTTCGCAGGCATGACGGGCGGGGCGATGTCCTTTTTTGGTTTATGTATTGGCTTGCATTACAATTTTATTGGATGAAAAGAATAGCAAACTGGATTTTTCCGGATAACCAAATTCTACATTTGCAGCACCTGCCTGGCTTCGAGCACATTGACGTCGTTTTCCAGAAAGGTTTCAATGGCCCGCTCCGTATCATCGAAACGGAAAATCAGAATGGCCTGGTCGGCCTTTTTTTCCACAAAGACATACATGTATTCGACATTTAGCCCCGCATGCTCCACCAGTGTGAGCAGATTGCCCAGCGCCCCCGGCGCATCGGGGATCGCCACGGCCAGCACCTCGGAGAGCCGGAGGGTAAATCCGTGATCCTTCAATATTTGCTCAGCGGCCCCGGTATCGGAAACGATCAGGCGAAGGATACCGAAATCCGAGGTGTCGGCCAGCGACATGGCCCGGATATTAATACCTGCTCTGCCCAGGGCCGTGGTGATCTTGGCCAGCCGGCCGGACCGGTTTTCCATAAAAATGGATAACTGCTGAATTTTCATGAAAGCACTCTTTTCGCCTGAGAAGTCAAGTGTTGATGGTCTCGTAAAAAGTCGCTCTTGGGACGGCAAAGTAAAAAGTTCAAGATCAAGGCGCGCGAATCTCGAGGAATGAGGCGTACATACTCGTACGTTGAATGACGAGAGATGAAGCGCAACGCAGATATTGGACTTTTTACGAAGCCGTCAAGTGTTGGTTACACCGGATACGGCGCCATGGTCAACCCCACGGTTTCGGAAAGCCCGGCCATGAGATTCATGTTCTGTATCGCCTGTCCGGCCGCTCCCTTGACCAGGTTGTCAATGGCCGACATCAGCACCAGTCGTTGATTGCGCCGGTCGACGACAAAGGCGATATCGCAGTAATTGGTGCCCCGCACATTGCGGGTATCGGGAGGCCGGCCGTTTTTCGATATTCGGACAAACCGGCGGCCGGCGTAATAACCGGCCAGACAGTCATAGATGGTTTCATCCGTGAAATCCCCGGCCAGCCGGGCGTAGATCGTGGCTTCCATGCCCCGGTTCATGGGCACCAGGTGCGGGACAAAGGTAATATCGACGAAGGTTTTGGCCTCGCGGGTCAGCACTTCCTCCATTTCGGGTTCATGGCGATGCTGCGCTACCTTGTAGGCCTTGAAGGATTCATTGACCTCGCAGTACAGGCTGCCAAGCGAAAGCGACCGCCCGGCGCCGCTGACCCCGGACTTGGCGTCGGCCACAATGGTATCGGCCTCGATTAACCCGGCCTGCATCAGCGGGACAAGCGGCAGCAAGACGCTGGTGGGATAGCACCCCGGATTGCCGACGATCGCAGCCGAAGCGATCTGGTCGGCATACACCTCGCTTAGCCCGTACACCGAACGGGCCAGCAGATCCTTGGCCGAATGGGACGTGTAGGCGGATTCATAGGCAGAAACGTCGGCAAACCGGAAATCCGCAGACAGGTCCACGACTTTCTTTCCCCGGGCCGCCAGCTCGGGGACAATCTCCATGGGCAGCTTGTGGGGCAGCGCCGTAAACACGATATCGGTCCGGTCGCAGACCGCCTCGGATTCAAACGACTCGCAAGTGCGTTCAATGACTCCGGCCATGGCCGGATAGACTTGATCAAACCGGACACCGGCATACTGGCGCGAGGTCAGCACCGTTATCACCACCTCCGGATGTCCGGCCAGCAGCCGGACCAGTTCCGCCCCTGCGTAACCGGTTGCCCCGGCCACACCAACTCGGATCATTTTGCCTCCCTTGCGATTGCTTTTTGAACCTGAACTTCAGTAAAAATCTGAAACGCTCAACTTAGGTTGAAATGGCGGTGCACAAGCCCCTTGCCGAAATTCAATCCCCTTTGTGGCTTCGAGACAGCCGGCCCGTTCGCTGAACGAATTTTCGAAGCAACTGGTTCACCTTTTCCGGTCGCTCAAGCGGCGACAGGTGTCCGACGCTATCGATGTTTTCATGCCGCGCCCCCGATATCCAATCGGCCAGGTACCTGCCGTATTTCTTGGGGGTGATGTTGTCGTCATTTCCGGTAATCACCAGAACCGGCCCATTGATGCGCGCTACGTCATCCATCCGGTCAAATGTGTTACAGGCCGTGAAATCGGCCCGGGCCACGGCAGACGAACGCACGGCAATGTCTTGGATCTGCCGGGCCATGGATTTATTGGCGTTTGCCTGGGCCAAGGCATAATAGCACATCAACTCGAAGTAGCCTTCTATGCCCTTGTCCAGTGTTTCAAACATCAGGGGATGCACCTTGAGCTTGGCCCCGGTATGCATCAGCACGCCGCCTGAAAAACGGCTGCCGTGTCTGAGCAGCAGCTCGAGGGCAACGGCACCGCCCATGCTCAGGCCGCAGACAATGGGACGAGGCGCTTTTATCTTTTCCACAAACCCGCGCACCGCATCAGCATAGACGGCAATATCGCTACTGGCTTCGCCCGGGCTCTGGCCGTGTCCGGGCAGGTCCACGGCCACGGTATTGGCGATATCGCACAGATTCGTCACCTGGGCCTGCCAGAGCTTGCTGGTCAAACCGGCACCGTGGATCATAATCAGGGTGGGTTTATCCGTATCCAGCGGATCATTGCCCGCCGTAAAGGCCATGTTGTTGACCAGATTGCCGTCCATGCGCATGCTCTCCCGTTGCGTTGCCTCCAAATCACCGATGTTTCAGATGCGGTCCAACCGGTAAAAAAGCACCAACATCCTTTCCATCAGGGCAATAACCCTTCATTCGATATTTGCAGCCGATCACCGGCAGTGGATCGTAAAAAGCGCGGCGGTCCGCCCTGTTTAATACCGGCCATTCCAGCTCGTTTACAGGCGGCAGGGCCTCTGCCCGCGCCATGGAAAGATGCAGATGCGGCGGCAGCGGACTTTTGCCGGATCGAATCGGCGCAACCCGGCCAAGCATTTGCCCGGCGGCCACCCAGTCGCCCACGGTTACGCTCTTTTCGGGCCGAACATGGGCATAAAAGCTCAGCACCCGGCTTGCCGCCGATTGTCCGGATTCCGGATAATCGGCGATGACCACGGTTTGGCCCAGAAAATCGTCCATGATGCGAACCACCCGGCCTGAAAAGGCTGCAGGCACCCCGATGGTATCATCGAACCGCATAATTTGCCCCGCCCCGGATTCCACCAGGCATAAATCCAGCCCCTCGTGGGTGACCGGCCGGAAATCGCCGTTGCCCCACCACGAATGCCAACTTTCAAACAGCATGCCCGGGAAAAAAACAAAACGCAAAAACCCGGCCGCATCCAGTCCGTTTCGTACCAGCAGCGCATCGGCAAACGCGGTCCGACCGACTTGCGAACAAACCGTATTTTCGAAGATTTGGTTCATCCGGCAACGAGATCTTTTACGCGCTTTGCCGGGCGAATGCGTCATATCGATGGGCTTCTCTGGATTCGCCCTGGTTTTCATAGATCCGGGCAATCCGGTGGAAATACAAGCCCCGATTGTCCGGATCTTCCCGGACCAACCCAAGATAGATATCGAGGAGCTTGGCGGTAAGGTCGCCGGATTCAAAGCTCAATTCCGCGTATCGCCGCTTTAAAAACGGGTCCACCATTGCCCCGCACGCACTGCACTGGTTAATAATCTGGGCGTAGAGTTCCTTTGCCGAATCCAGGTCGCCGCGCGACTCCCGCGTCTTGGCCAGGGCCCGGCAAACGATTTCATCTTCACCGTGAATGTCGATATACTGGATAAACGCGGCTTCCGCCGCATCCATGTCCTTTTCCTGGAATCGGGTTTCGCCGGTAAGCAGCAAAATGGCCTTTGCGTTTTGAATCGCATCGGGGCAGGCGGCCAGCAAGTCGTCGGCCGCCGTATAATCGCCCCTTTCCCAGTAGATTTCACACAGCAGCTGGTAGGCCCGGATTTCTTCCGGGTTTTGTTCGATAAAGCGCTCCAGCAGATACCGGGCATGGTCATGGTCGTCGAGATGAATGTAGGCCGTGGCCAGTTCCAGGGCAATGAGGCCGGGGGCATCGGCATTTTCTTCCAGGGCTAAAGACAACTGCTCGAGGGCGGTTTCAAAATCGCCCTGGTTTAATGCGATATAGCCGGCCTTAAACGCCTCGCCATAGCTGCGATAAGCCGCCTCCAGGTCTTCGGGAAGGGCATGGCAGAGCACGGAAAAGATTTCCTCGGCCGATTCCTCCGAAAGTTCCGGGGCTTCTTCGGGGTCGGCCAGATTTTCTCCGGCATCCGGGTCGGCAGGATCCGGTTGCAAAGCCCCTGTTTCGGCAGTATCATGCTCCTGGTGCATGCGCTGGAGACGGTCGGATAAGTGTTTTTTAAGTGCCTCATCACCGGTCAAATCCAATGCCAGGTGGTATAATTCGCCAGCGGCGTCCTGATCGCCGGCATCGGCCAAGGCGTCGGCCTCTTTTTGGTGACTACGGGCCAGCGATTCGCTGGCCTGCTGGTATTTTTCCGCCAACCGGGGACTGAGCGGGGCTTTTTCAGGAAATTTTCTTTCGATTTTTTGCAAGGCTTTTTCAAATTCAAGCCGGGCTTCGCCGAATGCCCCGCCCCTGGCATAGGCATCGCCGCTTTGCTCGTGTTCCTCCGGGGTTTTGCCGGAAAAAATCCGGAACAATCCCATGCTGCCTCCTTATACAGTTATCGCTGTGGCCGCCGCGAGCCGCCATCGGTTTTTACCACACAACCCGTAAACATCCATGATGCAACAAAACCCCTAAAAAGACAAGGGGGTTTTCGCTCCGGCCCTGTTTTGCGTCCGATCCAGGCAAAAAAAGTGGCCCGGAACCATCGTCACTGCCCCAGTAAATAGGTTTTGGCGGCCTTGACCCCCTGTTCAAATCCGGCAAGAATTTTGGCTTCACTGCGGGTCAGCCGGTTGACCTTAAATTCGGGGGGCGGATAGATCACATCGATCCGGTATTTGTTCTCCAGGTCATCCAAAAGTTGATTGTAGCGGGAAAATTGCTGCTCAAAGGCGGTGAGCAGAAACCGGTACTGGGGATCTTTGTAGTAGGATTCATAGAGGGATCGGACCCAAAACGACTGCCGGACCTTCCGGTATGATTTCGGCCTCGTCAAGACCACCAAAATCTCGCTTTCGTCAAAGCCCATGTCCAGGGCTTTTCGATAAGGGATGGGGTCGGTGACGCCGCCGTCTAAAAACAATTCGTCGTTATACGGCACAAATTCGCGGTAAAAAAACGGCAGGGCCGCCGTTGCCTTGAGGGCCTGGAGGATGTTGTCGTTTTTGGTATTAAAGTAAACAGCCCGGGGGTGCTCGTCCTGACAAAAGCGGGTGGCGGTCATGAAAACCGGGCAGGCAATGGTTCGAAGTCGTTGCATATCCAGCGGGTCACTGCCCTGGACGATGGTGTTGAGCAGCCAGTCCAGATTCATGATATGCTTTTCCGGCCGGAAGATATTGGCCATCTGGATAAACGGCCCGTTTAACAGCTCCGAAAAAAAAGCATCCCGGGCCAGATAAACCTGCCGGGCGGCATAGGCCGCCCCGAGCAGCGCGCCGGCCGAGGTGCCGAAAATCATCCGCCACGGCATGTAGCCGCGCTCTAAAAATGCCTGGAGAAGGCCCACGTGAAAAATCCCCCGCATACCGCCGCCTTCGAGCACCAGCGCCTTTTTGCGGGGATAACCCTTTAATCGGCTCGAAACCGTGCGGGACAGGTAAACCGTCCGGGCCAGCGGGCCCATGAAACTTTCATGCCGGTGGTAACGTGCCAGCGGATTGCAGAACATGAGCTTTTCTCCGTCAAAAGGTCAGTCAATTCAGGTCGGTCAAAACTCCACGGTGATGTAGTAACCCTTTGTCCCCCGCTGCAAAAGAAGGACCACGGAATTTTTCCAGCGGTACTTGACCACCGCTTTGTAAAACGATTCCGGATCATCGGTCTTGCTTTCATTGATTTTCCGGATGACATCGCCGGGCTTGACCCCGATGCCGGCCAGTGTGGACTGATCGTCTACTTCGGATATAATCACGCCGTTATCGGCGGCAATGGGGCTGTCAAACCGACCCTGCTCGGATATGTCGACGACCTTGACCCCGAGCAATTGCCGGGCCAGTTTCGGTGCCATGGATTCGGGAAAACGCGCGGCCTTGACCGAGCGCGTCATTTCATCACCTTTTCGAAGCAAATGCACGGCGATGGTTTCGCCCTTCCGGTAGCCGCGCATGGCGGCCATGTAATCGCTCCTGGAATCCACCTTGGTGTCATCGAGCCGCAAAATGATATCGCCTTCGCGAATATTGGCTTCTGCCGCCGGACTTTCGGGGTCCACCTTCTGAACGGCCAGTCCCCGCCCGGCTTCCATGTCAAAATACCGCGCCATCTGCTTGTCCACCTTCTGGACCTGAAGGCCGATCCATGCATGCATGACCTTGCCGTATTCAATCAGATCGGAAACGATCTTTTTCGCCTTGTTGATCGGAACGGCAAAGCCGATGCCCTCGGCTTTGCGGTAAATGGCCGTATTAATCCCCACGAGTTCGCCGTTGATGTTGAGCAGCGGACCGCCGCTGTTGCCCGGGTTGATGGAGGCATCGGTCTGAATAAAATCCCGGTAAACGCGATTTTCCACCTCGAAGCTCCGTTTGACCGCACTGATCACGCCGGTGGTCACCGTGTGGGAAAATCCGAACGGGTTGCCGATGGCAATGACGGTCTCGCCGATCATGAGGTCGTCGGATTTGCCCATCTCGATGGAAGGCAGCGGTTTTTCCGATTGAATCTGCAGCACGGCCAGATCCGATTCCGGATCCGCGCCCACGATTTCCGCGGTAAATTCCCGGCCGTCTTGTAACACGGCCGAAATTTTGCCGCTTTTGACAATCACGTGGGTATTGGTGAGAATAAAGCCACGCTCGCCGTCAATGATCACACCGGAGCCCAGGCTGTTTAGCTGGCGCTTGCGCGGCTTGCGATGATCGAAAAAATCCTTGAAAAACTCATCCATACCGAATCGGGCAAACGGGTTGCGACGGTAGCTGACTTCGTACTGGGTGCTGATATTGACCACCGCCGGGCTGACCTGTTTAACCGCATCGACGACGGCGGTCTTTCTTTCAACGGCGGCGGCCGGACCGACATGGCCGACGATCAGCAGAGACAGGACAAAAATGGAAAAAAATACACCGGATCGGCAACTACGATAGAAAGGCTTCATTGTCATATTCCAGAAATTCGGGTTGATCCAATACGGGCTTGATGATAAGATTTCTTTAGTTAACTGCTTTTCTTAGTC
>JBNJEA010000182.1:0-5209 GCA_051745395.1 Thermodesulfobacteriota bacterium | reverse complement strand
CTGCCCGGACTTTTGCCGCCAGTTTCTTTTCATAGCGATCCTGAAACCACTGGTCTGCCACTTTTTTGTTGATGAAATCTTCTGTAATGTGTGTACCGCCATAAATGACAGCTGCTATGCCATGTTCCCTGAAAAGTTTTGAGCCCAGGCCGCCGCGGCCAGCCCAGGTATCCACACTGGTCAGCTCCCCTTTTTTGATGGGAACAGAACCAATTGCGCCGATATCACTGGCTTCGGCTCCCGGTCCGACTGCCAGTATCCGGGGGTCAGATTTATATTTGTCGCCGAATCTGTCATGGGTATAGTCCATCAGGGAATAGATTCCACCTCTTCCGGAATGCCACACTTGTCGTACGTCAACGGGTTCTATTTCAACTTCAATTTCTTCTCCGTGTGTCCGGTTCAAAAACAATATCGATGGCACAGGGGCTTTGCCTATAATTGAGAGCTGGTTGATGCCAAGATTGTCAAAAACCAAACCCGCCCCACCCATGGATGATATAAAAAATCCACCCCAGCAGGGCGAGAAGCCGGTGAAAACCAGACGGTTCGCACCGGGAAAAACAGAGCCTGCCAGAAGGCCTGTCCCAAAATTCAGGCTGTTGAATTTACCTGATAGATAAAGGCCGAGGTCAACCGGTCCAAAAAACCGCCCGACCGGGTAGCGCTTCATTCTGTAAAACCCTGATTCTGCATCTATGATAAGTGTCTTTAAATTTGTAGTCATAATAATCTGACTTTCATTGCCTTTCTTTTTGCATGTTCAAAGGAAGAAAAATAGGCATCCAAGTTCTCCTCTTTACAGCATTTTGCCAAGGGCCTCAAGGGCGTGTTGATCATTTAACTAACCTGTCCTTCTTTCAGCCAAAGGCCCCGTTTTCTGGCCTGGATGATCGACAGCACCATGCCGCGCATGTAGATGTCGATCAACGGCTGCTGATCTAAAAAGCCGTTTTCGAAATTAATCCCGGCACGTCACGTGGCACACCCCGGTCGGGGTTTCCACGGCATAGGGGAAAGACTTTCGTTTAAAAAACAGGGCCACGTTGACAAGCGCGATCAGCACCGGTACTTCTACCAGCGGGCCGATGACCGCGGCAAATGCCACGCCCGAGTTGATGCCGAAGACTGACACCGCCACGGCAATGGCGAGTTCGAAGTTGTTGGACGCCGCGGTAAACGACAACGTGGTGGTCTGCTCATAGGTGGCCTTGAACTTCATGGACATGTAGAAAGTGATCAGAAACATGACCACGAAGTAGACGCACAGCGGAATGGCGATGCGGACCACGTCAAAGGGGAGTTTGACAATGTATTCGCCTTTGAGCGAAAACATGACCACGATGGTAAACAAAAGTGCAATGAGCGTTATCGGGCTGATTCTGGGGATGAATTTTTCCATGTACCATGCCTCGCCCTTGGTCTTTAACCCGATGATGCGCGAAATGATGCCGGCGATAAAAGGGATGCCGAGATAGATGAACACGCTTTCGGCGATCTGGCCGATGGTGACATCCACGGCCGAGCCCTCAAGGCCGAACCATCCCGGCAGGATGGTGATGAAAAACCAGGCATACACGGAGAAAAACAGGACCTGGAAAACGGAGTTAAACGCCACCAGCCCGGCGCAGTACTCGGCGTCGCCTTTTGCCAGGTCGTTCCAGACCAGCACCATGGCAATGCAGCGGGCCAGGCCGATTAAGATCAGCCCTACCATGTATTCGTGATGGCCGGATAAAAAGGCAACGGCCAAAAGAAACATCAGGATGGGGCCGATCACCCAGTTCTGCACGAGCGACAGGCCCAAAATCTTGTAATCCCGAAACACTTCGCCCAGCTTTTCGTAGCGCACCTTGGCCAGGGGCGGATACATCATCAAAATCAGCCCGACGGCGATGGGGATGTTGGTGGTGTCCACGGTCACATGATCGAGCAGGTCCGTAACCCCCGGATAGAAGTGGCCGGCCGACACGCCGGCGGCCATGGCCAGAAAGATCCAAAGGGTCAGAAACCGGTCGAGAAGCGGCAGTTTTTTGGCGGTGGATTCAGCCATGAACGGGTTCTCCTTATTATTGGGTTATTCGCCTCGGTTTATTTCTAAGTAACTTCAGGTTCAAGGTCTGAGGTTTGAGGTTTGGGGTTTAAGGTTTTGGGTTTAAGGTATAAGGTTAAAAAAATTAAAGTCTTAACAAATTTACCCGGCTTAAGAGTTCCTTATAGGCCCGGTCTCCCGGGTCAAACCCGGGAGGGGAATACTTCCAAATAACAGGCATTGCATTCTCGCGCCAAGACGCCAGGAATGGCTTGAAAACTTTGCGTCTTTGCGTCTTGGCGCGAAAATTTGCTGTTACTGGAGTAAATCGGATAACCGGATAAGTTATATCGCGGCGCCGAAAGTGTACGTCCAGGTGAAATAGATGCCGATGCCGACAAACACGGCCGCGGTCAAACGCCGCAGATAGCGTTCCATGGCCGTCAGGCCCTTGACGAAACCGGCAGCGGCCCGCGTGCCGTATGCCAGCAGCAGGGCAAAGCCGATCACCGGCAGCGCCGTGCCGATGCCGTACCACAGGGGAAGCCAGAGGCTGGATTCAAATTTTAAAGCCAGCGGGATGACGCTGCCGAAAAACAGGGCGGCAGATACCGGGCAGAAAGCCAGGGCGAAGATAAATCCCAGAAAGACCGCCCCGATGGTGCCGCCCTGGCTTAATCGGCGCGTGAAAGCCGAATTGCCGCTCCCCCAGGCCGGCAGGCGCAACGGGATGATATCGGCAATCAGCAGGCCGACGACAATTAAGACCGGACCGAGCAGCTTGTTCATGTACTGCTGCAGAAACATGGATACGCCGGGAATCGAAAACAGGCCGGCCACGATGACAAAGCAGATTGCGATATAGGCCAGCGCCCGTCCGCTGGTGTAGGCCGCACCCGCCAACAGCGTGCCGTACCGGGTTTTGATCTGCTTGCCGATAAACGTGGTGGCCGCGATATTGGTGGCCAGCGGGCACGGTGAAATCGAGGTCAGGATACCGAACCACAGGGCCGATATCATGGGAAAAGCGGGCAGCTCCATTAACTTTTCTCCATGAAGGTGCGGATTTCATCGCTTACGTAATCGGTGTATTTTCCCTTATCCCGCAACAGCTGCCACACCTTTTCAAGGTTTTTCCAGCGCACCGTTTCGCCGTCGCTTTGTTCCACTATGACCACGGATTTGGTGTAGAGATTAAAATCCTTTGTAAAATGTTTGTTTTCCGGTTTGTCCACGTTGACGGTCCGCCAGTCGAGCCGCCCGTTTTCAATTTCCTGCTGGAAATGATCCTTTATGGTGGTTTCGGCCCATTCTTCGAGCCGGTAGCAGGATTTGCAGCGTTTGCTGGTATAAAAGTAGTAGGCGATAAATTGGGGGTTTTCGTTGGTTTCCGCCGCCACCGCCGGCGCCGCGGATGGCCCGGACCCCGCGGGCCATCCGCCGAGTATCGCAAAAACCGCCAAAGAAAAGGCGATGACAAATCCTGTGACAAAACGCGGTATTTTCATGAAGCCTCCTTTATGCCAGCCATTTTTTAATATCGTCTTTTTTGGGCACCTTGCCCACCGATTTGACATCGCCGTCAACGACCACGGCCGGGGTGCCGAAAACGCCGTAGTTTGCGATTTCCATGGTATCGGTCACCTTGTCTACGGTCGCGTCCGAACCGGCTTCGGCCACGGTCTCCTTGACGATCTTTTCGGTTTGTTCACATTTCGGACAGCCCGGGCCCAGAATTTTAATGTCCATTAGAATTCCTCCTTTTTTTGTTTTTATTTTTCCATGATGCCGCCGCCCATGAGGTAGAAATAAGTGGTCGCCCAGGCGGCAAGCACCACGGTGATGCCGAAGACCACATTGCCAAGACTCATTAGGGCAAATCCGCTGACGATGTTGCCAATCACGCATCCGCCGGCAATGGCCGCCCCGGTGCCCAGCAGGATGCCGCCGATAAAGGCGATTACCGTCTGGTCGGGCGGCCGCGGCAGAAACTGTGTTTTTCCGGAAAGCCGGGCACTGAAGGCCGCGCCGGCCACCAGGGCCACGATTTCCAAAACCAGCCACCAGGTCACTTTTTTGGCAGGCGCGGGCGATTCTGCCGCCTGGCCCTCAAATACCGGGGCCTTTACCGGCCGGGCCACATCGGATGGCGCATAAACGTGCTGCAACGGCGCATCCGTGACCAGCACGTGGGTATACAGTACCCCTCCGGTTACCCCCAGCGGGTAGTTGCGGCCGCTCGATGCCGAAGACATGTAGGCGAACACGGCCAGCAGGCCGATGGCGATGCCTGCCTGCCAGGGCCGCCAGGGGCGGAGCACCAAACGCTGCATCAGGGGCAGGTCCTGTTGGATCACGGCCGTTTGCTTTTTCTTTTGGTTTTGGTGAATCCGCCAGGCGGCCAGCAGGGTGACGGCGCCGATAACAACGGCCAGCACCCCGTAGGGAAGGCCCGTGACCGTAGAAAGCGTCACCGGACCGCCTGCATCTGTTACGATAAAACCCTTCAGATAGGCTGCAAATCCGTGCAGCGGCCCGTATTTCACGGCGGATACCCCCAATGGAATCCCGATCAAACCGGCCATGGAATTAATATTGCCCTGTCCGGATTTAAACAGACAGCCGCTGACGCAGCCGCCGGCCAGCACGATGCCGGTGCCGAACAGCACCCCGCCGACTATATAGTTTGCCCAGACAAACGGTTTGGGGTTAAGACTCACCCAGCCCAGTGCCGAAATCACGGCAAAACCGATCATGCTCACTGCAATGACCACCCAGAGGCCGCCGATTTTTGTCCAGTCCTTCATGAGCAGCACTTCGCTGAACGCCGACGCCCCGCACAGATCGGCCTTTTCTAAAAAAAAACCGAAGAGAAACCCGATTGGAATGGCCGTAAACACCCACAGACCGGTTACGAGGGACAGACCGGTAAAGACAATGATCAAAATGCCCATCATCAAAAGGGGTTTTTTCCAGTTCTGTTCCGCTGCTTCCGTCATACACCCACCTTTCATCTTTCACCTTAAACCTCACACCTTACACCTTATACCTTATACCTTATATCTTTTATACAAACAGCCACCCGTAAATCAGCCCGCACAGCGTGGAAAATGCGATCACAATGGCGATATAGGTCGCGGTCTTTTTCGTGCCCAAAATCCCCCGGATGACCAGCAT
>JBNJEA010000181.1:0-5237 GCA_051745395.1 Thermodesulfobacteriota bacterium | reverse complement strand
CACCTTTATACCTTGCTCAACGGCTATCACTGCTTCGGCAGTGCGGAAGGGCTGTCTTCCCGGCGGTTTTCCCATTGCCGTTTAAGGGTCTGCATTTTATCGGCCAGGGCTTTTTTGGTGCTGTCCGGAACAACATGCACCACGGTGGTGGCGGTGGAATTGACGGCCGGGGCCAGCTTTGACTGTCCCACCATTTCCACCCCGCCGCGCGGCAGAAAGGTGGTCAGCAGAAAAAACAGCACGGAAACGATGATCACGCCCTTTACCGCCCCGAACAGGGCGCCGAACACCCGGTCGACCACCCCGAGCAACACGAGTTTTAACAGGGTCCGCAGCAACACGCCCGCCAGGGTCACGCCGACAAAAACCGCGCAGAATATGGCCAAAAAGGCCAGGATATTCTGATATTGCGGGTTTTCGACAATGGCGGAAAACACGCCCCCGAAACCTTCATGGCAGCGGTAGGCCATATAAAAGCCGCCCAGTACGCCCGCAATGGCGGCGACTTCCCGGATCATTCCCCGGAATATGCCGCGGATGATGCTGTAGCCCAGGATTACGACGACTGCCATATCAAACGGATTCATCATATTTTCTTTGTTCCCGTCGGCGCCCGGCTTTTTATCGGGTTTGCCCCGGTTGCATTGACAAAACCGCCGGCATGCTTATTTCTCTGTATATTACGGATGAATGCAAAAAATATTTTAATATCTATCAAATAGTTAAATTATCAAAGGCTATCGGGGAGGTCAAGCCATTTCCGCCCTTTCATTCTGAATCCATTGACGAAACCGCCGCGATTGCCTATGTTGTGCCCGTTATCTTTCACACAAAAGGGCAGAAAACGAAAAATTTATGAAATATCAGGAAAATACACAGACGGAAATCACCTTCGCCGACACCGGCCTGGCCCAGAATCTGTTCGGCGAACACAACGGCAATCTCCAGCACATCGAGGAAGCCACCGGCACCCGGATCAATGCCCGCGGCAACGCCGTGTTTATCCAGGGCGATACGATTTCCGCGGAACTGGCCGAAAACATTTTAAACCAGCTCTACGGGCTTTTAAAAGCCGGCTACCCGATCTATCCCACCGATGTCGACTATGCCGTCAACGTGTTGAGCCGCGACAGCCGGGTCAACCTGAAAGACATTTTCCTCGACACGGTTTATATCAAATCCAACAAGCAAACCATCGCCCCCAAAAGCCCGGTCCAGAAGGACTATATCGATGCCATCCGCAAATTCGACATTGTTTTCGGCATCGGGCCGGCCGGCACCGGAAAAACCTATCTTGCCATGGCCATGGCGGTGGCGGCTTTGACCAAGCGGCAGGTCAGCCGCATCATCTTAACGCGTCCGGCCGTCGAGGCCGGTGAGGCGCTGGGCTTTTTGCCCGGGGACCTGGCCGAAAAGGTCAACCCCTACCTGCGGCCCCTCTACGATGCCTTACACGACATGATGGACTTTGAAAAAGCCACCGGCCTGATGTCAAAAGATGTCATCGAGGTCGCGCCGCTGGCGTTTATGCGCGGCCGCACATTAAACGATTCGTTTGTTATCTTAGACGAGGCCCAGAATTCCACCAGCGAGCAGATGAAAATGTTTTTAACCCGGATCGGGTTTAACTCCAAGGCCGTCATCACCGGCGATATTACCCAAAGCGACCTGCCCGGCAACCGTGCTTCCGGACTGGTGGAGGCCAAAAACCTGCTCGATGCCATCGAAGGCATCCGGTTTGTCTTTTTTTCCAAGCGCGACGTGGTCCGCCACAAACTCGTACAAAAAATCATTGACGCCTACGAGCAAAAAGAGCAGGAACAGCAGAAGGAACAGGAAAAATGATTTAATCGGCCTATGCCCGGCTGTTTTGTAGAATGGGCCGTGTAGAATTTGATCTTGCATCCGCGGGATTCTGCTGGTATTGCAGCAGAAAAAAAGGCTGATTCCGTACATATCCTCGCAGATTTTAAAATTGGCAAACACCGATTTTAATGGGACGGGGATATTTTTTTTGAAGTTGCGTACCGCTTATGAATCTAAAACTCACCGATATTTCCTTAAAAAAACACAGCACCGCCCCGTGGGTCGCCGTGGGCATCTTACTGACAGTGACCCTGTTGTCGACGCTGATTTTTTATCCCAAACTGGTGGTCATCGACACGCCCTACCAGGTGGGCGATATTGCCGATGAAAACATCAAGGCCCCCCAGGACTTTTTTATCGAGGATGCCGCCGCCACCCGGGAAAAACGCGACCAGGCCCGGCAATCGGTTTTAACCGTATACGACTACGACCGCTCGCTTCTTCCTGAACTCAAACAGCGGGTCAACAAGGCCTTCTCCATTGCCCGGGGGCCGAGCGCGTCTGCAAAAGCCGCCCCTCCGCCCGCCCGGCCGATCCCGGCGGAAACCCCTCCCGGCCCGGAAGACAGCCGCAGCCAACGCATCCGGAAATTAAAGCCGGCGTTTGAAGATGCCCTCGGCCTCCGCCTCAGCGAAGGCGCCTACAAGGTGCTCGAAAAACACGATTTTTCCCCCGACATCCCGAAACTGATCAACAAGCTGCTCGACCGGATCCTGACCAACGGCGTGGTGTCGAACAAGGAGATGCTGTTAAAGGAACAGGAAAACGACCGGGGCATCGCCTTGCGGACCGTGGGCACCAACGAGGAACAGGTGGTGGACAACCTCAAGCATTTCCACGGCATGGACCAGGCCAAGACCATGGTGCGAATCGAGGCCGACCCGCTTTTAAAGGGCATGGACTACAACCTGGTCAACCTCATCGTCGATGTCACCCAGCGCCTGCTCCACCCGAATATCACGTTAAACCGCAGCGCCACCGAGCGCCGCAAAATCGCGGCCGAAAGCGAAATCAAACCGATTCTCTACCAGATCAAAAAGGGCGAGATGATTTTGCGGGAAGGCGAGCGGATCTCCGAGCTCGACATGCTGAAACTCCGATCCATGCGGCAGCAGACCGGCAAAAGCCGATTGCTGACCCGCGGCATCGGCACGGCCTTAATCATTTTCTGCCTGCTGGCCGTCACGTATTTGATCCACCTGAAAAACCGGTCGGAAATCCAGCTCGCCCCCAACAAGCACCTGGCCTTTATCGGCACCCTGCTGGTCGCGTTTTTCCTGATGGCCCAGCTTTCGGTCACTTTGGCCGAATCCATCGGCGAGGGCATCCCTTTTGCCATCCGGACCGAATCGATGTTCTACGGCATTCCGCTGGCCGCCGGGGCCATGACTGTCTGCCAGTTCGCCGGCTTTTCCATCGCGTTTCCCTTTGCCATTGTCACCGCCTTAATCGCGGCCATCCTGTTTGAAAACAGCTATGTGTACTGCCTGTATTTTCTGCTAAACGGCATCATGGGCGCTTTCTGGACCCAGAACTGCAAAAACCGAAAGGACTACATCGTAGTCGGCGCCAAAATCGGCCTGTTAAACATCGCCCTGGCGACCATGGTCGACATCTATGTCTCCGAGATTGCCCTTTCCAAGCTGCCGTGGGACTGGACATTTGCCTTCATGGGCGGCATCAGCGCCGGCATTGTCACCATCGGGGTATCGCCGCTGGTGGAAATGGGGTTTGGCTACACCACCGACAACACGCTGCTGGAACTGTCCAACCTGGACCAGCCCCTGATGCGCCGCCTTATGCTGGAAGCGCCCGGTACCTATCACCACTGCGTAATCGTGGGCTCCATGGTCGAAGCCGCGGCCTCCGAAGTGGGCGCCAACCCGATGATGGCCAAGGTCTGCGGCTACTACCACGACATCGGCAAGCTCAAAAACCCCATGCATTTCATCGAAAACCAGAAAAACGGCAAAAACATCCACAACAAGCTCGCGCCGTCCATGTCGTGTCTGATCCTGATTTCCCACATTAAAAACGGCGTGGAACTGGCCCGGCAATACAAACTCGGCCAGGAAATCATCGACGCGATCAAGCAGCACCACGGCACCAGCCTGCTCAGCTATTTCTATGACAAGGCGAAAAAGCAGAAAAAGGACCAGCCGATCAACACCGACAATTTCCGCTACCCAGGGCCCAAGCCCCAGACCAGGGAAACGGCTTTGATCATGCTCGCCGACCAGGTCGAAGCCGCCTCCCGCACCCTGGAACACCCGACGCCGTCGCGCATCCAGGGCCTGGTCCAGCAGTTGATCAACAAGATTTTTTCCGACAACCAGCTCGATGAATGTCCGCTGACCTTAAAGGACCTGCACAAAATCGCGCGGACGTATATCAAGATTTTAAACGGCATCTACCACCACCGGGTGGAATACCCCGAAAAAACACCCGCCGGTGCATTCAGGGAGAAAAATGGCCATACTGATCACAAACCGTCAGACGCGGTTCAAAATATCGACGGATCTCACGCGGAAAACGGCCCAAGCACTCTTAAACGCCTTGGGCAGGCCTGACGGCGAGCTGTCCGTGCTTATCACCGACGACGCGCAGATCGCGGAAATCAATGCACAGTACCTGGACCGCACCGGGCCGACCAACGTAATTTCGTTTTCCATGATCGAGGGCGATTTCTCCGACGTCAACCCCGGGCAAGTGCTCGGCGACGTGATCGTCTCCATTGAAACCGCCCACCGGGAGGCGGCCGATGCGGGCATGGCGACACAAGAACGCTTTGCCGAGCTGCTGATCCACGGCATTTTGCATATTTTCGGCTACGATCATGAAACCCCGGAGGCCGATGCCGAACAGATGACGGAAAAGGGCGATGCATTAATGGCGATGCTGCGGGAACAGGATTTGATTGCCCGTTAAAAAAAGATTATGCAATTCGTTAATTGCGTAAAAAAAGATCTTCGCTTCGTCCGTCATGCCTGCGGAGGCAGGCATCCAGGGGGTTTCTGTCCGTCTGGAAAACTGGATGCCTGCCTTCGCAGGCATGACGACCGGGACGAACTGCTTTTTTCTCAAAACCATAACTGGCATATTCCGGATAACCGGAATGTAAAAATATCAACTGACAAACCGCAAAAGGATTTTCAATGGCCAGTTTAGCCGTAAACGTTGACCATATCGCCACCCTGCGCCAGGCCCGGGGCGCAGACTACCCGGACCCGGTCCATGCCGCCGTATTGGCCGAACTCGGCGGCGCAGACGGCATCGTGGTGCACTTGCGCGAAGACCGCCGCCACATCCAGGATCGCGATGTCCGCCTGCTGCGACAAACCGTTTTGTCCAAACTGATCCTGGAAATGGCG
>JBNJEA010000180.1:0-5355 GCA_051745395.1 Thermodesulfobacteriota bacterium | reverse complement strand
AGAATAAAGCGGTTTTTGAGAAAAAAAAGAAAAAGAAAAAAGAGTAAGAGTAAGAGTAAGAGCAAGAGTAAGAGGAAGAGGAAGAGGGAGAAAAAAAATGAGGATAAAACGAGGTCTACCCCATGCCGTCCATGACCGCCAGTCAATACCATCATCAGATCAGCTATGACCGCCACCGGATGACACCGCACAGCCTGGACTGGGCCAATCAGCCGGCGACCGAAAAAAACTATCCGGGTATCGAACCCGTGAAACTGCCGCCACCCGACCGCAATTTCGAAGGCCATCTGCGCCGGGTGTACCGGGGGGATTTTCAAACCGCGCCGATGCCGGAGCCCGATCTTGCCGAATTGGCAAATATTTTGGCCGCAGGCCACGGCTTGACCGCCCGGGTCCGGCAGCCGGGGACGGATTTTTACCTGCGCAGCAGCCCGTCGGCCGGGGCCCTGTACCCCAATGAACTCTACATGGCCCGGTTTTATGACGGGCAAACGGCGCCGGGGATATATCACTATGATATCCAGCGTTTTGCTTTGAATCCGCTGCGTACGGGCCATTATGGGCCAACGCTTTCGTCGGCGGTCTCCGACGACTGCAGCGGCGCCTGCGCCGTGTTTGTCATCACGGGCATTTTTTTCCGAAGCGCCTGGAAATACCGGGCCCGGGCATATCGCTATGTGCTGCTCGATGCCGGCCACTTGATGGAAAACCTGCGGGTGGCGTTTGCCGCAGCCGGATACCGGACAAAACCGGTACTGACATTTGACGATGACGCATTCAACCGGCTGACGGGCGTGGATGAAAACCGGGAAGTCGCCGTTTGCGGCCTGGCACTGGTAAATGACGGAAAAAACGATACCGCCGGGGCTGCAACCGAAATACCGGCCGTTGACGAGTCGATCCGGCAGGCCAGCCGCGTCAGCCCCAAAGAACACGTCTACCGGGAAATCATAGACATTCATCGGGCCGGACAAAACCCGCCATCCCCTGATCCGGCATTTGCGGGCATGGCCGACTGCATCGGGGTATCGGCTCAACACTGGCAGCCCGTTGCCGAAAAAGCACAAGCCGCCGCACCGATCCGAAATTTCCATCAAACCGTTGTGCAGCGAAGGTCGAAGCGCAATTTTGTCAGCACCCCCATGAAAAACGAATCGTTTTTTTATCTCGTAGACCTGATTTGCCGGGCCGCAGACGATGCCGACCGGCCCGGCGATTATGCCGCCTCGATCTGCTGCGGGGTTTTGACCGGCCAGATCGAAAATCAACAGGCGGGTTTTTACATGATCGATACCGCCCAGCACGCCGTCGGCCAGGTATTTGAGGGGCCGGTAACGGAAAAAATGGCGGCCGTGTGCTTAAACCAGGCCTGGCTGGCCAACGCGGCGGCCCATTTTGTCTTTTTGACCAATCTTTCCCGCCTTGACCGCCAGTGGGGTCCGCGCGGATACCGCCATGCCATGATAACCGCCGGCCGCCTCGGCCATGCGGTTTACCTTGGCGCAACCGCCCTGGGGCTCGGCTGCTGCGGCATCGGCGCCTTCTATGATTTCGAAGCCCGGTCGCTTTTAGGCCTAACGGATGATTCGGCCATGCTCTACCTCGTGGCTGCCGGCCCCGTGCGCGGTTAAAAACAAGCAAAATGCTTTGTTTATATCCTTTCCTTTTCCCACCCTGCCGCCTGATGGATCCTGCTGAAAAACCCTGTATTTTTACATGATTGATTTATCGTTCATTTTCCGATATTATGCCACGGACAAATGATCGACACGACCTGTCATTTGTATTCGTACCGATTTCACACAATCCGGATCACTGCACTGTTGCATATCGAATGCCCATCGATTGCACACTGGGGGATAGAAAGGCGACCACTCATCTGAAAAGATGACCGGGGGATGAATGAAATATCAAAAGCTGCGCCATTTTCTGCAAAACGTTGGTAAAGACCCCGCCGCCTTGATCTTCAAGGATGAACTGACCCATCTCAACAACCGGCGCTACCTTTTCAGCCACTTCAAACATGACATTGACTGGCAAAAGCCGGCCGATTTCCCGCTTTCCCTCCTGATGACCGATATTGACAAGTTCAAGCGGGTTAACGATCAATACGGGAAAAACGCCGGCGATCAGGCCCTTATCCATATAGCGGGTCTCATGGAATCCGCCGGCGGCGAGCAGGGCCTGTGCATCCGCTATGCCGGCGACGAATTTATGCTTTTGCTGCCCAAACAGGGCAAAGCCGCGGCATTGCAATATGCCGACACCATCATCGCCCGACTGGAGGCCAACCCCTTTTTTTTGGCCGAGGCCGGCAAACAGATCGAGCTGAACCTCAATATCGGGGTGGCCACGGCACCCGATGACGCCAAAACCGGCAAACACCTGATCAACCAGGCGGAAACGGCCCTCTACCATGCCAAAAACGCCGGCAGAAACCAGTATGCCGATGCGGCCAAAGTCAGCCGCCAGGCGATTCGATATGTGGATTCCGCCGGCATCGTGGGCAGAAAAGCCCAATTTGAAAAGGTCAGCGGCGCCCTGCAAAAGGTCAGCGACGGCTTCAACCAGTTCGTAATTATCCACGGCGCCCCGGGCATGGGCAAAACCAGTTTTTTAGACACGGTGCAGCGCAACCTGGAAAAAGCCCAGCTCAACCCCGTTCGCGTCACCGGCGCGGTCCAGGAATCCTTCCGGGCCTATTACCTGCTGTCCTATATCCTCATCGTATTGATGAATCAGAAGGCGGACAAGGGCATGGGGGTTTTGGAGCAAATGGATCAAAAAGATCTGTCCTACCTGCCCTACATTCTGCCCCAGCTTGCAGACGAACAAACCCCGCTGCCGGAAAACGGCCCGGCGGAACGCGATGCGTTGTTTCATGCACTTAGCCGGTTTTTATCCAAACTGGTGGGCAACCACCCCCTAGTCCTGCTCATCGACGACCTGCATTTCAGTGATCCGGCCTCCCTGCACTTGATCCGGGAACTGATCGTCGACAGCCCCTCGCTGTTTTTCATCTGCGCGACCGCTTCCGTCGAAAAGCAGGATATCCCCCAGACCGTCCCCCTGGACCTGTTTCGAACGGCGTATTCGGAGGAAATCGGCATCAAAGATATCAGCCTGACGCCGTTAAATGCCAATGATATCAGAAAATACATCAACATCATTTTCCCGGGCATTGCCATGCCCCGGGAACTGACCACGGAACTGGCACAGCTGACCCAGGGCAACCCGTTGTTTGTCATTGAAATCCTGCGGAAAATGATCAGCGACCAGAAAATTATTCAGGACCGGCATCAATGGACTGTTGCCGAACTTGAGAAAGGCTATTTCCCCCGCTCTTTCGAGGAAATCATTCAACAGAAACTCGACTGTTTCGACAACCACAGCAAACAGTTTCTGGACCGGGCCTCGGCCTTCGGCGAGTCGACATCGCTTAGCATGCTGACCGGGATCTCCCAGGAGCAGACGGCCCAGATCAACGACATCTTAAAAGAAGCCGTCAAACACGGCATTGTGCGATCCGAATTCCAGGACAACGACGAAAACATCCGGTTTTCCAACAAGCGGGTCCGGGAAGTTATCTACGACGGCATCGAGCCCGAGGAACGTAAAAAACTCCATGAAGAAATCGGCGAATACCAGGAAAAGCTATACCAGCAGGATCTGCTGCCGTCGCCGGCCTTTCTGGTGCATCACTTCAAACACGCGGAAAACCCGGAAAAGGCGCAGACCTACGAAGAACTGCTGCAGACCTACAACCAGCAGGTCTATGATTTTTCCGATGACCCGGAAGCACAAACCCCGCCGGCCGAAGAGACGGGCCCGGAAGAAGACCGGCGACCCGAGGGGGCGGAAGAAATTGCCGATCAACCGTTGAGCGATCCGGCCGAAAAGCAGGTGCCCCGGATGCTGCGCGCCCTGATCGTGGCCATCCGCAACCTCCGGCTTTACCCGCCGGACAGCAAATCCGTCACCGGGGCCATCGATGAATTGATTCACCTGGTTGCAGAAATCCTGTCCACCGATGAAGCCGTCAGCATCATCGCCGAAAACGGCACCCTGCGGATCAACGGCCAGCATATGGATGTTTCGGCCTACCAGTCCATTGCCGAAAAAATCGTTGAATTCTGGGACCGGCTGGAGCTCAAAAGCCTGACCTTCCAACGGGGGGTCGAAGAGCAAGAGCTCAAGGCGGTGCTGGAAAAAATCAGCCACATTGACCGCAAAACCATTACGCCCGGCTTCTGGGAGCGCTTTTCCGAAGACAACCAACTCGAACACGTGATACCGCGGCAGGTCAAATATACCAAGCTCGATGCAGGAATTGATGCGTTGTCGCTTGAGGAGCCGCAGATGGACGCAGCCGACACGACACCGCCCCCCGATGAACCGCAGCTCGAAGCCGCCGAGCTGCACGCCATTTTCCCCGTCATTGCATCCCTGCTCGGCGCCTACAACAAGCTGCGGCTTTATCCGGCCAGGGGACCGGTTGCCCGGCAAGCCATTGAACAGGTGATCACGGAACTGGAGAAATTGCTCGACAGGTGGTCGGCCCTGACCATCGCCCGCGTGGGCAACGCGCTGTTAATCAATGGTGCCAAAGTCGATACTGCCGGTTTTGAAACCCTGGCGCAGGGTTTTTTGCAATTGCTTTCGGATGCGGGGTTAAACAGCATCACCTTTCTGCCCGGCATTTCCGGCGACGAGATGGTCGATTTTCTATCCACCACCGGTCAGCGCGCCTCCGAAAACCTTGATACGGCGGCCTGGCAAAAATTGGCCGCCAAAAAACAGATTACCAAAATTTTATTCGACCAAAACATTTACGGGGTCATTGACAGCAGGGCCGGCGCGGCGGAAGGCACGGATACGGCCGAAAATGATGAAACAGCGGCAGATGGCCAAGAGCAAGCATCTTCGGCACTTGAAATGGTAAACCCGGATGCGCCGGCATCTTCGGCGCAGGATGTCGAGTCGCTGCCGCAACAGATCCGGGCGCTTTTTTTAAAGGGCGATCTCAAGGGCGCCGAGGCGCTTGTGCTTCAATTGTGTGAAGACTTCCGGAAAGCAGGGGAGCCCAAAGAGAAAAACCGCATCACCGAACAATTTTACACCCTGCTCAATCCGGATGACTGGCGGCCCAGCGCCGCTTTTCTCAAGCTGGTCCTGACGCCGGCGGCGCATCTTTTGACGCCCCGAAACGATGAAAAAGTCCCGGACAAACTCCTTGACTGCATGCAGCAAAGCGCCCAACAGTTGATCCTGCTCGGCGAATATCGACTGGCCACCTGGGTTTATACCCAACTCCAGCAAGCCCGGACCCGGATTTCCGACGACAGCCGGCAGGCC
>JBNJEA010000179.1:0-5386 GCA_051745395.1 Thermodesulfobacteriota bacterium | reverse complement strand
CCACATGGGCACCCAAAAATCGACCGGCTACAGCATTGAAATTACGGAACTGACCGCTTTTGACGACCATATCCGGGCACGGGTGGTCTCCCGGGTCCCGGGCCGCAACTGCAGGACCGGCAGCGCCCTGACCCATCCCTATCACCTGGTCCGGATCCCCAAAACCGACAAGGACATCATTTTTTCGGAAAAACGGATTGTCCATTCATGCGAATAGTCCCGGCACCCTATCCGGATACGGAATAAAAAGGGGCAACAGGTGATGCACCAGACAATATGCAAACGCTTTATACTCCTGATTGTACTGATTGTACCGTTTCTGCCGGTTATAACGGGTGCCGGGGCCCCGCCGGGTGCAGGGGCGGCAAAAAAGGCCGGCGACGAAAAGGCTGCCGGTTCAGCCGACGGCACCGTCTACACCGTTATCACCTGGAACATCAGCAAAAACGACGCCCGAAACAAGGAGGTCAAACGGCTGATCCGCCAACACCGTCCCGATATTCTTTGTCTCCAGGAAGCCACCAGCCGGACCTGCGAACAATTGCAGAGCCGGTTTTTCTGCCATTTCGCCCCCAGTTGGAAGGCGGCCAACCGCGATATCCACAACGGGGTTCTGACCGCCTCGCGGCACAAGCTGCAGGCTCCGGCCCGTTTCGAGTCCCCGGACCGGGAATTTGTATTTGCCACCACAAAGGCCGCCATGGTCAGCACCGTCGCCGTCGATGATGCAGCCGATTTGATGGTGATCAACGTGCACATGCTCAATTTTGTGGGCATCGGCGCCTTCAATGACCAGTTAGAGGAAATCTTTCAGCACGCCCGCGACCATACCGGCCCGATGATCTGGTGCGGGGATTTTAACACCTGGAACAGTGCCCGGTTGAAAGCCGTTCACCAGTATGCCGCCCGGCTCGGCATGGTCGAAGCCCTGGCCTATCACGAATCCGGCGGGACCCCGTCGAAATGGACCCTGCTCGTTGATCCGTTTATCGAGATCCACCAGGGCGCCCTGCTGGACCGGATCTTCTGCCGTGGCTTTGAAGTACTGGAATGCAAACGCCTTTCCGGCTTTGAGACTTCGGACCATCCGCCCATGCTGTTGCGTGCGCGCGTGCTGGATTAGGCCGCAAACCTTTGCCGCTTTTCCCTGCTGCTGCCGGTCTTTTGGGTGCAAAATAAGGCAACATGATTACCATATCAAATGCCGCTTTTGATCGTTGCGAATGTAGTAAACCATGAAAGGAGGCCGTTATGCCCGAGTTTTCCAATCCGTTTACCCTGCTGAAAAACGAACGGAAACTGTCCAATAAAGAACTCGTCCGTGCCATTCGATTCATGATTGCCGCGGAATACGAAGCCATCCAGATGTATCAGCAGACCGCGGAAAGCACCGACAACGAACTGGCCAAGAAAGTGCTCAAAGATATTGCCAACGAGGAAAAGGAGCACGCCGGCGAGTTTCTGCGCCTGCTCCGGGAACTCGACCCGGACGAGGAAGGCTATTATAAAACCGGCTACGAGGAAGTCGAAGAAATGATTGCCAAAATGAAAGGCGATAAATAGGGTTTGCCCCGAGGGCGAGCAACGTCGGTCCGTCAAAACAGGGCCCCCAGCAAAAAAGGGGGGTTGCGCTTTTGCGGCATCCGAATAATATTTGGTAAATACAAATTATAAAAAGCTTGAAAACAATCCGCTGCCGGATACCAACAGGTAAAAAAACAACATGGATTACATACTCGACAACCTCGCCATCGGGCACTTCAATGACACCATTGAACCGCCCCGCGAAATCAGCGCACTGCTGTGCGTGGCCAAGGAATGCGACATCGATGTCACGCCCCTGAGCTATCACAAGGTCCCCATCGAGGACATGAGGCCCATCCCGTCGGCCCAGTTAAAACAAAGCGTGACCTGGATTTACGACCACATCGAAGACCACCGGATCATGGTGTTTTGCAACGCCGGCGTCGGTCGATCCCCATCCGTGGTGGTGGCTTATCTTTGCTGCATGGCAGGCTATGGTTTCGGCGAAGCCGTTGAATTTGTCGCCGTGCGCAAGCCGAAAATGTCCATTCTGCCCGACCTGATCACAAGCATCGGGAAGGTGAAGGAAATGCTGGCGGAAGAATCGCCCGCACCCCCCAAAGACGACTAAGCCGGCTTCCCCTTCATCAGCGCCTGCCAGGTTGAGCTTTCCAGGAAACGGCCCTCTACGTGTTCCGCCATTTCCCGTGACAGGGAAAAAGGGGCCGAATGCCGATAACGGCAATTTCAAACCTTACGGCGTCGGGGCCATATTGCGATTGCCCGTGGCACAGGCGGAATAAAGAAAACTGACAAAGCAGAAATCATCGTGGCTGATCGGTTCTTCTTCCGTTTCGTCCCTGGTTCCGTCGTCCGTCCCGCCGGGGGTGCGGTCCGCGGTTTTGGCCAACCCGACCCGAAGTGCCGGGCTGTCGGGTTCAACGCCGGTGGCCACGAACAGGCTGCCTTCGGTCAGCAGGGTTCCGGTTGCACCTTGCATTTCAAACCGGCCGTCTGTATCGGTTTCTGCGCTGCCCGCGATGGTTTCAAGGGGGCCGGCACGGGTGGTGGCGGTTTCGGTGAATAAAAAATCCCCGTTTTCATCAAAAGTGATCTCCCCGAAGGTATCGCTGTACTGGCTTGCGGAATCGACGGTTTCACCCTGGATTTCAAATGCGGAAAAAAAATAGGAATCCAGGAAATCCGAGTCCGTGATCGTGGCCGCGGCCTTCGGCACCCCGATCATGACCAGAAGGTCGTTGTCGCCCGGATTGGTATCCACGACCGTGAAAACACGTGGGTCGTCTGCCAGCATGCCGCTGGTTTCCCCCTCGCGGCCGACGGTGAGCCGGCCGTTGGCATCCACCGTATACGTCACGGAAAAAAGCGGTCCCAGCCCGGATTCGTCGCCGGCGATCAACTGCCCGCTGATATTGCCCTGACCGTTTATCGAGGCGTCGACCACGCCCGCATTGGACTCAAACCGGCGGCCGTCGTCGCCGGCATCGACCACGGAAAGCTCCAGGACATGGATATAATAGCCGCCGATCAACGAGGTATCGGTCAGGTTCTGCCCCGCCCGGATGCCGAGGCCCCAACGGGGTTCTCCGCCAGTGGCCGTCTGGACCAGAACAAACTGGGCCCCCGCGTGATGCAACGACCCGGCCAGACTTCTGCCGGCGATGGTGATCGCGCCTTCGGGGGCCACCGCGTAAGCGTCTTCGGGGAAAATGCCCACGGCTTCCTGCTCCCGGGTATCGAGATTTTCGTCGTCATTTGGAGATACCGTGAACGAAGATCTCTGCAGGTTGACATCCGTGATCGTGCCTTGCCCGTCGAATTGAAGGGAATAGAACAGGGTTTTGCCGGCCCGGATTTCGCTGACGAAATACCGGCCGTTCAAATCGGCTTCGCTCAGGCCCTGGCCCCGGGCGGCAGGGACGGAAATCCCCGCCTGCACAAAAACCAAAACCAGCAGCCATGCAATTTTCGGCGTGCCCATACGTCGACCTCCGCTTCGGTTTTGTTGATGGCCCACCGGCTGCAGGGGCAGAAAAACAGACCGAGCAGCCGGGCGCCTGTGATGGATATAAAACAGGTGTCATCATCGTCATCGTCCGACGAAGGGCCGGCGGCCGTGTCATCGCCTGTTGGTTGCCGTTCCAGGGCAGCGGCCGTGACGATGTAATCCGACGCCTCGAGCCGGGCCGCCTGGTTGCCCAGCATTTCATGGACCCGGTCGGTGGGATGGATTTCATCCCAGAAGATGAAATCATCGGCATCGCAGTTATAGTCGCCGGGCAAGGCCCGCGCATCGCCCGGCCCTGTATTTCAGCCCATAACAATATAGTAAGAAGGCGGCTTCGGATTCACAAATCCGTATTGCCGTATGCGTATGCGTATGAAACCGGAACGGACCCGGTTGACAGGCAACACAGAATGCATATCCTTTTAATATCATAGAAAATATTTAATGTTTTTCGGTTGGATTTATCCCTGTGCGCAATGCGATAGCAAAGCCGCAACGCATCGGGTTTTGGAAGCAAAAGGAGGATATCCGTATGTTTGTCTATCGAAAACAGCTAAAAGACTTGATTCAACATGAAAACCACAACAATCCGATCGTCAGTGTATATATAAACCTCACGCCGCCGAGAAAATATACGGCGGAACTCAATTCCATGATCCACAACGCCCGGAAACAGCTCAAAGGAGAAAACCGCTACGACAAACAACAGCGCAATGCGGTCGATCGGGTGTTTGCGAAAATCGAAACTCACGTCTCCGAGGCAATGGAACGGAAGAAAAACGCCCGGATGGCAATCATTTTTGCCGATGCCGACGGTTTCTGGCAACAATACCTGCTGCCGGTGAGCCTGCCCAGCCAGATCGCCGTGGAGCCGACGCCCTATACCCGGCCGCTGTCCATACTGCTGGATGAATTTGAACGCTACCTGGTGCTTACGGTCGACTCCCGCAAAGCCCGCATATTTTCCCTGTATCTCGGCGACTTTGAAAGACAACCCGATATTTTTTTCGAAGACGAAGTCCCGGACCGCGTCCGTGCCAACCTCTCCCGGACTTACGGCAGCGGCAAACAAGTCAGCGGCGGTCTCGGCGACAAGCGAATCCAGCGCCACATTGAAGACCATATTCAACGTCACTTAAAACAGGTCGCCGAACAGACTTTTGATTTTTTCAAACAAAATGACTTCAGCCGTCTCATTATTGCCGGGCCGGACGACAGCAGGATTCTGCCCGATCTCAAAAACCATCTGCACAGTTACCTGAAAAGCCGGCTGGCGGGGGAGTTTCATGCCCAGCCCGATGACCATTCCGCAACGCTGCGGCAAAAGGCCCTGGAGGCGGCCGAAGCCAATGAGCGCGCGTACGAAAAAATGCGGATCAACGAACTGTTTGAAAAAAGCGGGCCGCAGCAATTGGGCGTGCTCGGCGCAGACCCCACCATCGAAGCGCTCATGCTCAACCAGGTCCATACGCTGCTCATTGACAAGGATTTCGCCCCGGAGGGCTATGTGTGCCCCAACGACCATATCCTGTCCACGCACCGCCTTGAGTGTCCGCTCTGCGGCGATACCATGGGAAAAACCGACCACCTGGCCGACGAAATGGTCGAAGAAGCCATGGCCCAAGGCGCGGAAATCGAACACATTTTTACCGATCACACGGATTTCGAAAGTTACGGCGTCGGCGCGATACTGCGCTTTACGGTTGCATGAGGCAATCGCCATGGCCCCGGAAAAAAGCGGGCGGGCACGGTTACTTCTTATCCAATTGGGTCAGCCTGGCTTTCCGGACGGCATTTTTACCGAATTTTTCGTCAATGGCATCCACCGTGCTG
>JBNJEA010000178.1:0-5392 GCA_051745395.1 Thermodesulfobacteriota bacterium | reverse complement strand
GGTTATTTAACAGGTTGTGGCTTCTCAGCAGGGGATAAGCATTTCCCACACCGGAGACCAGGATGAGGTCCTGTTTCGCCGGTTCCGCCTCATTTACGAAGACCTTAGCCAATTGGTTGGGGTCCAGGGGCCCTCTAAGGGATTTGAGCAGTTTTTGATCGCCCTCATTTTTTTGCATTGTAATGGCACGATCCAGGAGTTTCCGGGATTTCAAATAGTTGACGATCATTTCGAACAGGTTGATATGCACAAAAGATAGATCCGGTTTCTTTTTGGGCAGCTGACGCAGGATAAACTGGATATGGGCTCTCATCTCAAGTTCATATTCCGGCGGATAATCAAAAATGTAAAAGCCGATTTCATTGCCAAGGCCCTTATTTTGGAGCAGCTCTTCGGATAGCAACCGGTCCATGATTTTGTCCATGCGGTCTTGCAGTGTCTTCATCCAGCTTCCTTTTGATTATTGCGTGATTTCCATTGACCGAAGCACATCGGTTTCATCATGGGCAATCAGATACTGCCGGATTTCAGGGATAACGGACACGGGCAGCAATTTGAGTGTTCGGGTTCCGTCAATATAACCGGATTCAGATAGAATACGAAAAACCACCTGTCTGAGCTTTGTGCGGGTGGCCTCTGACCATTGATCGATTCCGGGGTTAACCTGGGCACAGGTTTTTAAGTAGTCCTGCCAGTCTTTGGTCGAAATTTTCGGGGTAAAGGTTTTCCAATGCTGCCGGATCACCGAATCCATAAAATCTCCCAGCAAGCGGCTGTGCTTAATGGCAGCAGCAAGAACTGCCTGCGTGGCGACATCTGAAGACCCGGTTTCAATCATTTCCCAGAAGTCAGACGTCATAGGAGACAACCGGGCGTGGATCAATCGCGCTTGCCGCTTTGCTGAAACAGGGGAGCGTTTTTGCAGTATATTGTCGATGACGATGGCCTGATGCCAGGAGTTGTGATCATATTGGTCTAAAAGCAACCTTGCGATTTTGCGGCTTTCGGCAACAAGAAGTGAACCTGCGACAATGTCGCCGGTATATTTGGAAATCATAGCATCTGGCATTATAAATCCTTATTTGCCTACAAAAATATCTCTGTAGCACTAAAAACAAATATTTTCAAATGGTTTAAAAAAAGTACAAAAAAGGACGGGTCGAAAAGCGACACAACATTTTCGACGGGTGAATGGGCATAGCAATACGCAGCTTTTATACATTCGCCTCCACCGGCTCGATATTTCCCGGATCATTGTTTCCGACCGAGTTGACCTGCTTCGAAACCGGAAAAAATGAAAATTCAGTTATCGAACTCTGGGACAACATCTCCTGCAGCTGCCTTGTCCCGGGAGTATCATGATCCATCCAGGCATCGTAGGCTTCCGGCTTCAAAACTACCGGCATGCGGTGATGTATTTTCTCCAGCGACGAACTGGCCTCGCGTGTAATAATGGTACACGTCTGATAGAAAACCCCGGGTTCGGTTTTGTCCTGCCAGGTTTCCCACAAGCCGGCAAAGGCAAAAGGGTCGCCATTGGGAAGGGTAATGAACACCGGCTGTTTTTGCCCCTTGCGCCCCACCCACTCGTAAAAGCCGTCTGCGGGGATCAAGCATCGCCGTTTCTTGAAAGCATCCCGGAAAGCGGGCTTGGTGGCCACGGTGTCAAGACGGGCGTTTATCATTTTATAACCGACTTTGGCATCCTTTGCCCAAAACGGCACCAGGCCCCAATGCAGCTTGTCGACAATGTTGAGCCCTTCGCGGCGAACGATGGCAAGGATTTTCTGGGTCGGTGCCGCGTTGTAATTGGGTTCGGATTCACATACGGCGTGGTCTACGGGGAAATGGGGTTTTAGCTGTTCAATATTACGGAATCGTACAAACCGGCCGCACATGGTTGGCTCCTTGGTTCTTTTTATAGGCGGATCGTGGGGAGCATTATGGGCATTATGCTTGATTTTTCGGGTATCCACAACAGTTTCTCCTGCCTTTCTGAAAAGATATGGCAGCGAGATCCCGAGATCCCGAGATCCTATGATGTATTGTACAACCATGTTGAACTGGGGGTATGCTGCTCTGGAGGCCGATATTCGGCGGAGGAGGCATGAAAAAAATGCCTGGAATAACCGGTGGGCAATCATGACAAAGCACATAAGGATAGACGATCATTCCCGGATAACTGATGTACGGTCATGCGGGCGGCAGGATCGAACAGGCAACACCGAAAACGCCGGGGCAAAGATAATGCGGTTTGCTGTGTTTTATCCTGTGGTCAAGGAAGAGTTCCTTTGCGGGCCGACGGACGATTTGAAAAGTAGGAGCGGATGGCTTTTGATGCCGAAGTTTGGGCTTTATGGGGATTTGTGAAGATTGTAGCGGGTGCGGGTAAGTAGACCGTGCTAAAGCCGGGTGGGTTTTTCATCCGGCTTTTTTTTGTTGTCCGCCAAGAAGAAAAAATCTGGCCTCCTATGTGGCCCCCTGTGGAAAAACGACATAAAAAAAGGACTCCGGATCGACCGTAAGCCCTTGAAATCTCTGGTCGGGGCGGCAGGATTTGAACCTGCGACTCCTTGCACCCCATGCAAGTGCGCTACCAGACTGCGCTACACCCCGACACAGAAACGACATATCCGTACCACGCAGGCAGGGACCTGTCAAGGTTTGTTCGGTGCTGGCGATGGATAAATAAGAAATCGTCGTTATCGTCTGTTATTCGGCTTTTTTCAGGGCCTGGTCGATGTCGTTTAAGATATCGCCGGCATCTTCAACGCCCACGGCCAGGCGGATCAGGCCGTCCTTGATTCCCAGGGCCATCCGTTCCTCCCGGCTGTGCATGTAATAGCTGATGGTGGCCGGGTGGGTGATCAGCGATTCCACGCCGCCGAGGCTGGGGCCGATGTTTAATATCTCCAGGTTGCTCAAAAACCGGAGGGCAAACTCGGTGTCATCCTCGACCTCAAAGGTGACCACAGCACCGTAGCCGCGCATTTGGCGCCGGGCCACATCGTGGTGGGGATGGCTGGGCAGGCCCGGGTAATAGACCCGCTTGATCCGCGAGTCTTCTTCCAGGTGCTCGGCAACTATCTGGGCATTGGCGTTTAGTTTTTCCATCCGGAGGGAGAAGGTTTTCAAGCCCCGGATGAGCAGGTAGGACGAATTGGGATCGATGACGCCGCCGGTGATTTTTAAAAATTCGCGGATGGGGTCGGTCAGCTTTTTGGGGCCGAGCAGCACGCCGCTTAACAGGTCGTTGTGGCCGGCCAGGTACTTGGTGGCGCTGTGGATGACCAGGTGAATGCCGTATTCCAGGGGGCGCTGGTTGTAAGGCGTGGCAAAGGTGGAATCCGAGACCACCAGGATGTCGCGGTCTTTGAATATCCCCATCAGCCGCTCGAGATCCATGACGTTTAAATACGGGTTGGTCGGCGATTCGGAGAAAAAGACCCGCGTGTTGGGCTGGATGGCATTTTCGATGGCTTCGTAGTCACACATCCGGACGACCGTGCATTCGATATTATAGCGGCCGAGATAACTTTTGCAGAAATCCAGGGTTCGCTTGTAGGCATCGTCGGTGATGATCAGGTGGTCGCCGGCCTGGAGCAGCATCAAAAGGGTGGTGGTGATCGCGCTCATGCCCGAGGAAAACAGTACGGCGTCCTCGGCTTCTTCCATGGCGGCGAGTTTTCTTTCCGCGGCCACCTGGGTGGGATGTCCGTAACGGCCGTATTCAAACCGCTCGACGTCGCCGTCCACGAGTTTTCTGATTTCATCGACGTTTTTAAAGATAAAGGTCGAGGTCTGCACAATGGGGGTGGTCACCGAGCCGTATTCGTTGAACCGGACTTCGCCCGCATGAATGGCGCGGGTGGACAGTCCGGATTTGTCAAAGTCCGTCATGGGTCAACTCCTTTTGCGATCTTGCACGCCTGTCGAATCCTTGCATCCGGCTTTGGCGTGATTTTTGCCGTGTGCGTCAATCCGTTCAACCGTAAGCCTCTGTGTCGGGCCGTTCTCAGCCAAACCTGTTTTATGGCACTGATTCGGCTGTAAGGCAAGCCCTTTTCCGGGCCGGCCGGTTAACAGACAACAGGTGCACAGGGTTTATGCGTAGCTGAAATTGATTTCGACATCTTCGCGGTGTTCCGGTTCGATCTGCCAGAGCTGCCGGGGGTCGAGTCTCATCATGTTGGCCACGAAAACGTCGGGGAATTGCTCGATGCGGATGTTAAACAGGTTGACGGTGGAATTGTAGAGTTCCCGCCGGTCGGCGATCTGGTCTTCGAGCTCCGATACCCGGGACTGGAGCTGCCGGAAGGCCCGGTCCGCCTTCAGGTCGGGGTAGTTTTCCACCACGGCAAACAGCGAGCGCAGGGCCGAGGTGATGGCGTTGTTGGCATCCATCGCCTCCTGGCCGGAGCCGGCGTTGTCGAGCTGGGAACGGGCCCGGGTTACGTTTTCCAAAACGGCGCGTTCATGTTTCATGTAGCCCTCGCAGACGCTGACGAGTTTGGGCAGTTCGTCGTAGCGCTGTTTGAGCAGGACGTCGATGTTGCTCCATGCTTGGTCAATATTGTGTTTCATCCGGATCAACCCGTTGAATATAATGACAAAATATGTGATTGCCGCAACAATGATGCCCAGCAGGATCAACAAGATGATGGTGGCCATAAGGGGTTTTTCCTCCGTTTTTTATAAACTTCTGCATTTGCGTTTAGCCTCCGCCAAAGAGCCGGAGGAGCAATTCCGTGCCCAGGCCGATACACAGCAGGCCGCCGAGTAAAAATATCCAGGTCCGATACCTGAGTTTGCGGATAATGCCGTCTTCAGTGTCGGCGATGATAAACGGCAGGGTGCCGTAGGCGGCTTTTTTGATGACCACCTGTTCGGTGGGCCCGCCGTCTTGTAGCGATTCGGCATGGACGATGTTTTCGATATCTTTGCGCGCGGTTTCCCATTCCGCCATGTCCACCCGGCCGTCGCCGTTTGCGTCGTAGCGCATGAGTTCGGCCTTGTTGCTTTTCAATGCCTTTAACTTTTCGACGATTTTGTTTTTTAAGGGGCGGGCCACCCGTTCGGGACGGGCGGTGCCGAGCACGTAGACACTGGCGGATTCGCCGATCAGGTCTTCGTATATTTTGATGTTATCGTCGGCCACTGCCGCCGAAAGCCAGAGGCCCTGGTTGCCGGAAAATTCCTGCCGGCTGCCGGAAATGTGAAACATCGCGCCGGCAGGCCGGATCAGGATCCGGCCCGTGTCGTCTTCGAGATAGAAGGGCAGGCGGCCGGAGGCGGTCTGGCGGATGAGTTGCCATGTCTGCCCGTCCCGGCTCTGTCTGCGCTGGTAGTAGCGGCACCGGTAGAAAATGCATTTGGTTTGGCTGTGCGAGGT
>JBNJEA010000177.1:0-5399 GCA_051745395.1 Thermodesulfobacteriota bacterium | reverse complement strand
AATGGTTCAAAAAACAGTTCGGGCAGTCCGGTTTTCGGGCCGTGCAGATCCGGCGGCCGAAGTAGATCATCCACAGGGAAAAATCATTCCATTCTTCTTGGGGAATTACCGCCATTAAATCGTATTCGATTTTTTCGGCATTGGTGTGCCGGGTTAGGTCCAGCCGCCTCGAGATGCGCGCCACGTGCGTGTCGACCACCATGGACGGGATCCCGAAGGCGGCGCCGAGCACGACGTTGGCGGTTTTTCGGCCCACGCCGGGCAGGCTCACCAGGTCCTCGAGGTTGCCCGGCACCTGTCCGTCAAAGTTTTCGACCAGCGCTCGGGCACAGTTCTGGAGATGTTTGGCCTTGTTTTTGTAAAAACCGGTGGGCCGGATCAGCGACTCAATGGTTTCAAGACGGGCTTCGGCAAAATCCTGCGGGGTTTTGAGCTGCGCAAAAAGCGCCGGGGTGACGGCGTTGACCTGCCGGTCCGTGCACTGGGCCGAAAGAATCGTGGCGATTAAAAGCTGAAAAGGGGTTTTGTGCGATAGCTGCGTCTTGACATTCGGGTACGCGGCGTTTAGGATCTTTCGGATTTTACGGATCCGTTCGGCGCTGGAGTTGTTTGCTGGTGCCATTTTTTTATGAATATCATGAATGAAATGAAAATGAAAGTAAAAGCCCTGGGGCTTTGCTCCGGCGGATTGGACAGCATCCTGGCCGGCGTGGTGTTACGGGAGCAGGGCATTGATGTGACCTGGGTGGCGTTTGTTACGCCGTTTTTTTCTTCGGAGAAGGCGGAAAAGGCGTCAAAAATGACCGGGATTCCGCTGATTGTAAAAGACATTACCGAGCGGTATATGCCGATGCTCAAAAACCCGCCGGTGGGCTACGGCCAGCATATGAACCCGTGCATGGACTGTCATGCCCTGATGTTTCAAATCGCCGGCGAAATGATGGCCGATACGGGTGCCGATTTTCTGTTTTCCGGCGAAGTGCTCGGCCAGCGGCCCATGTCCCAGACAAAGTCCTCGATGCGCTACGTGGAAAAGCATTCCGGCTGTGGGGAGCGGATCCTGCGGCCGCTTTCCGCAAAGAAAATGCCGGTTACCGCCATGGAGGAAAAGGGCTTGGTGGACCGGCAGCAGCTCTACGACCTGTCGGGCCGCTCCCGCAAGCCGCAGATGGTGCTGGCCAGGCAATACGGCATTTCCGAATATCCGGCCCCGGCCGGCGGCTGCCTGCTCACCGATGCCGGGTTTTCCAGGCGTTTGAAGGACCTGTTTGATCACGGAGAAGATCAGAGCCGCGAAGCACTGGAGCTGCTCAAGCACGGCCGGCACATCCGTCTGCCCGAAGGGCCCAAAGTGGTGGTCGGGCGTACCAAGGCCGACAATGAACGCATTCTGGCCAATTACCGGCCTGCCTTCGATATCCGGATCCGCATGAACAAGGTGCCCGGCCCGGTGGCACTCATCGCCGGCGGTGCGGAAAAAGAAGCCGTTGCCACTGCCGCCGCCATATGCGCCGGATACAGCAAGGCCCCCAACGACCGGCCGGCCGAGGTTCAGGTTATGGGCCCGGAAGGGCCCTCGGTGATGGCGGTAGATCCCCTTGATCCGGACGAAGTCAATGGATGGTTGATTTCCTGATGGAGATCCATTATGAAGTAGATTGCGGCAGCAGATCGAAGCAAAAGGGCGAAAAATACAATGGAATCCGAACAGACCCGCACCAATATCGTCAACAACGGGGAGACGGTGACGTACTACCGCCGGATCCACGAAGTGACAACCGCCGATCACATGAACCTCATCATGACCCGCAAGACGCCCGTGGATAGAAAGCCGGCCGGTCACGTGATGCTGGTCCACGGCCTCGGGCAGAACCGGTATACCTGGACGCTGACCCGCCGGAGTCTTGAAAACTACCTGGTCAAACACGGATTCGAAACCTTTAACATCGAGCTCCGGGGCCACGGCATGTCACGGGCCAACGGCAGCGACCATCCCGCCTATTTCGACACCTACCTGAACTATGACATGCCGGCGGTATTCGATGCCGTGGCCGAAATAACCGGGGGCAAAAAAGTCTTTTACATGGGCCACAGCCTGGGCGGCTCCATCGCCTACGCCACGGCTGCCGATTATTCGGACCGGCTTGCCGGTATCATTTCCATCGGCGGCCCCTTTTACATGGCCCGGGGCAACCCGCTGCTGAAGGCCATCGCCCGGACCGGCGTCTCGCTGGGAAGGCTCTATCCGTTTCAAAAGGTGCAGCCCGAGGTTTTCTACATCGACTATATCGGCCTGATGGCCCGGTTTGCCCTTTTTGTCCTGGACAATCCCGCCTACCGCTCCGTTCCGCTGCAGATATGGTATCCGGGCAGCATTGAGCGCGACATCCTGGAAGAACGCATCGTCAAGGGATTTGACCGGACGAGTTTCAATGTCATCAAGTTTTTCTTTGAATGGGGCGCATGGGGCAAATTTGTCAGCAGCGACGGGCGGGTGGATTTCGAAGAACACATTGCCGATTTAACCGCCCCGATTTTGTTTGTAAACGGCGACGAAGACGTGGCCGTCCCCCCGGAAGCCGTCCGCGATGCCTATGAAAAAGCAGGGGCGCAGGACAAGACGTTCAAGACCTTCGGGGAGAATTCGAACAACGGGCTGCACTGGGGGCACTGTGACCTGATCTGCGGCCGGCATGCCCCCGAGGTGACCTGGCCCTATATGCTTGAATGGATGCAGCAGCGCCTGGCGGCGTGAGAGTTTTGTTGTTTGGTTGTTCGGAAAATTCCTGGTTTCTATTCTTGTTATCGAATAATAATTATTTCATGAAAGTCGGTACATAACAAAAAAGCACATCGCCTCGCCCGTCATGCCTGCGGACCTGTCCCGGACCCTTTCGGGAGCCAGGCATCCAGAGTTTTTTGCTACATGGAGAACTGGATGCCCGCCTTCGCGGGCATGACGGGCGGAGCAAATTGCTTTTTTTCTGTGTATCGAATTCTTGAGCGGATGGAATGCTTTTGATAGCGATCTCGATTTCGATAAATTCGGTAGTAATCTTTTTATGACTGGCATGTACCGGCTATCGGAGCAAACCGGATAATCAAAAACCGGATCTTTTAAATCAGGAAACTCCCATGAGCAGCCCCTATTGGGTCAAAACACTGATCAACCGGACCTTTTCCCAGCGGTTTTTCTGGTCCCGCCTGACCCGGTTTTCCCCCGTCGGCCGCCTGGTCCGTCACATGCTTTTCGAAAACGACGAGATCTTTTATCTTCCGAAGGACCGGGTCATCGAAATCAATGAATCGGTTGAAACCGACGACCCCGGCAGCATGGCGGTGCCGTCGAAAGTACTGGATCATTTTATTCGGCGGGCCGATTTTCACTGGATCATGGATTTCTGCATCTGCCGGGATTCCTCCGGATGCCGGGATTACCCGATGGAGCTGGGATGCCTGTTCATGGGCGAGGCCGCCCGTCATATCAACCCGAAATTCGGCCGGCCCGTGACCATGGAAGAGGCCCTGGCCCATGCCGAACGCTGCCGGGAAGCCGGCCTGGTCCATTTGATCGGGCGAAACAAGCTCGATACGGTGTGGCTCGGTGTGGGACCGCCGGAAAAGCTCCTGACGGTCTGCAACTGCTGTCCGTGCTGCTGTCTGTGGAAGGTTTTGCCGGTCATTGATGAACGCATCAGTGAAAATGTTTCACGGATGCCCGGGGTCCGGGTCGAAGTAACGGATCAATGCGCCGGCTGCGGCCGCTGTAGCCGCGATGTGTGCTTTGTGGGCGCCATCCGGATCGAAAACAAGCAGGCGGTCATTGATTCGGAGATGTGCCGCGGCTGCGGGCGTTGTGCCGGTGTTTGCCCCAATGATGCCATTGCCGTCATTGTAGAGGATGCGGACTTTATCGGGCAGACGATCCGGCGCATTGACAGTGCGGTGGATGTGAAAGCAGAAAAGCAATAATTTCCCCTCCTGCGTCCGGTCCCTGCTTTGCCTTCGATGTCTTTTTCGTTCCAGGGAAAACGTCGCTACATCAGGTATCTGTACAACATATTGCCTAAAAAGCGGTTGAAAAACATGGGTGCGTTTTGCACCGTGTGCTCCATCAGGCGTTTTAATGTGCTTTGGTTCCGCATCTGCGCCATGCCATTTATTTCGGGAATATAGTAGTATCGGAGCGGGACCCTGCGGGTTCCCCACCTGGACTTGAAAGCCGAAAGGCTGTGGTGGTCGTCGCTGGTGCGGCCAAAATCGAATTGCTTGTATCCTTGCCGGTGGGCGTTGGAAATGGCATGCCAGAAAAGGAAAGGGCTGGTCTGGTATTGATACATTTCAGGCAACGTGGCCGAAATTTCACAGATCACCTTGTTTTTGAATTTCAACAGGATCATGGCTGAGGCGTTTTTGCCGTTCCGGCGGCAGATATAAATGTCTAAGATCCCTTTGGGGGCCAGTTCTTTGCACATGTTGGCGAAAAACCGATAGGGTTGCGGCAGCAATCCATTGTTTTTCCGCATGATCATGTAAAAATTGTAAAAAATTTCCAGTTCCTTTTCGCCGTGGCCGATATGGAGTTCCAGGTCGTTTTTGAAGGCCTTTTTAATCGCTTTCCGGACGCAGGTCCTGTGAAACGATTTGTGGATGTCATTGATATCTTTGTCGAGATCGAGCACATAGGTGCTAAACCCGTTGACCCGGCTGCCGAATTTTTCCGAATCAAAGGTAAAATCCCGGCTCGTTCTGAGTTCGATGGATTGTAAGCGGTGTGTATCTTTGAAATGGTGCAGGTGCGTTATGAGCTGATCGTAATCCTTCTGACTGTCCACCAGCGGGTTGCAGTGCGGGGCGCCGGGTACCACGGATAATTTATTGCGTGTCAGCAGGTGTTGGGTTCTGACAAATGGGATGCCGGCGACAATGTTTTTTTCTGCATCCTGTTTTTTCAGATAAGCCGGCTTGAAATGAAATGTTTTTTCCATAACATTGTGCCAGCTGGTCGTGTGGTAAATTTCGCCCAGAGGGTGTCTTTGAACAAAAAAGTCCCAATCCGGTACCGGATTTTTGACTTTTGCTGTAATGGCCAGGCTGGCGGGTCGTGTATGCACAGGGTTGACTCAACTAAATTTTTAGGTTCAAATCAAAAACCGGTATAACAAATTACCGCCCAGTCTGTTTAATATCAAAGGTGCGTTTCTTACGGTATGATCCATCAGGTTTTTCAGTTTATGGTTTTGCCGCATCAAGCTTATTCCTTCCGTTTCGGGAAGATAGTAATAATGCAGGTCCAGTCGGCGCGCCCCCCAGCGCGATTTAAATTCGGCCAGGCCGGGGTTGTCATCCCCGGTCCGGCCGAAGTCAAACTGCCGATACCCTTCCTGCCAGGCACGGGA
>JBNJEA010000055.1:0-19643 GCA_051745395.1 Thermodesulfobacteriota bacterium | reverse complement strand
GCCCTTGACGTTGAAGCTGAAACGGCCGGCCTTGTATCCCTTCATCCGCGCATCGGGGGTTTTGGCAAACAGCTCCCGGATAAAGGAAAACAGGCCGGTGTAGGTGCCCGGATTGGAGCGAGGCGTCCGGCCGATGGGCGATTGATTGATATTGATCACCTTGTCGACGTAGCGATAGCCCGATATGGCATCGTGTTGGCCCGGCAGCGTGGCCGAGCCATAGAAACGGCGGGCCAGCGCCCGGTAAAGGGTTTCGAGCAGCAGCGTGGATTTGCCCGACCCGGAAACCCCGGTCATCCCGATAAAACAGCCCAGGGGGAAGGCCACATCGATGTGTTTCAGATTGTTTTGCGCCGCGCCGCGGACCACAAGCTGTTCTTCTCCCACCGGCCGGCGCCGTTCGGGCGGCTCGATCTGTCTTCGACCGGACAGGTAATCGCCGGTAAGCGAGCCGGGGGCATCGGCTAACTGCGCCGGATCACCGGAATAGACCACGTAGCCGCCTTTGACCCCGGCTGCCGGCCCCATGTCGACCACATGGTCGGCCGAACGGATGGTGTCTTCGTCATGCTCGACCACCAACACCGTGTTGCCCAGGTCCCGCATCGTAAACAACGTCTCCAGGAGGCGATGGTTGTCGCGCTGGTGAAGCCCGATGCTCGGCTCGTCGAGAACATAGAGCACGCCGGTCAATTTGGAGCCGATCTGGGTGGCCAGCCGGATGCGCTGGCTTTCGCCCCCGGAAAGGGTGCTGGCCGACCGGTCCAGGGTCAGGTAGGACAGGCCGACATTTTTTAAAAAGTGCAGCCGATCGGAAATTTCCTTTAATATCCGTTCCGCGATGGCGGCCTTCTGTCCGGAAAGCGGCATGTCGGAAAAAAATACTTCCGCCGTTTCAATGGACAGGGCGGTGACTTCGGCGATGCTGTAATCGGCCACCCGGACCGACCGGCTGATCCGGTTTAACCGGGTGCCGCCGCATTCCGGGCAGGGCTTGAAATTCATGTACTGCTTGATTTCTTCCCGTGCCTGGTTGGAATCGGTTTCCACGTACCGGCGCTCGAGATTGGGAATAACGCCTTCAAAGGGGCGGGTGAAATTCATTCGTCGGTTGCCCCGGAAGGTATAAAAGGGGATTTCCTCCTCCCCGGACCCATAGAGCACAACGGCCCTGAAATTTTCGGGCAGATCTTTGTAGGCCGTATAGATATCGGTCCGATAATGGCTGGTCAGGGCCTCTAAAAATTCGGCGAACTGCACGGAGTTCCGGTTGGCCCAGGGGCGGACGGCGCCGTCCCGAAGCGAAAGGTCGGCGTCCGGTACGATAAAATCGGGATCAAACTCCGTGGTGGTGCCCAGCCCGTCGCATTTCGGGCATGCCCCCTGCGGCGAGTTAAACGAAAAAGCCGCCGGGTTGAGCTCCGGGTAGCGGATGCCGCAGTGAACGCATACCGCCTTTTCAGTAAACACAATCGATTCCAGCACCGCGCCCTGCCGGTCGACCACCTCCACGGCGGCCTGGCCTTCGGATTGCCCGACGGCCAGCTCCAGGGAATCGGCGAGCCGGTTTTCCATGTTTTGCTTGACCACCAGGCGATCGACCACCACTTCAATGCGGTGTTTTTTCTTTTTATCCAGCTTGCCCACCGACTCGAGTTCCCGCATGACGCCGTCGACCTTGATGCGGGCAAATCCTTCTTTTTTCAGCCGTGCCAGCAAACGCTCGTGGCCGCCCTTCTGTGCACTGACCACCGGTGCCAGGATTAAAATACGGGAGCCTTCCGGCAGGGCCGTCACCCGGTCGACGATTTCATCGACGGTCTGGTATGTTATGGGCCGGCCGCACTGGTAACAATACGGCGTGCCCACCCGGGCAAACAGCAGGCGCAGATAGTCATAGATTTCCGTGACCGTGCCGACGGTGGAACGGGGGTTGTGGCTGGCGGTTTTCTGTTCAATGGCAATGGCGGGCGACAGGCCCTCGATGCCATCCACGTCCGGCTTTTCCATCCGCTCCAAGAACTGGCGCGCATAGGTGGACAGCGATTCCACGTAGCGGCGCTGGCCTTCGGCATACAGGGTGTCAAAGGCCAGCGTGGACTTGCCGGACCCGGACAGGCCGGTAATTACGATAAACCGATTGCGGGGCAGGGTCACGTCCACATTTTTCAGGTTATGCTGGCGCGCGCCCCGGATGATGATTTGATCAGATGACATGGATCGATGAATATGTGCGGTCAACCGGTCTGCTCCGCCTGCATGAATTGCGCCTGCCGCCCGGCCATGCGGACGGCTTCGATCAGGCTGCCCGGATCTGCGCAGCCCTTGCCGGCGATATCGTAGGCCGTGCCGTGGTCCACAGAGGTCCGGACAATGGGCAGGCCAAGGGTGGTGTTGACCCCGTCGGCGAAATGGATCATTTTAAAGGGAATCAGTCCCTGGTCATGATACATGCAGACCACCGCGTCATAGGCGCCGCCTGCGGCATGGTAGAACACGGTGTCGGCCGGCAGCGGCCCGGCGGCAAAAATACCCCGCGCCACGGCGTTTGCTACGGCCGGGGCAATCATGCGGCTTTCTTCGTCACCGAACATGTTGTCTTCTCCGGCATGGGGATTTAAACCGGCCACGGCGATTCGGGGCTTTGCGATGCCGAAACGGGTTTTTAAAGATTGATTGCACAAGGTGATAATGGTTTCAATCTGCCGGGGCGAAATCAGGTTCGGCACATCGCGCAACGGCACATGGATGGACACCAGTACCACCCGGAGCCGGCTGCCGGCCATCATCATGGCATAATGCGACGTATTCGTCCGCTGCGCCAGCAGCTCCGTGTGCCCCGGATACGGACTGCCGGCCATTTTCAGCGCACTTTTGTTGATCGGTGCCGTACAGATGCCGTCGATTTGACCGGCCATCGCCATATCCACCGCAGCGGTGATATAGTCGACCATGGCCCGCCCGGTTTCCGCGGTGGGCGCCCCCCAGGTGAGCCGGCCGGCATCGAGTTGGGAAACCGGGATGACGTTGATCCGGCCCGCTTCGCACGTCGCCGCTTCGGGGGAATCGACCGGGGAGATTTCTACAGCGCAGCAGCCGGCGATTTCCGCGCCTTTTTGTAAAACCGCGGCATCCCCGATAACCAGCGGGCGCAATCCGTCAAACAATTCCGGTCGCGCAAGGGCGCGACAGATGATCTCCGGGCCGATCCCGACCGGATCGCCCATGGTGACCCCGACAACGGGCGCGTATGCGTTCATTTTTTTCCCTGTGCATCTTTGGTGTGCTTGGGGTATTGCATCAAGGCGTCTTTATAGCAAATGCCAGCCGTTCTGACAACAACGGGTGCATTTTCCCAATAAAAAGCGGGCTCACGCTACCCGTGGCCCGCCATTTCGATGATGTTACCACCAAAACCTGAATGCAGGGGTTTTATCAACCCGGAAAAAATTGTAACATCCGATTATCCGGATCCCCGTATTTATTTTTTTGTAGCTGCTGTCGTTTCTAATGAATCCTCGGATGGAGCTTCGCCTTCTTCGAACTGCCGGCGGCGGCGTTCGATCTGCTCCCGGGTCAGTCCGCAGTGGTGCAGCCATTTGGCCGCCCAGTTATGGTAATTTTCCCTTTGCCAGACATCATCCATGATCTGCCGGACGCCATCGGCGTATTGCCGGAGCTCCGGTTCGAGGTCCGTAAACATTTTTTCCGCACCCTTGTGCGTGGGCCGGGCGCCGTTTTGGCATATGATGCGCCACATGGTCTGCGGATGATCGATCATGGGACACGGTCGAAGGGTATTGAAGCTAAACGGCTGCTCAGAGCGAATGCCTTGAAAAAACGAAGATTTGAGCACGTCCTGAAGGCTTTTTTCATGAATGTTGTCCGTGGCGAAATGGCAGAAGATGCAAGGCTCCACGTCGCCGCGGTGGTTGACATGAAAATAAAGCCGCCCCCCGGCGATGCAGCCGCCGGACAGCACGCCGTCGTTCCAGAAATCGACCAGCATCATCGGCTTGGTGTCCCGTACATGGTTCAAAAAGTTTCGCATCTGGTCGCGTTGTTTTGGCGTGGGCATCAAATCCAGGTCCGGCTCACCGCCGACCGGCATATACAGAAACATCCAGCCGTAAAGCGCCCCTTTTTCTATTAAAAAATCAACCCATTCATCCGAACAGATCACATCGATATTTTTCTGCGTCACCAGAGAGGAAAAGCCAAAGGCACAACCCGCCTCGTACAGGTTTTCCATGGCCCGGACGCATATGTCGTAGGCGCCTTTTCCCCGGACATCGTCGGTATAGGCGCCGGGGCCGTTGACACTGATCTGGGGGGCGATATTGCCGAATTCCACCAACCGGTCGGCCATCTTTTTGTCGATCCAGTAGCCGTTTGTATATATCTGGTAGAAGGACTTGTCATGTTTTTCTATGATATCGAGCAGATCCGGATACATAAACGGCTCGCCGCCAAGAATCGTGATGAAATTGATCCCCAGGTCTTCGGCCTCCCCGAGCACCCGGTCAAAGACTTCGGGGTCCATGTCGTCTTTTCGGTCATAGCTGCTCGCGTAACATCCCTCACAGCGATAATTGCACCGCATGGTCGGGGAAATCAGCATGGTGGGCGGCGGCTTGATGCCGTATTTCCGCAAACCGCGTTCCGGGGCCTCCGGGTCGCGGAAAAACATGCTGGCAATCATCCGGGCGATGTAGCGCTGCCGCACCCGGGGGTGGGTGTTTTGCACCACCCGCTGCAGAAAGGCTTTTCCCGGCCCGGCTTCGATCCAATGGTGAAACCATTGCCGAATCATTTCCTGCTTTTCGCCGGAAGAGATATGATCGACTGCCTTTAAAACATATTTTGCATTTTTCTCGGGGTCTTTTCCCAGGTACTTCAATGCCTGCCCCAACACCTTTTCCGCCAGGGTCCGCTTGGGCAAAATATCTTTCCAGGCCTTCACATCGAAACTCATGGTTCGCCTCCTTTAGCCGGATGCTGTGCCGCAATAAGATGAACCGAATGCCTGCGTCTATTTTTCCCGGGCACCCCTTGCTACGCCAAAACAAACAATGGGCAGCATCCCTGTTAAATACGTTTTTGCGCATCCGTTAATGGTAACCCAAAGACCGTTTTCATATATTCGCCATTATCTTCCATACAATCATGATATATAACAATTCTATTTATTTAAATAATCTATTCATTGATATTGCAATGTCAATGAAGAAAAATATTTGTTATAAACAATAGAGTGTATTGCTAATAAAAAAGAAAATAAATACGAATTTACGCTGGCTGTCAAAGCCGCTGAACAAGTTGTTGGTACTTTTTTCCGGCCGGATTATATTTTGGGGTGCCTTGTCCCTGTAATCGACAACGGCTGTATTGGCTGTCTTTTATGTAAAACCATCATCGAGCAAAGGAGTCAAAAATGAGCAAAATCGCTGCAATCATAACCGATTATTTTGAAGACTCGGAGTTTACCCAGCCGGCCGAAGCATTCCGGGAAGCCGGCCACGAGGTCATCACCATCGGCATAAAAGCCGGCGCAATTGTGAAAGGCAAAAAGGAACACACCCCGGTCACCGTGGACCGCGCCATCGGCGACATCGCCCCGGACGAGTTTGATGCCCTGTTGATTCCCGGCGGATTTTCTCCGGATATCCTGCGGGCCGACGATACGGCGGTGGACTTTGTCAAAAACTTCATGGAAACGGAAAAACCGGTTTTTGCCATCTGCCATGGCGCCCAGCTGCTGATTACGGCAGACACCATACGGAACCGCAAAATCACCGGCTACAAGTCCATTATCCAGGACCTAAAAAACGCCGGCGCCGATTTTGTGGACCAGGAAGTGGTCGTGGACGGCAAACTGGTTTCGAGCCGAAATCCCAACGACTTGCCGGCATTTGTAAGGGAATCCCTGAAACTGCTGGCCTGATGTGAACACAAAGACAATCCGTGAAAAGCCGGGCGGCATCCGGCCCGGCTTTTTCGGCCGTTCCATCAATCCCTCCCGTTTCATCCGCATGGGGCCGAAACCCCAATCTCATCTTGACAATTGATCCCGATCGGCCTACTTAGTTCGTATACGAAGGATTGATGCGATGTCGAAAATACCTGAAGATTTACCCGAATGCATGGTTTTCTTGTTGGGCAAGGCCTACCAGAAAGCCCACAGCGATTTTAACAAGCGGCTGCGGCCCTACGGGCTGACCAATATGCAGCACCTGGTGCTCGAAGGTCTGTGGTATCAAAACGGCATGACGGCCACGGAACTGTCGCGGCTGCTGATATTGGACAAGGCCACGCTGTCCGGGGTTTTGGAACGCATGGTCGATACCGGCTGGGTGGTCAAAATACCCGACCCCGAAGACCGGCGTGTCCAGCGGCTCTATACATCGGAAAAAGCCGATGCATTCAAACCCCAACTCGTAAAACAGCGACAGCATTCAAACCGGGAGATCCTGGAAAACCTTTCTCCGGAAGAGCGTATTGTCCTGAAACGTCTGCTGCGCGATTTGATTTAGCTCTTGCCGGAAAAAGACACTGGCGAAAACCAAGCGGCACAGCACTCTTTGCGCGCCGCAGTAAAACGGCATCCAGTTTTTTTCAAATCGTATGGTTTGTATACAAACAATTTGGATATCCGGAAAACTCCAGTAACAGCCAATGCATTTTCGCGCGCCAAGTCGCAAAGACGCGAAGTTTCCAAGTCTTCCTTGGCGCTCTTGGCGGCTTTGCGCGAGAATAGAAAAACAAGTCGACGACTTATCTTTTACCGGAGCAAACCGGATAATCGGAACAAACAATTAACACCCAACGGCAACCCAAACCCAAAAGGAGCACAACATGCTGTTAAACCCCAAAAAGGAAAGTTTTGACCATCTGGACCCCCGGTCCCGTGAGATCATGCAGAAAACCATTGAATATTTCGAATCCCGGGGCAAGGCCAAACTCAAAGAAGACGCCCACGAGCGGCGATGGTATGCGGATTTTATCGAGTTTTTGAAAGAAAACGAAGTCTTTGCCACCCTGCTGACCCCGAAGCAGCACGTGGTTGACGGCGATGCCGAAAAGCGCTGGGATACCCACCGCATTTGCGATTTCAGTGAAATCCTGGCATTTTACAACCTGTCACACTGGTATGCCTGGCAGGTCACCATCCTCGGCCTGGGCCCGATTTTCATGGGCAACAACGAGGAGATCAAAAAGAAAACCGCACAGATGCTAAAAGACGGCGGGATTTTCGCATTCGGCCTTTCCGAACGAGAGCATGGCGCGGACCTGTATTCGTCGGATATGACGCTGACCCCGCTGGGCAACGGCCAATACGTGGCCGACGGCGGCAAATACTACATCGGCAACGCCAACAAGGCCGCCTTTGTCTCCACCTTCGGCAAGGATTCGGAAACCGATGAATACGTCTTTTTCGTCGCCGACCCCAACCACGAGAACTACGACCTGATCCAGAACGTGGTCGACTGGGAAGGCTACGTGGCCGAGTACGCCTTAAACGGCTATCCGATCACCGACAGTGAAATCCTTTCCTACGGCCGGGAGGCCTGGGATTCGGCATTAAATACGGTCAATGTCGGCAAGTTCAACCTGGGCTGGGGGGCGATCGGCATTGCCACCCACTGCTTCTACGAAGCCATCAACCATGCCAGCCACCGCAACCTCTACGGCAACTATGTCACCGATTTCCCCCATATCAAGCAGATGTTTGTCGATTCCTACGCCCGCCTGGCGGCCATGAAGCTTTTCTCCCAGCGCGCCACCGACTACATGCGCTCCGCATCCGAAAATGACCGGCGGTATTTGCTCTACAACCCGATCGTCAAGATGAAAGTCCCCACCCAGGGCGAAGAGGTCATCAACATGCTCTGGGACGTGATTGCCGCCCGCGGGTTTGAAAAAGACGTCTATTTCGAAATGGCGGCCCAGGACATCCGCTCGCTGCCCAAGCTCGAAGGCACCGTCCATGTCAACATGGCCTTAATCATCAAGTTCATCGCCAACTACTTCTTCAACCCGGGCGAATTTCCGGAAATCGGAAAACGAGATGATACGGCAGACGACGAGTTTCTTTTCCGGCAGGGCCCGACCAAGGGGCTGGGCAAAATCCAGTTCCACGACTACAACATCGCCTACAACAGTGTGGATTCGCCCAATATCAACATTTTCAAGGACCAGATCGAGACCTTTAAAAACTTTCTGGTCGATGCCGCCCCGGACGGCGAGCAGGCGAAAAACATCGATTTTCTCCTGGCCGTGGGCGAGCTGTTTACCCTGGTGGCCTACGGGCAGCTCATCATCGAAAAATACCAGATGGAAAAATTCGACGACGATCTGTTCGAACAGATTTTCGACTTCATGGTCCGCGATTTTTCCCGGTATGCCCTGCAGCTTTACTCCAAGGCCGACAGCACGGAAAAGCAGCGCGAGTGGTGCATCAAGATGATCCGCAAACCCGTGGACGCCCCGGAGCGCTTCAACCGGTTCTGGAACGACACCGTCTATGCACTGCGCGACACGTATGAAATGAACCCGTAAGAAGCTCCTGACTCCTTACTTCGGTGTTTTTGCAGAAAGCAACTTTCGGGGACCCATTTCTTAACCACAGAGAGCACAGAGGGCACAGAGGGCACAGAGGGCACAGAGGGCACAGAGGGCACAGAGCAAACATTATTTATAAGAAGCTTTCTCCGTGAGCTCTGTGTCCTCTGTGGTTTATATCCATTTCGAGCTTTCAAAAACGAGTTCCCTGGAAAAACGAATGCCCTGGCGTTTTTTACCTTACACCTTACACCTTATACCTTATACCTTACACCTCAGACCCTGAACCTCAGACCTTGAACCTGAAGTTCCCTATAAGCTCTTTATTCCGCAGGGCATATTTCGAAGTGCTTCATGATGACCCGGATACAATGTCGGCAATCTTTCTCGACAGGTCCAGCAGGTTATAGGGCTTCTGGATAAAGCCGTTGCATCCGCGCTCCAGGATATCGGCCGCCTGGCCGTTGAGGCTGTAGCCGCTGGCAAGCAGGATTTTGGCATCCGGGTTGATGGCCCTTAACCGGTCAAATGTCTCCCCGCCGCTGACGCCCGGCATGATCATGTCCAGAATCACCAGGTCAATTTCCTCCTGTTCGGCCTTATAGACCTCGATGGCCTCGGCACCGCCGGCAGCGGTTTTCACATTGTAGCCGAGGCTTTCAATGAGTTCCTGGCCCACCTCGACAATCATGGACTCGTCATCGACGAGCAAAACCGTGCCCTTGCCCGACACGATCTGGTCTTCTCCGGATTTTTCCGCAGCCGGCGTCTTTCTGGAAGCGGGCAGGTAAATATTAAACGTCGTCCCCTTGCCCGGTTCGCTGTATACCGTGATAAACCCGTGATGGTTTCTGATAATGCCGTAGGCCGAAGCCAGCCCCAGGCCGGTGCCGCGGCCCATCTCCCGGGTGGTGAAAAAGGGTTCAAACACCCGGCGCCGGACACGTTCTTCCATGCCCTCGCCGGTATCGGTGATGGAAATCTTAACGTAATCGCCCGGTGCGGCATCATGGGGCAATGTCCGGTGCGACCACAACCTTTCATGCCCGGTGGACACGTAGAGGCAACCGCCTTCGGGCATGGCATGGCCGGCGTTGACATAAATGTTTAAAAGCACCTGTTCGATCTGGCGCTGGTCCACCTCCACGGCATTTAAATCATCGCCGAAATTTTCGTGAATGGAAATATCCTTGCGCGTCCGGCCGAACATGCGGTTGTGGGTGCGGATCAATTCGTTGATATCCGTGGCGACGACTTCATACTTGCCGCCCCGGGCAAACCCGAGCAATTGCTGGGTCAGCTCCGCAGCCCGTTTTACGTAATTTTCGATCTCCTGGACGTGCCGGTAGTGGGAATGGCTGGGGGACAAGTCAAACATCATCAATGACAGCCGGCCCTGCATGCCCATGAGCAGGTTGTTGAAATCGTGGGCGATACCGCCGGCCAGGGTGCCGACGGATTCCATTTTCTGGGCCTGCTGCAAGTGGCGCCGCAGTTTTTTGGCCTCGGTAATATCGCGCAGTATGATCAAAATACCGGCGGGCTCGTCCTGGTAATCATGAAAGCAGGCCGCACTGATACTGACATCGAGCAAATGCCCGGCCCTGGTTTTGCGGCGGGTTTCAATCCCCTGCAGCGTCTTGCCCTCGGTAAGCAGGTTTTCAATCAACTGACCCGCGGCCGCCTGTTCTTCTTCGGGAACATGATCGATGGGATGATCGAGTAACTCATCGAGCGTCCAGCCGAAAATCTCTGTAAATACCGGATTAACGTATCGTACTGTTTGATCCATGTTGTAGATCACAATGGCATCCGGCGAGGAATTGAGCAGGGACTGGTAGAGCTCTTCGGCCCGCTTGGCTTCCTTGTACAAACTGCGATACCGCTGCTCGCTTTCCCGGAGTGCTTCTTCCGCGCGTTTGCGCTCGGAAATGTCTCTGAACTCGGTCACCCGGTATTTCCGCCCCTCATATTGAATGACCTTGCCCATGATCTCTAAGGGATAGCGCGTGCCGTCCTTGCGAAGGCCTTCGGCCGTGTAGGCGGTTTCATAATCCGAAACGATCTTTTCCATGACCGTCTCCCGCCACTCCGGGGCGATCAACTGCAGGCCGTCCATGCCGATCAACTCGTCATAGGTGTAGCCGGTCATTTCCGCCAATCCCCTGTTGCAGTCGATAATGCGGCCCCGGTCATGGATGCCGATGCCGCCGAACGAGGCCTCGTGCAGCCGCCGAAACCGGGCTTCGCTTTCGGCCAGGGCCTTTTCGATCTTTTTCCGTTCGGTGACATCCCGGCACAAGCCCCGAAACCCCGTCGGCCGCCCCGATGCATCGGTAATCCGGTAGGCCGACAACTCCATGTACCGTCGGCTGCCGTCTTTCTGAAAGATCTCGTAGTCGGTAATTTCTGCGGGCTCGCCGGTGCGGTAGACCCGGTTGAAAATGCGAAACATTTTCTTGGCGGTTTCCGGAGTTGTGTATTGCCGGTTGTTCATGCCGATGATTTCCTCCGGCGCATAACCGAAAATTTCCGGGATGGCCGGAGAAAAATAGGTAAAATTGCCCTGGAGATCGACCTCGAAATAGCCTTCCTGCATGGCATTTAAAATCGCCCGGAAGCGCTCCTCGTCACGGCTTTTCTCCGCCAGTCGGGCCTTGAGCCGGGCATTTTCTTCTTCCAGCTGCCGGTTTCGATGAATCAAGTCATCGACATCCTGGTATTCGGCCATCCAAATCCCCCTTACACCTCAAACCTCAAACCTTACACCTTACACCCCAAACCTCACACCTCCCACCTCCCACCTCACACCTCCCACCTCAAACCTTACACCTCAAACCTTACACCTCAAACCTTACACCTCAAACCTTACACCTCAAACCTCAAAAGCTACCTGAAAAAATCCGGCCCTATCACCACCCCTGCAGCAATCCCACAACCGCCCCGGTCATGCACGTGGCAATGGTGCCGCCCACAATGGCGCGCACGCCCAGCGATACGATTTCATCCCGCCGCTCCGGGGCGATGCCGCCGAGGCCGCCAATCATGATGCCCAGGCTGCCGGGATTGGCAAACCCGCACAACGCATAGGACATGATCAGCAGGCTGCGAGGACTCAAAGCGTCCTTCGGCAACTGGCTCATTTCCAGGTAGGCGATAAATTCGTTTAATATGGTCTTGGTCCCCAGCAGGGAGCCGGCGGTATGGGCCTCGGCCCAGGGCACGCCCATGAGCCAGACCACCGGCGCCATTGCCCAGCCCAGCATCCGCTCCATGCTAAGCGGGGCGCCGGCCACATCGGGAATCAGCCCGAGCACGGAATTGACCAGGTGCACGACGGCCACGAGCACAATGATCATGGCAATGATGTTTAACAGCAGTTCCATGCCGGACATGGTCCCTTTGGTCAGCGCATCCATGGCACCTGCCGCGGTTTGATCGGCCTGTAACTGGCCGGTGGTCACCGATTGGGTTTCCGGAATCATGATCTTGGAAACCACAATGGCCGCCGGTGCACTGACAATGGAGGCGGTTAGGATGTGGCCGATGACATTGGGGATCACATCGGTTAAAATACTGGCGTAAAGCACCATCACTGTACCGGCAATGGTGGCCATGCCGGAAGTCATGATGGTAAAGAGTTCACTGCGGGTCAACCGGGAAACATAGGGGCGGATCAACAGGGGCGATTCCACCATGCCGACAAAAATATTGGCCGACACCCCCAGCCCCTCGGCCCCGCCGGTCCGGAGGCCTTTTTGCAGCAACCAGGAAAAGCCCCGAACGACTTTGGGCAGCAGGTTCCAGTAAAACAACACGGCGGAAAGCGCGCTGATCACCAGCACCAACGGAAGCGCCTGGAAGGCCAGGATAAAAGTGGCCTGGGGGTTGGTGACCTCAAAAGGCGTCTTTCCGCCGGCGAGATAGCCGAACACGAACGAAGTGCCCGCCTCGGTCGACTCCTGCAGCGCCAGAACGGCCCGGTTCAGGTAAACAAACAACCGGGTAAACAACGGAAACTTCAACAGGGCAGCCGCCAGCGCCACCTGGGCGGCCAGGCCGACGGCCGCGATCCGCCAGGGAAACCGGCGCCGGTTTTCGCTGATGACCCAGGCCAGGCCCGCAAAAAGCAAAAATCCGATGAGGCTTCGAAACAGCATTTCGTAAAAAATCCTCTGCCTGTCCTGCCGTTAGAAGAAAAAAAGGGACTACGGTACCGGGAATATGGGATTCAAACCGTTTTTAAATACCGCCGGTGAAGATGAACGAATTTGTAATATACACTGTTTCCAATGAATTATCAAGACTTGACGGCTTCCTAAAAAGTCCAATATCTGCGTCCCCGATGCTCGGGATCTTCGATGCGCTTCATCTCTCGTCATTCAACGTACGAATAAGTACGCCTCATTCCTCGAGATTCGCGCGCCTTGATCTTGAACTTTTTACTTTGCCGTCCTGAAATCGACTTTTTACGAGTGCTTCAAGACTTCAGCGTTCGAAAGTAGAATTCGATTCTCCCATCCGCTTCTCCGCTTCTCCGCTTCTTAGTCCCTCAGTCCCTTAGTCCCTCAGTCCCTCAGTCCCTTAGTCCCTCAGTCCCTCAGTCCCTCGCCATCACCGCCCGATCAATCCCGGCCCGCGGCAGCAGGACAAATACAAGTACGATCTGGATGAGCAACCCGATGACGGTCATTGTCAGAGCGGAAATATAGGCGCCCTTGTAGGCCATCACCTCGGAGGCGCCCAACGCCTGCATCACATCCACGATCGGCCCGGCGATCAGCGTTCCGGCCACGCCCCAGGACAGAAACAGCGTGGCATTGAAATAGCCGAAGAGTTTCCCCCGGTGTTCCGGCGGAATGAGGATCGAGGCCATGGCATAGGAGGCCGCCAGGATAATGACCGCCCCCGCCCCCCGGGAAAAACTGGCCGCATATATCCAGAACAGCTCGTCGGCTGTGATAAAAAGCACCAGGTAAACCACCGAGGCAGCCGCACCGAGACACACGGCACGGCCGTTTCCCATCAGGCGGCCGATGCGGCCGGCAAACAAGCCGAACAGGATAATGGCCGCGGTTTCCGTATTGAAGATATAGCTCAGCACCGGGCTGGAGACGGCAAATCCGGATTCCAGAAACAGGTATTGTGACTGGATCACCACCACGCAGTTTCTGCCGAAATTGATAAAGGTCATGGCCAGCAGAAAAACCATAAACAGCCGCAGCGAGGTTTTCCGGCATTCGGCGTCACAGTCGGGCCCCGGGGTTTTTCCGGTGCTTTGAATGCCGCCTTCCGGCAGGTAGAGCACCGGGATCATGGACAAAAACATCACGGCCGCGGCGACAAAAAACAGGATGCCGGATTCAAATCCCCATCCCTCGTACATTTTCCCCATGCCGTCATAGAGCAGCCCGCCGATCCATATGCCCGCCAGCCGGCCCACGCCGCCCACGCTGGCCAGCCGGCCCTGGACCTCGTTTCGCTGTTGTTCGGGATAAAGGTCTGAAATCAGGGCGCTCCAGCCGATGTTGCTCATGGACCAGAAAATTTCCACCACGGACAGCCCGATAATGATGACATAGCCGGCCGCCAGGGGGGTGTCGGCCAGCACGTGAAACGCCCAGATCAAAACCGTGCCCACGCCGCCGGAAAACTCGCCCCACAGGATCAACGTCCGCCGGAGCTGCCGCCGGTCGGACAGGCGTCCCCAGACAAATGTCTGGGCCAAAATGTTGCACAGCATCGGCAGGGTGGCAAACAGCGTGGTTTCCGTAACCGACAGGCCGAGAAAATAGCGCAGGTAGATGGACAAGTAGGCATAAAACAGCCCCCGCCGGAACATGGCCAGGGCCTGGAAGGAACCGATGCCCAAAAAGATGGGCAGCGCTCCGGTCCATTGCTTTATTCGCCGGATGGGTTTTGGGTCCTGTGCGTCCATAACGTCGTCAAATCCGGGGTGTAAAAATCCACTCAATTTGGTTGTATTGGCAGCGATATCACATGCGCATGCCAGGCAAAATAATAATCACGGAGCCCGCTTTTACCAGAACCGGATTTTAGTAAAACCGCACCAGCCGGGAATAGAATCCAAAGGAATAAAAATATCACATAAAATGCGAATAAATCACTTGACATAGTCACACAATTCATTAAATATTAAATTACATGTCGACAGTCGACCGTCGACTTGATAAACTTTGTTTATGTCAACTGCCATCGTTTTTGCCGATCCAGATGCGGCGGCCGGCGGGTTCGGGTGGCTGAGTTCTAAGGAACTCGAGGTTTAAGGTTTTGGGTTTAAGGTATAAGGTAGAAAATTTCAGATCCTTAACAAATTAACCAGGCTTAAGAGTTACTGGTCGGCGCGGTCTCCCGGGTGAAAGCCGGGAGGGGATTACTGCCAAGGAAGTCCCTTTTTGCGCTGTAACGAAATTGTACTCTGTTGCCCTGACGGCGGCGTGGAAAAGTGGGTTTCCGAGCGGAAATTGCGCCTCTGTTCGGCGCCTGGAGCGAGGAAACTCCTTTTTCGCGCCGCCGGTCAGCCAAGGCGCCACAGGACTTGCTTTCTGTCACAACAACGCACAAGCGGGGTTGGAAGCTTTTTAAACGGTGTAATCCGAATAACCGGATATGGAAACATATTAAACGAGGGGGAGAAAAGCCCATGCCATCACCTGCAACCGAATTCGACGCCATCGTGGTCGGCAGCGGTCCGGGCGGCGCCAGTGTGGCCCGGGATCTGGCGAAAAACGGCAAAACCGTCTTAATTCTCGAATGGGGCGACAACGATCCGGTCAAGGCAACGGTGGCCCAGACGATTCCCCGGGCCTTTGTGCCCGGCAAGAGCCTGCTGGTTACCCAACAGATGCTGGGCATGATCCGGGGCATCACTACCGGGGGCAGCTCGCTGTTTTATTGCGGCACGGCGTTTGACCCGCCCGTGGAGATGCTGCGGCAATACGGCATCGACATCGCGCCGGCGGTGGAGGGCACTTCCCATGACGTGCCCATCGCCCCGCTCGGCGAGGATTTAATCGGCGCCGGCCCCCGCCGGTTCATGGAAAGTGCCGGAGAACTCGACTACGACTGCCGCAAGCTAAACAAGTTCATCTACGCAGACAAGTGCCGCCCCGACTGCCAGCTCTGCTCCTATGGATGTCCATACGGCGCCAAATGGAATGCCCGGCATTTTGTCGCCGAAGCCGTGGAACACGGGGCCCGCCTGATCCCCCACGCCCGGGTGGACCGGGTGCTTATTGAAAATAAAAAGGCCGTGGGCGTGGAATACAAACACAACCGGCAAACCCGCCAGGCCTTTGCCGCAAATGTCATCGTGGCCGCCGGCGGCATCGGCTCGCCGCAGATTCTGCGGAAAAGCGGCATGAAAAGCACTGGCTTTGATTTCTTTTTCGACCCCCTGGTTTTTGTATTCGGCCGGATCAAGGGACTCGGCAGCGGCAAGTCCGTTCCCATGACCACCGGCGTCCATTTCGAAGACGACGGCATTGTCATGACCGATTTCAACATGCCCCACCTGATGAAAATCGCCTTTGACCTGGAAGTCTTCAAAGCGAGACAGGCCTTTTCCTACAAAAACGTGCTGCCGGTGATGATCAAAATCCGCGATGATCTCGGCGGCGAGATTACCAAACGGGGCATGGTCAACAAGGTTTTGACCCGGCAGGACCGGTTAAAGCTCGATAAAGGCGCCGAACACGCCCGGCGGATTCTAAACAGCGCCGGGGCATCCGAGGTTTACCGGAGCTGGATGTTTGCCGCCCATCCGGGCGGCACCGTCAAAATCGGCGAGCATCTCGACACGAACCTAAAAACCCGCTTTGACAACCTCTATGTGTGCGACTGCTCTGTCATCCCCCGGGAATGGGGCCTTCCGCCGACCTGGACGATTCTTTCTCTGGGCAAACGCCTGGCCGGGCACCTGATGGCAGCCGATCAAACTACCGAACGTACAGCGGAGGCGGAAACGGCGAAACAGAGGGGAAAAAACACCGGGGCAACCGGTGTGGGTCAGCGGGAACAGGCCGCTTCCGTGGTTTAATCCGGAAGTTTCCATTGTTTTCACGGACATAGGACAGAGGGCACTCCACATGGCACTCGACAGTCCAAAATTCTGTCATTCCTGCGAACTTGTCCCGGACACTTTCGGGAGACAAGTCTCAGTTCAAGGCTTTAGCCGCAATCCAGAATAATCGGCAAGTTATAGATTCCTGCCTTCGCAGGAATGACTTCGAGAAACAATACGGTTTCTTCTAAAAATTAGTCACTTAAACAAAACTTTGGACTCTCAAAATGGCAACAACACAATCCGAAAAATCACCGGCAATGGACCGGGGGGATGAAAACGCGCCGGATGCCGGCGCGCAAGTGGTCCGAAAGCTCATGGAAACCCGGGAGGTCCGCCGGCTGCTGGCCGGGCTGCTGCCGGAAGTGCTTCATGTGTATGCGGGCAAAAGCCGCTTTAAACAGTTTATCGCCCGCCGGATGGGCAGACACATCGGCAAAAGCCTGACCCGCAGCCGGGATGTGTCGGCAGAAAACGAAATCCGGCAACTGTTTGAAGACAGCCACTTTATCGAAGACATCGCCGCCCCCCTGCCCGACCTGGTCAACGGGCTTTTCGACCTGATGTCCACGGCCGCGGCCACCATTGAAGGATTTCCTACATCCGATAAAAAGGCCCTGTTTGCCGACGTGATCGCCAAAATGGCCAACGGCCGGAGTGCGACACTGGTGACCCGGGGATGCCGGATTTTAAACGACCTGCACCGCGAAGACCCGGAGTTTTTTGCCCGAACCCTGGAACCGGGGTTTGCCCAATGGATCGAGGCCGTGGATTTCGGCGAACTCAAGGAAGCCGTGGACCATTCGGCCAAAGACGTCCGGGCCACGGTGGAAATGGCCAACCGCGTGATCTGGCAGTACCCGGCCAAAGTGGTGCTGCTGCTGTCCGTGCTGCCGTCGGTGGCCAACCGCCTGGTCGAAACCGTAGACATCTCCATCGGCAAACTCAACGAGCTTTCCCCCGACCTGCTCACCGACGTCATTGCAACCTTTATTTCCGAAATCGACAGCCGCTCCATGGCCCGGTTGACCAACGAAATAACCGAACTGTTCCGAAAAATCCATACCGGCAGCGGCCTGCTCGGTGAACCCGGCGCCCCGCACCTGACGAATGCCCTGACGGAGAAAATCGAAGTCCTCGTAGATGACGTCGACCCGGCGGTATTGTGGAAAGCCCGCCTGTTTTTTGCCGAAACCCGGGTCTCGATCGACCAGGCCATCGCCCAGGCCACGGCGGACAAACCGGAATTGCGCCAATTCAACATGGCGGGGGCGGCCGAGGTGGCCAATATCCGCATCCGGGCGCTTAACCAGCGGCTCGGTGTATGGGCGGCCATGGATGACCGCGAGATGGCATCGGCGGTAAAAAGCCACCTGGCCGCCTGCGATGTCCAGGAAATGGCCGAACTGGCCAACAACGTCCTGGCCCTTTTCAACCGTTTTGCCGACCAGAACCCGGAAACGCTGTCCGGGATGGTCGGCCGGTTCACCGAGGCCATCGACGATTTTGAACTGGCGGAAAGCGCCGGCCACTTGTTCGACAACACGGCCGAAGCCGTTGAACCGGCCGCCCGGGCCGTGGTGCCCAAGCTGGTCCAATGGGTCTGCGGCGTACTCGAAGCCCGGGATGACGAATACGAAGAACAAGCCGAACAGGCCCGGGACGCCCTGCAATCGCTGTTTGAAAAAGCGGAGGCCTAAACGATGACAGAGATTTTTTATGATGCCGCCACGCGGGTGGAGTCCCGGGCCATCAAAGATTGGAAACAAACGGGTCGGCCCGTGGTCGGCTATACCTGCTCGTATACGCCGGCCGAGATCTTTTATGCCGCCGATATCCTGCCCGTTCGCCTCCGGGGCATTGAAACCGAGGGCATGGACGTCGCAGACACCTATTTCGGCCCGTTTATCTGCAGTTTTCCCAAGTGCATCCTCCAACTGGCCGGCAAGGGCCGGTTTTCGTTCTTAGACGGCGCCGTGATCACCCCCGGCTGCGACGGCATGCGCCGGCTGGATGAAAACTGGCGCAAGGCCGGAAAAGAAGGGGCCGGTCTTGTGCCCGATTTTTTCTATTATTTTGACGTGCCCCACAAATCCCAGGCCCACGGCCGGCGGTGGTACATCGAAGAACTCCGGGCGCTGATTGAAAGCCTCGAAACCCATTTCGGCGTTGAAATCACCGACGAAAAGCTGCGCGATGCCATCCGGGTGTATAACCGGGGCCGCCGGCTTTTGCGGGAAATCGAGGATTTGCGCGCCATGGACCGGGTTGCGGTTTCCGGCACCGATGTCTTTGCCGCCACCATTGCCTCCACGGTACTGCCGCGCGATACCTACACGGCGGCACTGGAGACCTGGGCTGCGTCGTTGAAAAAACGGCAGCCGCCGCAAAACGAAAACAAAAAACGCCTGATGGTCACCGGCAGCGTCAGCGACGAAATTGATCTGTTCGAAATGCTTGAAAACCAGGGCGATGCCATCGTGGTGGCCGAAAACCTGTGTTTCGGCATCCGGTACGAAGGCTGCGAAATCGATGAAACCGGCGATCCCGTCGAAGCACTGGCATCGCATTACCTGGGCGACGCGGTTTGCCCGCGGATGTTTGGGAAATTCGACGAACGCCTGGCCTTACTGCGCCGGCGCATCGACCGGGCGAACGTCCATGGCGTGATCATGCAAAACATCCGGTTCTGCGACTTACACGGCGCCGAAAACGCGCTGATGGAAAAACACCTGGAGCAAAACGGCATCCCCTGCCTGCGGATCGAGCGCGAATACGGCCCCCACATGGACACGGGCCGGATGAAACTGCGGATCAATGCGTTTCTGGAACGCTTGGCATCCGGGGATCGAAAACAGGCGGAGGCATAGTGATTTCATATCAACAGAGTCATTTATCCATTTAGTGCCCGAACGAAAACCAGGATTTTTCGTCAAGATCAAGGAAGGCGAAAATTTTAACCGCAGGCATACTCGAAGTATTCTGAGGATTAAAATTT